>NZ_JBALGC010000091.1:0-5026 GCF_036916575.1 Nostoc sp.
GTGTTACTAATCCTTTAAGTGATACTTTTCGCATATATAACCCAAATAAGAATATTCCCGAAAAAGACCCAGACCTCAAATTTATTTACTATTGGATAAGCGAACTAAAAGCTTACAGTTTACCAGAAATTATTCAAGGTAAATATATTGGCACTAGTTCTTATCCACAAACTATTTTAGATTGGGCTAAAACCCGCAAAGTTAACGGTAAAATTATCTCTGACCTGCGGAAAAAAGTAAGAGAAAGGTTAACTCTCCAAGGTGGATATGAATATGAAAGTGCAGTTGCAGCTAAAGAAACAGTCAATAAATACTGGCAGCACAAAGATAGACAGTACAAAGAATTCAAGGAATTAGAGGCAGAACTAGAGTAGTTAAATAGAATTCTCTGCAACAAAAGTGAAATACTCTGAATTTAATAAACCAATAGCGCTTACCTCTAGTCAGGTGGGCGCTAATATTATTTGCAGCAATGTTTACAAGTTGCCTTTGGTTCGATGTCTACGGCGGGCTATTCTGTGTCGCCCTTCTGAAATTCTTAGAGGAAAATTTGGGAAACTGCGATCACTAACCACAGACTACCCATTGCTACCAACACCAGCACAGATGCAAGCGATTTTTTCGATGACCTCAATCCTTTTATCAGAATGTAATTTTCACATTACAACTAGGATCAGAAGCCCTGCTTTTATCAAAAACGAACCTAGCAGCGACGCTTCCAAAACCTCGTGAATAGCTGCCACCCAAGTAATGCCATTGATTATCTTGGATGCCTGCATCTCCGGTATAGAATTTTTTAATGGGTAGGGTTCCTCCGTCACTATAACCAACATTTGCTTTATTTCCGCCTTTATTACTTCCCTTGTTAATTTTATAGGAGACTTCTATTATTGAGCTTGCATTTCTTCCGATGCCTTGATTGTAATCGACTCGAATTGTGCCTGTAAAACCTCCAGCACTACATGAATAGTTACGAGTAACGGCCTCAGCAGGTGCTGGAATCAAAGCAATGCCACTGCAAGCAACAGCCATTGCAGCAGTACCAATAACAAAACGGTTTGTTGCCTTTCTAATTTGACGATCAGTCAAACTATTGACCATTAGAGACTTCCTTTTTGTTCTAAATGCTGTTGTGGAATAACAATTTATCTATCCAAACTTAATATTATCCCAAAGGGTACTATTAATATAAGGTAAATAGCAGTATGGTAGGCTGATGGGTTAAAAAAGATAAAGCATCGTTATGGCTAACATTAGCTCCTTTTTCAACCGTCAAAGCAATGTGAGACATTCCTTGTCACCTTTAACACCAAATTTTAATTACTGTACCGTATATGCCGTGCTTGATCCACAATCCCTTATGGGCAAGCCTTTTGAGACTTAACAAGAAAAGTTACACCCCTAGAGTGATCGCCTTTCATAAAATCAAGCGACTCAAAGTTGCACACTTTCTGGAGCGATGGCTTTTACAGAATACAAGCGTTCACGTAGTGTCCGCACCAGAGGAAAAATTAAACGAGGTAGAGGAGCAATCGCATAAACTAACTACTACCGAATACTTATTTTGTAGCTCTTGGGGTATCAACTCGCTCGTTGAGTTCTCGAAGTTGTTGGTTTAATTCCCTTTGTCGTTTGAGCAAAATTTCCAAATCTTGCTTCGTTGCTAAATCCGCCCTGTTAGCGGGAATAAGGTGATTTAGCTGATTTAGGCACGTATTCAAGCCAGCAGCAAATTCATAACGCGTAACTGGGCGCGAACCTCGATATGTGTCATCAGGATACCCAGATAGACAACCTGCCTGGGGAACTGTGTTGCGCCTGTCGCTTGGTGTTTGTGACAAAGTTTTTGATGGATAGAAAATAATTGTTGCTAGTGCCAAGGTAGTTGTAACGGTGGCGAATGGGAGCAAGCCAGCAATTATTGATGACATCTTAAACATTGGTCGCAGCTGCAAGCCATTTACTCCTTCACCTTATCAAACTAATATTCTGCTTTCAACTGGAGTTTAATTCTGCTCTTGCGTATATGCTGTGCTTGATCCACAATTCTTTATGGGCAAGCCTTTTGAGACTTAACAGAAAAAGTTACACCCCTGGAGCGATCGCACTCCTGGCTTCAAGAGCGATCGCCTCAACAAATGGGAACCCTGGTAATAGTTGCGTTTCTCGCCGTCATTACATTCTTAAACTTCCTCAAACCCAAACCAGCCCAGCCAACTATTGATAGCTACGGGCAACAAGCCTGCGGTGTCCCTCAAGAGCAAATTCAATCACTGATGGAATGGTTGTTTGCTAGTCTGCTAAATGCGGGTTACTTGGGAAAAGCGCACATTATTTGGTACGACAGCGATAACCCAGACTCTAGCCTAGAGCAGAAAGTTAAAAAAGTTGTGCGCTCTGGTGAGCCAATTTTTTTGTATCGTTGCGGTGGTAGGGTGTCGTCGCTGCCCAAAGGCTATTACTGGCGGATGATGAGCGAATACCCATCAATGCGGATTTAGGGACTTCCAAGAAATAAAATATACAGCTATTAAAAATGATAATCATTACAGAGAGGGGAGTCTTGGGTTGCCGTTGGCAATCCAAGACTCCCCAAATACACATAAAAAATCTGCACTTTCTTGGGATCAAGAGTGCTATTTAATGGTAGTTAATCATTTAGCCTTAAAGACTAACCTGTTAATTAGTAAAGCTTATGGGTACACTGGACTAAAAGCTAAACTAATAAAGTAAGCGCTGTGAAAAATTCCCAAAGAGCAATGGCTATAAAGTAGCGGTTGGCTGTTCTGATGGCTGACAGAGAGGTTGATTACAAAGAACTCGCAGAAATAACAGGGATGCACCCAGTTACAGTTTCTAAGCACAAAAACTCAAAAATTATGCCATCAAGGTTGGAAAGTGAAACCCTAGAAAAATACTGCGAAGCTTTAAAATGCCAGCCTGGAGAACTACTTGTGTGGATGCCAGAATCAAAAAAGGTGGTAGAGGAACAAACAGCTGTAGCTTGATCGCAGTTTCATTTACTCACGAGGGCACAGCATTGCTATGCCTTTGCTATTTGCCATCGGATTTTCCAGTCAATGCGAAATTTTCCCATCTGCGTATTTAAACCATGAATTATAGACTGCAAAAAATTATTTCTGGAGGGCAAACAGGAGCAGACAGGGCTGGGCTGGATGCTGCTAAAGCTTTGGGAATTTCTACTGGTGGTACAGCTCCTAAAGGGTGGAGGATATGTTTGCCTGATGGTTCCGATGGTAGCGATCCGTCGCTTCTTGATTTTGGGCTGGTTGAACATGAAAGCTATAATTACCGCCCACGGACTATTAAAAATGTTGCAGATGCCGATGCGACAGTGTGGTTTGGTTTTGAGGGGAGTCCTGGGGGCAAGGTAACTATCTCCACGTCCAGAAAGTTAAGGAAATTTCTGATCGTAAACCCAAACGCCCAAGAATTGTATCGCTGGACGTCAAACAATCAGATAACAACATTGAATGTCGCAGGCAACAGACTTAGCGACCAAAACCCCGATATCTATCAGCTGACTTACCAAACCATCATTGAAGCTTTTAGTTAGGTGTGATCGCAAGACAGCGGGGTTGCGCTATCGCAGTCCTAACTCCTAACTGATTGCCGCAATCCCCAGTCCCCAGTCCCCAGTCCCCAATCCCTAATCCCTAATCCCTCAATTACCTATGGAAAAAGGGCTATCAACAAATACATCACATGGGTAATTAAGCTTTAGCTCTTGGTGCAAGCATCTCACAAAAAACCCACGCTGTAGCACAACGTGGGCATTATGGTTGTTAGCTGAAATACCTACAATGGCTCAACACAAGCCTGAATTCGTAGCATATCAGGGTCAATTCTGAGTTTGGGATTTAAGCTTGTATCTTTCGAGATCAACAATACGACCTCCCCATTCTCCACCACAGCTGGAGGTCTGCCTGCTCGTGTGTTGTATGCACCTAATACCAATTTAAATGGTGTTGAGGGCAGATAGGGCATCGAGAATGAAGGAATACCCCGTAATGGACATAATTACTTCTGGTGTTAACTCAGCTAAGAGTTGATCGACTTTGGCTTGCAGTTGATCAAGTGTTTGGAACGAAGCCCATTTAAGATCGGTTTTGAGATGTTCCCACAGTCGCTCAATCGGATTGAGTTCTGGACAGTAAGGTGGTTGAAATAACAAAACGACATTCTCAGGCACAATCAAATTTTTAAGGACTTCCAGAAAATAAAATATTGTTAAACTAATCACTAAAACTTATGAGTTAGGAGTTAGACTGACTAAAGAAGCTATGTTAAAAATTGAGAACAAAATCAACCGATTAACTGATTCAAACCATGAAACTTTTCCGAATTTAGGGAAGTGGTTTATTGATATTTGCTATAGAGCAACATAATTAAAAAAACTAGTTATTCAATTTTTTTAACAATAACTAATAATACTACACCATTAAATAGCACTCTTGATCCCAAGAAAGTGCAGATTTTTTATGTGTATTTGGGGAGTCTTGGATTGCCAACGGCAACCCAAGACTCCCCTCTCTGTAATGATTATCATTTTTAATAGCTGTATATTTTATTTCT
Organism: Nostoc sp.; assembly: GCF_036916575.1. Lineage (GTDB taxonomy): Bacteria > Cyanobacteriota > Cyanobacteriia > Cyanobacteriales > Nostocaceae > Nostoc. The sequence continues at coordinate 4,597 of NZ_JBALGC010000091.1, forward strand.
TGGAAGTCCCTTATCAGTTAGAGGTTAAGGATGGGGAGTGATAAGGTTTTCAGTTCTGGCCCAAGTGGGAGCGATGCCTACGGCGGGCGCTTGAGCCATCCCATAAACTAACTGCTGTCGAATACTTATTCTATGGTAATACTAATTTAGTCAAAAAAGTAACTAATAAGCAGATACTAACATGGGTAGTTCTCCAAAATTTTTAGCTGCTATAGTTGGTAGCTTCTTAAGCCTAGTGACGATAAATGTTAACTCAGTACAAGCCGGCAGCTTTACTTTTACATCAATCGTTAACAGTAGGGATAATCAGGACTTTTTCGATATCCGTCCTTTTAATGCAATCAACGATAATGGCACAGTCGCTTTTACTGCTGCATCCCCAAGTCCAGGCAGCATCTTTACTAGTAATGGTGGAGCAATTACTACTGCC
>NZ_JBALGC010000092.1:0-151262 GCF_036916575.1 Nostoc sp.
ACTTTGAGCATTCCTGTTTCATTCTCTACACCCACTTATTCACAGTAATATGTTTTCTAGAAAAACTCCAGTTTTCAAGATGGATGAGGTTTAAACTGAAATAAAGAGCTAGAGCGATGAGAATTGATGATTACAATGCAGCAAAGGCACTTACTGAAAAATTAAAAGAGAGCTTACCAATTAAAGCACGGGCTGGAAAGGAGTTTTTGAAGACATTAAAGCAAAAAGGAGAAAACGCTGATCCAGACAAAGAATTTGAAATTGATTTCGTTGGCTATTCAGGAGATGAAGGTGGGATCATGTGCGGATTAAAAGAGCCAAATAATCCTGAAAGTAAAGAAAAATATGTTTCTTCTATCACTCACTTAAAAATTGACCCTACTCATCCCTTAGCTGCTGAGGTGCAGACTTACCAACGCCAGCGAATTCGTAAGTTAATGTTGCAAGATTCCAGAGGTTTTAAAGCAGAGTTAATGACGATAAAACCGACAAAAAATAAAACCCGTGGCAAAGGTTTTGGGAAGTAATTAACTCCGAAAACGATATTCCATCCGCGCTGGAATTTTTAAGCTTTGAATACCATCAAAATGATAGTATTGACCTCGCATTTGGACATTCTGAATTAAGCTAACTGGAGGCATATTCACAAGATCATAGCTAATTACTTGATTAGTGAACATGATATCTAAAGGATTTAATGGATGGGTACAAGTGAATATACCTTCAGCAATTTTAGGTTTCTGTAATTGTTCAACCGTCACTTCAGCCTTGCTCATCCATTTACCCAAGCGAATCCACTTTGGTAATTTGAGTTCTTTTTGGGAAATGACAAAAAACTCAAATCGACTTTCAGGCGCTAATTCACGGATACGTCCAAATGTTGGGATATTTTTGCTGATTTTATCCATTTTGACATGGTAAGAGAGGTTAGCAAATTTATAAGTGTGCGTCACATAAGCAGAATTTAAAGGACGTGCAGGTGTAATATAAATACCTTGCTGATTGAGAGGTTCTAACTCTCTTTCGTAATGCGGTATATGTTCTGCATCGTAATAGCTGCTTTTTGCTAAACCAAGAGCGTAAGTCAGAGCATAATTATGTAAATATTGCTCTGTTACATAAAGTCTACCTAATTCACGAGTAGCAAAATATAATGGGTCTTGTAAAGTAATGAGAAGACGGTAAATGTGCATACATTATGCTTCCTCATCTTCAGCCGTCTTATTTTTATTCCTTCTACTTCTGCTGCTAGTGTTGCTATTTTCTGGATTTTCTTCTTTAAGAACACCCGATGCTTTTGCATAATTTAAAGTCTCTTCTGTCAATGAATTCATCCATTGTTGGAAACTAGCCTCATCTGCAAGAATAGATTGAGCTTCATTTTGAAGAGATACAAGTGCTTCTTTTGCAATTAATTCATAAAAAACTCCGTCTTCTTGAATTAATTCATTCACAGCTTGTTCGGTAGCTTCTTTGATAAAATCAAGCCTATAAGGAGGTAAGACATCTCCGATAATGTCGTAAATTTTTTGAGTTAAGCGCAAGTTGCTGAAAATTTCGCCATCAGCAAATATTATTGCTACAACCTTATTTCGCATCTGTCCAGTGCGTGTAGTTTGAGCACCGTAACGTTTAGTACGGTACAAATTATTTAACAGATATAAAAAAGTATTTGGTGTTGGGTCGCGTAATGTAACTACGCTGGGAAAAGGAACTTCTGGTAAAACATGGTCTTGTTCACTGAAACGGTTAGTAGTGTCCGTTCCTTGCGTCATAGTTCCATCTTCATAGGGTGCATTCAGCGTAAAAGTTCCGTGGGACTCTTCATATTTGGGAACAGCGTAAGCTGAATCTATAAAAACTTTGGATTTCTCTGAACCAGAATTATCTGCACCACCTTTACCCACAGCATAACCGTAAACAACACAGTCAGGACAAACTCCACAAGGATTTTCATTGTAAGCGCAGTCTTTTTTATGTTGGGTTTTTATGTAGTTGTAAACTTCATAACGCCGCAATAGTTCACGCCCTGTTAAGCGTTCAGGAGTAGTTTGTTTACGTTTAAAAAGTACTAAACGACTAATTAGTTGTGAATTATTAATTCCTGCTCTAACTCTAGCTACATTTAATTCTCCATCAGTTTTAAATACTGCATAAGAGTCAGTTTCTCGCAGAATTAAAAAGTGAGCATATTTGGCTCCAGGAATGCGAGGAATAAATTCTTGAAAATGTTTTTTGTACTGTTCAAACATTAATTTGACTCCTTATTTTCTAAATTTTGTGCTTTTTCTTCAGGTTTTTTGATGTACTGTTTGATATACCAAGCTTCTGCCGCATGACGAATAAGATTGATATTTTGTCTTAGAAGTGATCTTTCAGCCCTGCAATAGTTCTTAAATACTTCTTTGACAAAGTATTGAGCAAAGTCTTCAATCAGAGCTTGACGCTGGCTTTTATCCTTCACTGCTTCCGATGGGATATAACCTTCGTTATTGTTATTTAGTACACCATCTACTAGAGAAAACAAGTAACCCTCTATCATTAATTGCAGGTCACCTTCAGCAGTATTAGGCTGACTTTCTAAGATAACTTTTGCGGCTATATTTAAAGGTCGAAGTCTTGTATAAGCTGAGGAATGTTTACCTGAAGCTCGATAAAAACGAGCATATTTATTCACTAATGCTTCAATCATTTGCATAGGGTTATTACATTGGTAATAATTAATCAAAAGTTGGTAGTAGTTCAACAATTTTGCAGAAACAATAATTGATGGATCATTAAGTTGAGTTGTTTTTTTGCGCTCCTCCTTTTTAATATTTTCGAGTATGCGTTCTGCATAATAGAACACATACAAAAGACTAGTATCCAAAGATTGAGAAACATTATTTAAAGCATTCCATACAGGAAAATTTCTACTATCACGGTATGCTTGAGATGTCAGAGCATACACAGAGAATGCAGCAGGAATAACATTTGTTAACTCATCAAGACGGAAACTAGATTTTCTGATGCTGTGTTGCCAATAGGTATGTACACCATCCAAAACCGCAGTTTCTTTAAAATCTGTTCCTGAATCGTATGGTGGAAGAGTTGAACGACTAGCAACTACTTTAACCCCAAAGGTTAAAGGTGCAATTAGCGTTAGTAGTGCTGGTATATGCCATACTTCTGTATCAGTTGGTTTCTTAAATAACGCTGGAATCCCCAAAAGATAATAGCCGTGCATTTGTCCTTCTAAATATTCCACTTTTTCAAGTCGCCGCTTCTCATTTTCTTTAGAATCAGTACCTACCCTAAAAACATCTGCACGAGGGATATATTTAGGGTTATAACTATGTTTAGCTAATTCTTTATCTAAATCAGAAAATACATTTTGAGCAAAGCTTTTATAGGCTCGATTCATTATGAGAGCCGTTTCTGGTGTGAAGTAATAATCTGGGTAAAGGTGCAGATAAACAACATCATCCTCTGCTTCTAAACTTCGGCGTAAAGAATAACTGCGAAGTAGTTTTTCTACTTGACAAACTGTACAAATGCCACGTAAAGACTCTTTAGAAAGGCTAGTCACTCGCTTGTTGGTATAACTAGAAAATTCCTCTCGTACATCAAAGGCACTATTACAAACAGCACATATTGGTTCACGTTTGCGATTGGCTTTATTACGATGGTAGCGATTTAACTCTTTTTCAAAATCATGTTGTTTATCACTATTGCTGATATCTAATACTTGAGCAATATAAGCATCAAGAAAAGCAAACGCTCTTAATTGTACTGGTTTACCCCATTCTGTGATAACTTGGCGGATAACTTTTATCATTACATTTTCAAGTTCAGCATCATTTAAGCTGCCATTTTTACCGAGATAATGACCAGCTAAAAAATACCAACCATGAGGTACACCGCCAAGAGCAGGTATACGCTGTAAAGCTTCTACATATTCGTTCATATCTAAAGCATTAAGTAAAGCTTGGATAGCCTTCTCTTCACTTACTCCGTAGTATTCTTTGAGAATGTCTACTAATCCTCTGGCTCCTTCTGCTAACCTATCTACCTGTAAATTAGCGGGATAATTCCAATCTAAATTTACTAATTCAGGAAGTAACTTGATTTTTTCTCTTCTCTCACCAGTTACAGGAGTTCGCTTTTCACCAAGTATATTAAAAACCTGACGAATAAGAGTTTCTGCTGCAAGTTCAACATCAGCCACTTCTTTCATATCTGGTTTGCAACTGATAATACCTTTGGGTTGACGAGAAATTAAACTACCCAAACCCTTAGCAGCAGTTTTTAAGATGTGCGATCGCACTATTTCAGCAAGGTTTGATAAATCTGGTTTCTCACTATCCTTTGGTGCAAAATATGTAATGCCATCAGGGAAGAATAAAAAAGCTTTCCATCCAACTTCCCTTGCTTTCTCTAATACTGCATTGTGGATTGTTTGAGTTAATAGTCCTCGGTTTTCTATAGTACGATGATGGCGAATAACATATTTATCCTTTAACCTGCGTCGTACAATTGCCTGAATATTTTCTTGATATAAACTATCTGGACGATGAGCCATAGAAGCTAATAAATCAGCAAAGCGAACAAATTCAGCTAAATCCATCAAATGTTCTGGGGCTAATTGTATTTCTTGGAAGTTAGCAAGAGTCAAATTTGCTCCTCTTGCATCTTCAGCATTTTGAGCAAGAAAAGCTATATCTTGCCAATACTCACCGCTAATAAATTTCCATAGTCCTAAAGTTTCAGCCCAAACATTAAAATAATGATGGTATTTATCCCATTCCTTACCATCCATCCGCACGTTACCTAATTGCGTGAGTACAATTTTATTGAGGTCGTGTAGAGTAACTGCTGCTAAATACAGGCGTTGTTCAAGCTCATCTAAATTTGCTAATTTAACTAGAGTCCAACCACCAACAGCTGCATTTAAAAGGTGTATAGCTAAACTTTGGTCTTTATGTTCAACTAATTTAGTAAGAATCTTGTCTTTTTTCTCTGTTTTGACATTAACAGCTAGTTTTTCAGCTGCTTCTAAACTCATTCCTTTTGCTGGTTTGAGGCTAAAGTAATCAAGAATATTAGGAAATACCTTTTCTATCCAATCTCGCAAAACTTTATCTTCAGCATTATTCAAAGTATCCAATGCTAAAACTACTAAAGGAGGTTCTTTTTCAGGTATAACTGGTTTTCTATAACTATCAGGTAGTAACCAATCAAAATCATCTGTCATCTTTTACTCTCCTGCTATAAATATTTCATTTGTTTTTTGCCAATAAAGAAGACTGTCTAAAAGTAGTGCATCTAATCCAAAAGCCACAGAATATTGTTTTCGACTGAAGTCTATTACTTTGTGTAATTCAAATAAGGCAGGTAATCTATAAATACGACGCAATGCTTTAATATCGTATTTGCTAGGGTCTGCAACGCAAGTTGTAAGAGGTAAACATTTAAGTTGTTCATTTATTTTTTTAATTTCTCTATGCCGACTCTGTATGAAAAATCCCTTTCTCTCTTGTGCTATATTGAGATTTAACCTATCTAAATAATCTATAAAATTTACTTCTATAAGTTTATAGGTACTTAAGTATTGTGTAATTCGTGCATAGAATCCTAAATTATTTTTATAAAAAGGTTCATTTAAATTTCGGCTAATTTCTTGAGCTTCATCTTCTGAAATAAGTTCAAAATCTGTTCCTGCAAGTAAACGTAATAAACTAATACTCCTGACAGCATTTGTATTTGGATCATTAATCCATATATCTAACTGTCCTGCACCTCGAAAAGTCTCCAAATCCTTAATAATAATTTTGTGCTCTTTGAGTTCATTCAGCCTACACCATTTGGGAGTTGCACCAACAAGCCGCGTAGCTTCCTGAGAATAACGCTCAATCAGAGTTTGATATTGATCCTTTTGTTGGCTAAGAAAGCAATATCTAATTGTTGAGAGAACACAACCCCAACGGCTTAAATATCGCTGAAATTCTTGGGGCTTTTGATATACTTTCTCCCTAACAGTTTGAAAAAAACTTTCTCTGTCTACTTCAGTTTTATTGCTATAGAACTCACAAAACTTATCTTTTACCCAATCTGAAACTAAAGCTATTGCTTGGTAAGTAGTAAATCCATCATGTCTTCCTAGTCGGCCTAAACGCTGAATAAATGTACCAGCATCTAAAGATTCATAAATTAAAAAATTTATAGCAAAGTCTACACCTACATCAACTGTGGAAGTTGCAATAATCAATTGTTGATTCATTGCATCTTCTCTAATTTTTGCACCAGTGAGACCTGTATTTTCTCCTATGCTTAAGCCCAAATTAGCATTCTCTAAAGTTCTGACTATTCGCTTGGCAGCAAATACACTGTTAGCAATGATAAGCCCTTTAGATTTAGGATATTGAGAAAAGAATTGCTTGATGTATTCTAACTTTTCAAAAACCCAATTTTCAATTCCCCCATTGTTTTGCTCAGAAGTAACTAAATCTAAATCAACTTCATGTAAAATTCTCCGATTAGTATCACTTCTTTTTAAATCATGCTCATACTCACCCTTAATAATTTTTGGAGTAATTCCTGCTTTATCAAGCACTCTCAATAAAACATTATCTGGGGTAGCAGAAAGAAAAAGAAATTTTCCTGCAAAACGATCTCCTAAACTTGCTCTGTTAAATGCGATACCATCTAGAACATTAGCAATCTGTGGTGCATTAAAAATATGGAATTCATCAAATACTATATAGCGGTATTTATTAAACCAACTTTCAGCTAAACGAGCTTTGTTACCTCCTCTGCGATCATAGTATAAACGATGAATTAAAGTAAAAATGTCAGGGTTGGTTGCGACTATCTTATTATCATTAGCAAAATTTCTTAATGTTTCCAGCTTATTAAAGCCTTCTGCGCTTATATATGAAGCTAATTTAGCTCCTGTGAGTTCTCCTATTTGTAAATCAATATTAAATTCATTTTTCCATTTTCCTATTTGTTTGGCTTGATCGCGAATAAGTTCATTTGTAGGATAGTTAAATAAACCTTGTCCTAGTCCTAATTCACGTTCATAAAATGCTGGAAGAAGAGCAGCTAAAGTTTTACCGTCACCAGTTAGAGCAGTATCAAAGACAACTTGATAAGTTTTTATAGCATCCCAAACTTCTTGTTGATGGGTAACAAGTTTAATATGAGAAACTGAAGTTTGGGAATATTTTGACCATGTGGAAAAGAGTTTTATTTTCATAAATTACTCTCAATTCTGAAAATCGGAGAGAATCTGGCATGGTTACACATACACTAAATTAGTAAGAATCTGCAAAAACATTCCTTATCATCTCCGCACTATAGGCAATACAAGCTAGTATGTCTTCTTTTTCGATGCCTGGATAAGCTTCAAGAATGGTATCAATTGTTTCTCCTGCGGATAAAAGGTCAAGAATTAAAGAAACCCAAATCCGATGTCCACGAATGCAAGGTTTACCAAAACAAATATTTGGGTCTATAGAAATTCGGGAAAATAGGTTATTTTGAACCATAATTTTAAGTTCAAGTATTTGCTGCAACCAATGGTTGCAGTTTGATGGATGAGTAAAAAATCTCTCTAGCTAATTTCTCGCACCATTGGTGCGAGTTGTTTGCTTTACTTAAATAGTGTCCGTAACTGGTTGTTAAAAACTATATTGACACGCAAAATAGAAGTTGACAAGAGAAAATATGTACAAAGTATACGGACATTTTTAATGAATCGAAAAGGTCAATCTATTACACTGTCGATATCAGAACGTGATAAAGCCGAGCTAGAAGCGATCGCTCGTGAATTCGGTATGATGTGGGGAGAGGAGCCTAACATCTCTAAGTTAATTAAAGCGATCGCTCAACGTAAGTTACTCATCGGTAACAATAACGATTGGAAAGAACCACGCATTAGGGCATTACATAGATGTATCAATGCTTTGACAGACATCGGGCAAATTGAACAAGCCCAAATCATTGCGAACTTACTTCTGGAACGCAGCGAACTATCATTACCGCTGCGAGGCGAAATCGAACGTTTCTTAGAGAATTTGCCCCCATCTTGGCGCTTAGAGATAGACCGCTATATATTGCGCGAACAGCCGTTTCAGCTTTCCTATCAGGATGCAGCAGAGCGTGTGTTTAATTTTACTGTTCGCCATGCCAAAATTACACCTCACGAAAAGCGGCTATATCTTGATTGCTGGTGCGAAGAGACAGAAGGAAACTTTGATCTACCAGAACTACTTCACAACTGGAGTTTACGATTAGACAGGATTACAGAAGCTGCTGTCATGCCAATTTCTGGTGAGTGGCGAGCTAATTTAGCTGAGATAGAAGTGGAAATGCATCTATTTGCTGGTTTGGCTTTTGCCTATCAAGCTAAACCAGAAGACAATACTAATGAGTGGCTACCAGATAAAGCGCGAGTCCGGCGAGTCATCAGGCGAGTATCTAGTACCTTTTGGTTTAGCCGCGAAGTCATGCAGTATGCGCCAGATTGTGTGGTGATATCGCCGGAGAATGTGCGCGATCGCCTCAAGCAAAAACTCCTCACCTTATGCCACTTATACGATATCGAAACCAGGGGATGAAAGAATGCCAGAAATTAGCCGTTTTTTCGGAATTATCATCACAATGTACTATAATCGACCATCCACCGCCACACTTTCACGTTCGCTACAATAACCAGAAAGCCATAGTCAGCATCCAAACCCTGGAAATTTTAGAAGGAGAACTGACTCCCAGACAAACGCACTTAACAAAAGTGCAGTTCCATAAGATGCACTCATGTAGCCGTTATCTTTGATTGCCTATAGTCATCTACACTTTGTAGGTGACACAAATGACCTGATAACAAGGTTTCCAGACATAAATTCTGAAAATTAAAGAAAAAAATAATTACTAATTGCCTAAAAAGTCCGGTTTTTTTGGCTATGTGATGATAAATAAAAATAATAGCCTTGAACGTCATGCTTCCTACCGCGAAGGATTACTGAAATTCTTCGCTGCTTTCAGGATGACTACTGAACATCAAACAACATCTGCCGCCAATCAGTTTTTTGCTGGGGATGCTTCTTTGCCACAAAAAAAGGAGATGGAGCTAGATAAAACCGCAACGCGAGAGTCATTAGTCATTAATCCAAGAGAAATACCACGCTCACTCTTTAACGTGGTTTGAATTAGTCCTAATCATTAGTTTTTCCGCCAATAAATGGCGGAGTATGCACCAAAAAACAATGACCAATGACTAATACTTCTCTTCTTAGGCTGCGCCCTAAGCGTAGCTATGTCGCAGGCTTTACGGCTTACCTCGGCTTTGCTCGGCACAAGTCGCTCAGTACAAGTGACTAATGACTAATTAATTAGAAGGCTCAACCACAAAACTTGCTCTAGATGTATCTAAGTAACTATGCTGATAAAGTGTAAAGATGTCACGGTATCTGGGAGTAAATTTTAAAGCAATTGTAAAGCACTTGGTGCCATTTTGGCAGGTTTTTATCTCAAATATGGGATATTAGTAGATTGTACAAATCTCTATTGTTATTCACACACTATCTACGAAAGCTGCTAAGACCAAGCAAATTTGACACAGATAAATTTAAGTAATTTTTGAAGTAGGAAATAATACATGGTATTATCACTGTCTTCTCATAACGTTATCCAGTATCTACAAGACGCAGGTCTGTGTAGCTTAGAAGATGGCGCATCAGACATATCTGAGTTGCCAGGAAGTAGCAATAACAATTTCGATTTACTAGTGACTTTAGCAGATAATCAGAAATTGCTCCTTAAACAAAAACGTAACATCAACAATGATGCGCCGCCCCATGAGTTGTTTAAGGAATGGCTGTTTCACCAATTGCTCCAGCAGTTTCCAGTTCTCAGCAATATTTCAGCGATGCCTACGGCTGTAAACTACGCACCATTAGTAGTGCATTTTGACGAAGAAAATTCTATCCTCGTTCGCAATTACCTGAGTGAATATCTGGAGCTTGCGATATTCTACCACAACAATGAGATTTTTCCACAACAAATTGCTTTTGCGATCGGCACTACTTTGGCGGGACTGCATCGTGCAACCTTCAACCGCCGAGAATATAAGGATTTTATGGCAACTGCTCCCCAAGGAGAGTTTCGCTATGGCTTTTACAATCCGGCGCAAGGGGTAGGGTCAATTGGGCCAGAGATTTTTGGAACTGTTCCCACAGATGCGCTGAAATTCTATGTTCTCTACCAACAGTACGAGAGTTTGGAATCAGCGATCGCAGATTTGGCATATGACTGGAATCCTTGCTGCTTGACTCACAACGACCTAAAATTGAACAACATTTTAGTTCATTCAAGGTGGGAGAAATTAGACAATTGCCTAGTACAACTAATTGATTGGGAAGCTTGTTCTTGGGGAGATCCAGCCTTTGATTTAGGAACTTTGCTGGCAAGCTATTTAGGAATTTGGCTTAAGAGTCTCGTAGTGGACCCCACCATTGAGTTAGAAGAATCTCTACATCTGGCGTTAACACCTTTAGAGATTTTACAACCTTCAATTATTGCCCTAATTAGGGCTTATATAAATGCCTTTCCCATGATTTTGGAATACCGCACTGACTTTATTTTGCGCGTTATCCAATTTGCGGGGCTGGCACTGATTCATCAAATTCAGGATATAATTACGAACCATAAATCATTTAATAATGTTAACATCTGTATGCTCCAAGTAGCTAAAAGTTTACTGATTATGCCGGAGCAAGCTGTACTGACTATTTTCGGGATATCGCAGTCAGAAATCCTGAATCCTGTAGCAAAAATCCATAAACTTTCTCAACCTGTAAAAGAGCAGCAGTTACTTCGCATTTATTACGAAAAAACTCGGCTTCGCGGTTGTTAATGGCAGGTAACAGAACAATTTAAAAGCTGACTTTTAAATTCAATTAGACATTTTGAATTGTTCTGTATGTTCTTTATCCTATGAGAAATCTCAGAAGATTTCTGCCCCATAGTGGTTTCATAATTTGTAATTTTAAAGTTTGAGTTGTAAATGGATTAATGCTAAATTACTCTATCAATCAATCGCTAAATTCTCTATTCGACATTGCTAAAAATATCCAGATTGAGTCAAATTTTTGTATTTACCATCCCAATTATCAACCCTTTGCTCTGCCGACTAAAATAGCCGACAGATTTCAGCACAATTCTGTAGATTTACAACAAAAGTATCTCACTCTATTGCTGCGAAACTTTCTCTATGGGATCTATTACAATGGCTCCCTGCAAAGTACTTTGGCAGTCAATAGTGATAGTACTAATCGCCCGCCAAAGGATAATTTAGCAGATAATTCCATTTTAGAGATTGATTGGAACTTTTACGAGCAATTGCACGAGTGTAATCACGGCATAGGTTACTTTGACCCTCAATGGCAGGTGTTGCGGAAAGAACCTGATGGTACTATGGCGGTGACTAAAGGCGGTTTAACACTTTATGTTGAGCCAGACTGCCATTTAGAATCCAGTAAGAAATCTACCAAAGTGGGTGATATGGTAGCAATCTGGATGCCCAAAAATCGGCTGCAAAATGGCTGTTACTTGGCAGTTAGTAATGTTGGACAGGAACGCCAAAGCAACCCTGATGCTGATTTGGGAGCAGGGCGAATTTACTTTAACTTTACGGCATCTGGTGCGATCGCTCTCATGGAAAACCTGACACTGCAATTGAATGCAGCCTCGATTCCCTTTAGCTTTCAGGTTCTTCACAATCCCTGTGCATACGGACGCTATGATTCGGGGCTACTCTACTTTGAACTCCACGACTATCCAGCAATCCGCACAATCCTTCAGGCTATTTATCTAGAAAATCAATTTCATTTCCAGCCCGAAATCCCCTTGTTTACAAAATTTTTAGCACCAGGATTAGGTTTAGCCGAAGAACCAACCCAAAAATTTGCGGCACAAGAAAGTTTTGGGATGAACCGTTGCCAAATCGTCGCTAATGCTTTATTAGAAGCTTGGCAAAAAGGTAAGAATGCGATGGAGGAACGGATAAGGGTTATTGACCAACACTTTACGCGACACTTAATAGATTTGCAGCGTCCTTATCTTAATCCTAATTCTAAGGATATATATTACCCCCTAAATTGATTGACGGGGATTGAATAATTTTAAATTATCGGTAATCTTACTCAATAACTGTCAATAAACTTACAATAACTTCCCAAACCCTACCCTTGCACTATCTGCGACATAGTGCAACAACATTCATTCTTACTTTATATATATCTACATCAGTATCTACTAGTTTCTAAGCGATCGCGCCAATTGACGATAATAAAGATGGGCTTATGCTCTCATATAGCCTCGCAACTGTACTGTTACCTAGAACTAATGACACAGACCGCAGCGATTACAGAAGCGATTACCACTCTATTGGATGCAGAAAATCGATTCGGTTTCGTCCGCGTTGAAAATGAGCAGTTTTTCCCGGAGTGGTATGAAGGATTACCTGAAATTACAGAAGCGGAAAAAGCTTCTGTGGATGTCCTGCGGCGTAGATATATCTATCACCGTGCCGGAAGTGATTTACTAGAAGGGACAGTAATTTTGTTACTGGTGTCACCAATTCTTGCATTCTCCGGGTTTTACGATCCTCCTTTTCGGATTAAGGCTGAATCATCCGTGGAACTGGTGCTGAATGATGGCGAGGAGATACTGCGCGGACGGATTGATGTTTTAGTGCTGCAAGATCAGTTCTGGGTCATGGTGTTAGAGTCAAAAAAAACCACGCTTTCGGTTTGGTCAGCTGTACCGCAAGCCCTAGCTTACCTGATGGCTAACCCCAACCCCAATAAACCTGTGTTCGGTATGGTGACGAATGGCGACGATATAATATTAGTGAAAGTGACGCAAACAAATACGCCACAGTACGACCTGTCAAGGGTCTTCGCACCGTTTGCATCTGCCAGAGAACTGTACAGTGTTTTGCAAATTCTCAAGCGTATCGGTCAGGTAATCTCTGCTGCGTCATAAGCTCACTTAGGAGAGTCCCGTCCAGGTGGTCAATCTTTCACCCCTGAGTAGCCTTTATTCTAACTCCAGAAAAAATAGGCGAACTGGGAGTTAATAGTTGTGATCGCCAATCTGATTTTTAGTTTGTTCCTCAGAACGATACCTTCTCTACGTTCGCGCAGCGTGTCGCAGACAGACGCTACGCGTAGCTTGCTTGGACGTAGGAATACAGTGAGCTTTCCTACGGAACGCTTTGCGTAGCTTGCTTGTCTAGTAGGGGTACGCTAACGCAAAAGTTTTCGGTCTACTGACTATCGCTGTGGCAACATTTAATGGTATTAGTCAACGTGGATGAGGGCGATCGCTTTCTTCACCTCAGTTCTAGGGGAAAGTAGGTAATCGCATAGCAAATTTTAACCGCACTTATATAAAAAAATAGTGCGACCGTTTGTAAATAGACTTATAGCCTGGAGAAAAAAGGCTGTATTGCCTGCTCCTACAACTTCCCGCTGGTTTTTACGACTATCTATTTGCCGCAGTTCGACCGAAATAAACAAACCGATTATATCATTAGGAGTTGAAGCAATGGTTACAACCGTCAACACAGATATAACTGTTGAGCGTGTTCAAGCAGCTGTAGAAGCCATTCTGAATGTATTGGGTGAACCAGCTACAGAGCAACAAAAACAAGCTATAGAAGCCTTCCACAGTGGTGATAGTGCTACAATCAAACGTCTCTCACTGTTAAACCTTACAGATAACTATCTAAAGTGTTTAGGCTATCTAGTATCAGCCCCCAAACTAACGCCTAACACAGATACAATCTTGGCTGAGAGTGCTCGTAGTGCTGCCGAACACGCTAAAGATGTTGTTCTGGCTACACTTGGCACTGAGTTAGGGAATGCTTTTATTTGATGAGTAAAGGAGCAAGCTGTTTATGGCATTCAGCCCAGATGTGGACGAAAACAGAAATAGGGATTGAAAAGGCTTGATTTTTCGTAGCTTATAAAGTTTTTCTTGGTTAGGTTTTGTCAAAAACCTCGCAGCTCCATTTAAAATTCCACAATTACTGGCACATGATCGCTAGGTTGGGTTAATTTCCTAGGTGCCACATCAATGATGCAACTTTTAGCACGCTCATATAGCACGGGTGTGAGATAGTGATGGTCAATCCGCCAACCTAAGTTGCGACGGAAGGCGGCGGCACGATAATCCCACCAGCTATAATTTCCGCCTTCTGTGGTGAATTTGCGAAAAGCATCGGCAAATCCCAGTGTCAGAATATCCCGTAAGGCTTGGCGTTCTGTATCTGTTGCCATAATGTGATTTTCTGTACTCACTTGTTCGTGAATATCCTTGTCTTCCAGTGCGATGTTGAAGTCTCCGCACACACAAATTGCAGGTTGTGACAGCACGAGCAATCGCAAATACTCGCCTAGTGCTGTCAACCAGCGCAGTTTGTATTCATATTTTTCAGTTCCTACTGCTGCGCCATTGGGAACATATAAATTCACAATCCGAACACCATCAATTACACCTGTAATCACCCGCTTTTGCTCATCCCATTCGGGATGTAAATCTGGCAAAATCGCCCTAAACCCGCTACTTACGTTTAGGAGTGGCTGGCGGCTAATCAGGGCTACGCCGTTATAAGATTTTTGTCCTGATATATAAAGGTTATAGCCCAGCTGCTCAAAAGGCGATCGCGGAAACTCGGCATCCACAACTTTGGTTTCTTGCAAGCAGAGAAGATCAACGGGATTTAGGGTTAACCAATCGTTAACCTGTTCGAGGCGAGTGCGAATTGAGTTGACGTTCCAAGTAGCGATTTTCATTAGTTAGTTATCAGAGTTATTACAAATTACTAATTACTAATTATGTAATTGTTGTACAATCATTTAACATTTATAATTTCTATTCCATTTCCCAATTACGTTTAAACGAAGCTTTAATGACTTGATCCCATTCCATATTTTAGTGTTTTCAGCTACTAAATATTCAATTTTGTAAGTTATACTACAAAATATTCTACTTCATTATGATCCCGAAGACAGATGCAACAAGTAATTGATTGGTTATAGGTTAGAAGCATAGCTCAGTGTTAACTTTTGCCGATAGTCCGTTAGATTTGTCGGTAGCAAATTTGCGCTACGGTTAACCGTTATTGCGCTTTTGGTAGCCTGTTAGGTTAATTTAAATGTCAAAAGAGTAAGTACAAATGCTCTGTTCTCATACAATAATGATGCAACTCATTATATTGAGAACAATTTCATAGACTGAACCGAAAAAACTTATGAAAATCGCTCAAGTCGCCCCCTTATGGGAAAGGGTTCCACCTCCTAATTATGGAGGAATAGAACTGGTAGTGAGTCGCTTGACTGATGAACTTGTTCGTCGCGGTCATCAGGTAACTTTGTTTGCCTCTGGCGATTCTCAAACTTTGGCTCATTTAAAAGCAGTTTATCCATGTGCATTGCGCTTAGACCCAAATGTCAAAGAGTATGTAGTGTACGAAATGCTGGAACTGAGCGAAGTTTACCAAGGTGCTGCCCAATTCGATATTATCCATTCTCATTTAGGGATTTCGGCATTACCTTTAGCGAGTTTGATAACAGCAACTTCTACAGTGCACACCCTGCACGGTAATTTTACAAAAGACAACCGTCACGCATTTAGCTACCACCAAAAGCAACCATACGTCAGCATTAGTAACTCGCAGCGTCAAATCGATCTTAATTATATTGGCACGGTTTATAACGGAATTGAGCTAGCAGATTACCCATTCGTAGCCCAACCGTCAGAACCCCCATATTTAGCTTTTTTAGGTCGTTTTTCGCCAGAGAAAGGGCCACAACATGCGATCGCTATTGCTAAACAGAGTGGTTGGCGCTTGAAGATGGCAGGAAAGGTTGATTTAGTAGACTCTAAGTTTTTTGAACAAGAGATTGTCCCCTATATAGATGGTCAGCAAATTGAATATCTAGGCGAAATTAACCACGCCGAAAAGGCTGAACTTCTGGGCAATGCTGCCATAACTCTTTTCCCCATTAACTGGCAAGAACCTTTTGGCTTAGTAATGATTGAATCAATGGCAACTGGTACACCAGTGATAGCCATGAATTTAGGCTCCGTACCTGAGGTGATTGCCCACGGTAAAACAGGTTTTATCTGCAAAAGCTATGCAGAAATGGCGGCAATGATTCCCCTAGCTTTGGAACTCAATCGTCAAAACTGTCGAAAATATGTGGAAAACAACTTTAGCGTTAGCCAAATGGTTAACGGATATGAAGCTGTTTACAGACAAATTATTAAAGACCGCATAGAATCAAATGGCCGCATTCATGCAGCTAACATCGAGTTTTAATCAACTGCTTTTTTATCCAGCTTAAACAATAACTTTTTTTAAGGAGAACATTGGTTATGAGTACGAGAGCCAACACCTGTCCATGCTGCGGTGGTTCCCTGTTGCGTCATGCCCGTCATGGTGAACTATATTGGTTTTGCCTGTCGTGCCGACAAGAAGTACCGCTATTAACTGTTACTCGCTTGCCTAATGTGGAAACTCGGAACACCGGAGTGATTCCTCAGCCAGTGGTGAATTCCTAGTTTTACGGCATTTGAGATTAATAAAAGCCTACTAGAAATCAAGACTAATTTATTTAAACCTATCAACTATCTTCAACTGATAAAATCGGATGGAGCCAATTGATAGGTTTAAAGCTTTGTTAGCAGCATTACTTTATGGTCAAAAAGATTTACGCTTAGAGAAAGTTGCTGACCCCACTCCGGCGGCTGGCGAAGTTGTGATCCAAGTGGGGGTAGCAACAACTTGTGGTACAGATTTGAAAGTCTGGCGGCGTGGTGGTCATGCCAAGATGTTGATACCGCCGACGCTATTTGGTCACGAAGGTGCTGGGCGAATTGTTGCCTTGGGTGCAGGTGTGACTGGTTGGCAAGTGGGCGATCGCATCGTCGCTAATAATTCCGCCCCATGCTGCCGTTGCTTTTTTTGTCAACGTCAAGAGTATTCATTATGTCCGAATCTGACCTGGAATAATGGAACTTTTGCCGAATACCTGAAGATTCCCGCAGCTATAGTACAGCATAATTTGTTACAAATTCCCGATGAGTTGCCGTGGGAATTGGCAGCGATGACGGAACCTCTAGCTTGTGTGTTGCATGGTGTAGCCCGTTCTAACGTCAAAGCCAAAGATCAAATAGTCGTCTTAGGAGATGGGGCGATTGGGCTGATGTTTGTGGCGGCATTGAGTGGTCAAGCTGAGGTGTTGCTGTGGGGAGGTAATAACCACAGGCTAGAAATTGGTCAGAAATTGGGTGCAGTCCAGACCTTTAATTATCATCAAATCCCGGATATTCCCAGTGTGGTGAAAGAACTTACCCAAGGATGGGGCGCAGATGTAGTGATTGAAGCAACTGGTGTACCAAGTGTTTGGGAAACTGCGATCGCCTGCGCCCGTCCTGGTGCAACAGTCAACTTATTCGGTGGATGTCCACGAGATACCAGCATTACCGTGAATACAGAACAGCTGCACTACAGCGAACTTACTATTAAAGGTGTGTTTCATAATACACCAGAATATGTGCGGGAGGCGCTGGCACTGATCGCTAGTCGCAAAATTCCCTTTGAGTTACTTATTAGTGAACAGCGGCCATTAAAAGATTTAGAACAGGTGTTTTGTGAGATGAAGGCGCGTCAGGTTATTAAGGTAGCGATGATTCCTTAGCTTTTTGCAGGGTACAGCAGATGCTCTGGGTCTAGCCAAACAATGTAGGAAATCTGGACACCAGAGGATCTATAATTTTGCTGAGTGAGGAAGAATTAGCAAGTGCGATCGCCACTCAATCTTCTTCTAAGTGCCCACCCTATAAAAATTGCAATAAAGCAACAGTTAACTACGAACTTTGGTAAGGATTTTTTGAGAATAAAACGAAGCCGATTCTTCGTTTTTGGCACAATCTTGGGCAAACTTAATCAAATGGTGTCCGACAAGTCCAACGTGAATCAAGTTTTCAATATCACCCGCTTTCAGGGCTGGCTTGGCCATTTTCCAGAAAGTCTGACGATAGTTACTAAATATGCCTATCCGCAGCAAAATATTCCCTAAATAAGTTAAACCTTTGCGAATATTAGCCCTAGAAGTGCGAGCTGGGCTGTTTGGTACTTTGATGCGGTTTGGGTAGGTGTGTTCCATATTGTAGGCGAACCGCTGATATAAAAATTCTGGCTCATAAGCTGTTGTAATGCAGCGCCGCCACATCTCAATAACTTGCTCGTAGGGCATCAAAAATTCAACATTTGATTCGCGGCTTTCATCAAAGACAATTCGTCCTTCTGCTTCTAACCTCCGCCATAAAGGAGTTCTAGGTAATGCATGAAGGAGGTTAATTGTCAACATGGGAATTTGGGATGCCCGCATAAATTCGATAATTCGGTCTGCTGTTTCTGGTGTATCTGTATCTAACCCAATGATGATTCCTGATACTACTTCCATGCCATAGCTATTTAAAATCTGAATCGCTTTTAAAATCGGTAGACTTAGATTTTGGTCTTTGGAAATAGCATGGAGAGCATTTGGTTCAGGTGTTTCAATGCCGCAAAAGACTGTGCAGAAATAAGCTTCGCGCATCATCTCTAGCAATTTTGGACTTTGAGCTAGGTTGAGCGTTGCTTCACAGGCAAACTGGATAGGATAACCATTGCGCTTTTGCCAGTCAATCAGGTGAGGAAGCAACTTCATAGCGGCGCGGCGATCGCCAACAAAGTTATCATCGACAAAATAGACTGCCCCCAAATTCCCAGATTGTCGCATTGCATCTAGCTCCGCAACTACTTGCTCTGGTGTTTTCATCCGGGGATTGTTGCCGTAGAGTTCTGGAATATCACAAAACTCGCAGCGATAAGGGCAACCACTGGAAAACTGGACATTTGCCAGGAAATAATCATTGATATTCAGCAAATGATAAGCTGGAGTGGGAAACTCTGTTAGGGGCAAACGTTCCTTAGTTTCAAAGCGAATTTGCGCTTGGGGACGTTCCAGATTTTGGTCGAGATATTCGATCAGGTGATCATTTGCATCTCCCAATTCACCCAAACTTAAAATATCAAACTCAGGATAATATTCTGGACACCCAGATACGGAGGGGCCACCCACAACTGTGATTTTGCCGGCTCGATGGGCAAGTTCATTAATTTGATTAATTTGTGGTTTTTGAATATGCATTCCACTGACAATCACCACATCAGCCCATTGGTAATCAGCCCTAGTTGCTGATTTGACATTCTCATCAATAAACCGCACTTCCCATTCTTTAGGTAAGT
Source organism: Nostoc sp. (assembly GCF_036916575.1). GTDB lineage: Bacteria > Cyanobacteriota > Cyanobacteriia > Cyanobacteriales > Nostocaceae > Nostoc. Next base: position 19,346 of record NZ_JBALGC010000092.1, read on the forward strand.
AGGCAGCCACAATTAAAATACCTTGGGGTGGCATAAAAGCCCGGACATTACCCATAAGTGGATATGCGTGATGAAAAGTACCAAAAGAGCGGCTGTATTTAGGAAAGATACACAGAATGCGTCGATGGTGCGAAGGAACGTAGCGGGTTCCTTGAGTGACAGGAGCGGTTTTAGAATCGGTCGCTACATGAATTTGTTTATCCAAAGACTTTATATTCACAGTCATCGCAAATTTCACCCCGGAAAACTAAGCAGCTAATTTAACAATCTACTGGCAGAATCAAATGTAATTCCAACTAGCTTACCGTGATATTTCAGAAGTTTTTAACTGTAAGATAGAAAACTTACCCTAGAAGCGCAGCCTAAATTGGTCTGCAAACAACTATCTTGAAAATAGGGCATGGGGCATGGGGCATAGGCGTCTATCATGAATTTGATTTATTTTCTTTTACGTTCTTCGTGGGGGATGGTAGCGATCGCGATCGCTACCGGATTCCTGAGTGGTGGTAGTAGTGCTGGCTTGATTGCCCTAATTAGCCGTGCTGCAAGTAGCAGCTCCACTTCCCGCCTCACATCCATAATTTGGGGTTTTGCGGGGCTGGCAATGGTTGCTTTGATTACCAGTATCATTTCCCAAGTGATGCTGATTCGCCTTTCTCAGAATGCAGTTTTGCAATTACGGATGCGTTTGAGTCGTCAAATTCTCGCTTCCGAGTTGAGTCATCTGGAACGCTTAGGGAATTCTCGATTATTGGCAACTTTAACAGAAGATATTCAGGCGGTTGCCAATGCTGTTTATCAGCTGCCTTTCATCTTTATTAATTTAGCGATCGTCCTGGGTGGTATAGCATATATAACCTGGCTCTCTTGGTTAGTACTGCTGATGGTTTGTGGTGTTACAGTAGTAGCGATCGCTAGTTGTCAGTGGCTACTCAACAGAGGCGGGAAATTGCTAGCCCTAGCTCGTGAAGATGAAGATCATCTGTTTAAACATTTTCGCACCATTACCGAAGGAGTCAAGGAACTCAAGCTAAATTATAGGCGGCGTCAAGACTTTTTAGAAGAAAAACTGCAATCAACTGCTAACGAATTTCGTGATCACAACGTTAACGGTCTAACCCTTTTTGCCACAACTTCAAGCTGGGGTCAACTCGTATTCTTTTTTGCCCTCGGTTTTGTACTGTTCGCGCTGCCTAATCTGCTTACCATTAATCCTCAAACTCTCTCTGGCTACATTTTGACCTTGACTTACTTGGTGTTACCAATGGATAACATCATCAGCAAACTTCCCCTATTAAGCAAAGCCAGCATTGCTTTGCAAAAAATTGAGTCACTGGGTTTATCTCTAGCTAGTCGAACTGAAATATCGACTGTTCCACCTGCCCTTAAATCTGACTGGCACAGCTTAAAATTTAAAAGTGTTACCCACACTTACTACACAGATCAAGAAGACAATAGTTTTATCTTTGGCCCCATCGACTTAACACTGTATCCTCAAGAATTAGTCTTCATTGTCGGCGGTAATGGTAGTGGTAAATCTACATTAGCGAAACTAATTACTGGACTATACATCCCTGAAAATGGCGAAATTTGGTTTGATAACGAGTTAATTAGCGAACAGAACCGAGAATGGTATCGCCAGCATTTTTCCGTGGTATTTTCCGATTTTTATTTATTTGAAGAACTTTTAGGATTAAAAAATTCTCACTTGGATACTCAAGCCACAAAATATTTAAAACAACTGCAACTAGAGCATAAGGTGAAAGTTGAAAATGCACAACTTTCTACTACTGCTCTTTCTCAAGGACAACGGAAACGACTAGCTTTACTCACAGCCTACTTGGAAGATCGACCAATTTATCTATTTGATGAGTGGGCAGCTGATCAAGATCCAGTATTCAAAGGAATATTCTACACTCAACTACTGCCAGAACTGCGATCGCGGGGTAAAACAGTGCTGGTGATTAGCCACGATGATCGTTATTTTCATTTAGCAAACCGAATTATCAAACTTGACTATGGACAAATAGAGTACGACAAAACTTAACCCAAGCGGATTGGGATAAACGACTTACTTATTTGATTTATGAGAATTGCAACCTCCAGCTTTCCGACTTTTTTAAGAAGTCGGAGAGCTTCTTTCTCACAAATGATTCAAGATTGCTGTAGTTTTTTCAAGTTAAAATCTGAAGGTAGTGCGGAGCCAAGCAACTACACTATCAGGATTGTCAGCATCAAAGTCAGGTGCAGTAATCCATATTACACCGGGTGTGATCGCAATATTGTCATTAAGTTGATATTGGTAAAAGCCCTCAATATGTAAGGAGGTATCTTTGTCTACTTGACCAGCGCCCGCTCCTAAATTTACGTTCTTACTCAGACTAGTCAACTTTGGCTCCATGCCCACAAAAATACCTCCCAAACTACCTTTGTGGAATAAATCGGAAAATGATAGTCCGGCACCCCAGTCCCAGACTTCTGCATCACCACGCCCTAAGTAACGGTGCGCGGAATAACCTACCCATCCATTTAATGCCACAGATGGATTAATCCGATAAAACGCTTCTACACCATAAGTATTCGCTAAAGTTCCTGTTCCAGCCACGGTGCTGTTTGCTAAGTTACTGCCGATAACTGGACCGAAGTTTGTGCCAGTTAGACCTGTAGTGTTTGGTGGACTATAAGTATTGGCGTAAGTCAAAGCCAGCCGGAAATTACTCTTGGGGCTATTGTATAGTAATTGTCCTAGAGCTACATACCTGCCTGCAAATAAGCCATTATTGTCTGTAGGATTGTTACCGTTAATCGAGGTGTACTCCAACCCTAATTGAAATTGTTTACTAAAGTCATGGAGAATGGCGATTCCGGCTCCGGTATCTCCGTAGTCATAGACCATATTTCGCCGCGAATATCGTGAGATCCCATTAGCTGCTGACCCTTCAAAATACGGGTTGATGGTTCCACTCAAACCTAGTTCAAAGACTCCATCAGACTGAGCAAAAACATTAATTGCAGTATTACTACCAGCTAAAAAACGATAGCGGAGGCCAGAGAGGTAAAATTGATTGTTGGGGAAAAGTGGACTGGCGTTATCAGAAGTTCTGCCATCATTGGTTCCAAGTATTCCACTTCTTGTTCCTCCTATAGAGGCAATATTTCCTCCTGTGAGTGCTATCCGCAGTTGATCTGTACCGGTGAAACTGGTGTTTAAGCGCAAAGTAACCCGGTCTTGAAATGTGAAGTTGTGGGGTGCAGGTTGCTTGGTGACGACATTATTGCCTGCCACAACTCCTCCAATCACAGTCTCGACTTCACCAATGAGTTTAGTTGTGGTGGAAAACTGCTGTGCTTGAAGAGTTGCTGTTCGTGCTTCCAACGAATCTACTCTCCCTCGCAGTTCGGCTAGTTCTGGCGCAAATTGATTTTGGAGTTTTTGCAATGTTTCTAAATCTTCTTTTCTCAGCAGATCGCTGGTTCCTGCACTTACTAACTCATTGATTCGAGCCAGCGCTGCATTTAGTCCCGCCGCAAACTCGTAACGAGTCATTGCCCGATCACCTTGAAAGGTTTGATTGGGATAGCCTGCAATCACCCCATACCGTTCCACTAAAGATTGCAAGGCTTGAAACGCCCAATCAGTAGGTTTGACATCTGATAACTGCGAAACAGAAGTTACCTGTTCCATTGCTGTATTGTCATCTGGCGATCGCACTTGATGCCTGCTCATTGTGGGATCGGTAGTCTTAAAAGTAGGTAATCGTTTAGGTATAGGTGAGAGTAATTGTGAAACAGGTGTAACTTTCTCAGCCACAAAATTGTTGCGATCACGAAAAAATACAGGCAACTGCCCAGAAGCAGGAACAAGGGTGGTATCACTCACAGTAGATGCAACAGATTCAGGTATATTAGCCTGACTTTTTGCAGGATTAATAACTGAAATAATTGAAATATTTACCAAAAAAAGTAAGCACAATCTAAACCTATAATTCCAGTGAACAATCGACATGACTCCTCAACCTTAAAAGTGAAAAAACTGACTAAAAATTGAACAGCAAAAACCGCAGAAATATTTATCACAATACTTCTACTTAAATGCCAGATTATTTACTAGCAAATATCTAGCTGGCTATATATCTGAAATCTCAGAGTCTCAAACCAGCAATCCAGTGATTGAATATGAAAGGAAAGAAAATCGCATTTGATTATTTTTTATTTAAATACTGTAACCCGATAGGTTTACAGTACTTTGGCAACCTATTTTTGCATAGAGACTTGTAAAATGCAAGTATCGTTACTTTAGGACAGTAAATTTTAATTCAAGATTTGCCATGCCCAAATTGCCAGCATCGTACTGGTAAAAAGGTGCGTTGCCTGATTTACACAGCACTATTTTGCGATCATTCTGGCAGCGAACAAGACTAAGGTGGTTACTTTGCGTCTTGAAAGGTAAATAACACTAGTACTGCAAGGCGGAAGTCACTCATTCAAAAGTCAAAAGTCACGCATAATTGTATTTCGGGCTTTTGCGCCATTTGAAATGGTATGTTTATTTCCGCCGTATTGTACTACTAGCTGTAACCCGCAAAATAATTGCTTTCCTCAACAACACAGATATTGTTAACAGTGATGTTTATAATGTCAATTGCTGTTTAAAAGTGAACTACGTACATAATCTCTATATCATTTTTGTATCAATATTATCTCAATATAATTCTCTGTATAAAATAATTATCTGTAACAGCAAAAAATTGTCAAGCTTTTATCAAGTCATATCTTCTGCCTCGCTAGTCGCCAAAAATTAAAAAATTAACTCAACTTTAAAGGCCAGCAGAACAGAGTTATTCCACTTCGCTGATTACAGAAAATCAGGTAATCACTTTGAGGCTTGGAAAATAAATCAAACGAGAAATGCTGATTTTTTGGTTGGTTCTTAACCTTAGTTTTGGTCAAAACTAATTTAGATGCGATCGCCCTGCTTGTCCCTCCCATCAGGACAATCGTCTTTACTAGCAAGCGTATTCACATTTTTGACACAATTGTGTAATAGGTTTGTCAAAATCATGTGTTATACATACTGAACACAATATCAATTAATTATATAAGGCAGGTAACCCCTGTCTTTTTTCATAAATACTTTGGGTACAATCAAGTAATCTTTTCACAGTTTTGACATTAGCTCATCATAGTGCCAAGACAAAGTGTATTATTTAATTCATGAACTGGGGTTTTTGTCAAGAGTAATTTATATACGCTTACCTTGAGTCGATCAACACCATTACAAGCGTCCATATAGGACTCCTGTCTGATTCCTGAACAATATTTCAATGAAACACTGAGAAAAAGGGGTTTTCAGTCTCAGTATGTTTTCAAAAATCAAATCGGAGTCCTATAGCAAAAAGTCAACATCTCAACAGTCATCGATTAAGAAGTTTATACAGCTATCTGGAATTATTCATGAGAAAATTTTGATCGTTTTTCTTGAGTGAATAGCAAAGCGATCGCTAAAATAATTGTTCACAGAGATTACCACAGCCTATTCCCTGGCAATAACTATATCGTTGGACTTAATAACGGCATAAGCCTCTTTCCCCTCAGATAAATCCAACTCTTCTACCGATACTTTGGTGATAATCGAAGTTAACTCAACTTTGTGAACAATCTCTAGCGTCACCTCACTATTAACGGCTCCAGTGACAACTCGTTTAACAACACCCTTGAGAATATTGCGGGAGCTAACTTTGAGTGGTTTCTTTTGAATACTAATTTCTATCTCAGGCTGTTGAGTGTAGATATCTTCCTCTTCTGTGTTTCTGGTTGGTAGCAAGTTTGATGGTGAAGAGTGTTGATTAAGACCACGTACCAGTTCCCGCAGAATCTCAGTCTTAGTTCGCTGAGACTGGCCACAAAACTCTTCCAAAATCTTTCGCTCCTCTTCTGAGGTTTGGAATGTGACCCATCCTTGTTCTTTTCTAGGCATAATTTTACCGATATAGTTGAGAAAATCTTGGTATTATTGTTACGATTCTACCTAGCATCAATTTTAGTAAAAAACCTCTCAAGCACCTTTTCTATGAAAAGAAGACAAATTTTTGGCTTTCTAGGTATAGCACTTGCTGGTTTGCTGCTAGCGATTGGTTTACCATTGGTTACTCCTTCTCCTGTAATAGCACAGTCAAACACCAACATACTCGTGTCCGCAGCCGCCAGCTTAAAAGATGCGCTCGAAGAAATTAAGCCTTTGTACCAACAAAATAAATCAAATATCAATATTAGTTATAACTTTGGGGCTTCTGGTGCCTTGCAGCAACAGATTGAGCAAGGTGCGCCAGCAGATATCTTTATTTCTGCTGGCAAAAAGCAAGTGGATGCCTTGGAACAAAAAGGACTGTTGCTACCAGGTAGCCGTACTAACTTAGCAAATAACCGTCTAGTCTTGATTGTGGCTCAGGATGTTGTTGGCATCAGTAGCTTCTACAATTTAACAGATAGTAAGATTAAAAAAATTGCGATCGGTGAATCCAGAAGTGTACCCGCAGGGCAATATGGGGAGGAAGTCTTAAAGAAATTAAAACTTTATGATCAAGTCAAGTCAAAATTGGTCTTTGCTAACAATGTGCGTCAAGTTTTGGCAGCAGTAGAAAGTGGTAATGCCGAAGCGGGTTTAGTTTATGCCACTGATGCCAAAATCTCCAAGAAGGTAAAAGTCGTAGTCGCTGCTGACGATAAGTATCATTCACCGATTGTCTATCCAATGGCTGTGCTCAAGAGTAGTAAAAATACTTCTGCTGCCAAGGAATTTGTCCAGTTTTTATCTGGCAGTCAAGCCAAGACTGTACTCAGAAAATATGGGTTTCTCGTAAATTAAAGGGTTTAAGACCCGTAACCTCAACACATAGCTCATCCTGAACAATTAGTTAGGCTCCGACTCCGTTAAGTTACTCTGCGGGATCTTGCTACAGTCGGGATTTAAAGCGTATGGTAGAGAGCGTCTGGAGTTTCCCCCGTTTGCACAGGCACAAAGCTGCTTGAAAGCCTTGATTTTAGTACGGATGCAAACTTCAAAAAAAGGACGCAACTATGACTGTTACCCTTCTTAACCGAATGGCACTAAGTTAAGACATAGCCCTTGCCTTAACTGGTTAAGAGCCTCTGGGCTGGAACCCATCGTGGGAGGCTCTGCCTCGAATGGCACTAAGTTAAGCCAGAAAACCTATAGAATCCCGTTTTTTAGCTCTTGGCACTAAGTTAAGCCAGAAAGCCTATAGAATCCCGTTTTTTAGCTCTCGTTACAAGGCTTTGACTTGTAATGCAATTCTTGGAGACTTTGCCTTCAACAGCCTATTCCCAGGTGCAGCCTGGGAACTAGTCTCTATAGGACTTTGGTTTTAACTTGGTGCCATTCGGCTCTGCCTCCTCTTTGTTGACCAGAGGCAGAGCCTCTCAGAATACATTCCCAGTCTAGAGGCTGGGAACAAGGTGACACAAGACTTTGGGCTTTTCTTAGTGCCATTCAGTCTAGAAGCCTATTTGTCTGTCGCCGATTGGCTGTTTGATCGTGTGCAAGGTGTTGAAGAACTGACTTTTCTCGTTATCTCCTTGATGGAGCGATCGCTTACGCCAGTACGCCACGGGATAAAACATAACATCGCTACGTGTCATAAAGACCCCGACATAAAACATAGTCGAAGTATTTATTGAAATAGACATCATGCTCAACGAAGACTTAGGATATTTTGAACCACGGCACTAGCACGAAGATTTTCCTCAAAGACCGAAAGTATGGAAGGATACTCCGCAAGCTGTGGCTCACTGGGGCGGATTGCCACCTAAGGAATTAATGGAGTAAGTTGATGGGTAAAAAACACCCAAATATGTGAAGATTCAAGCCCTTCAGCGCTGAAGAAACTTATGTTCAGCGATCTTGCACTAGAGTGCATAAAAAATCAAAGCAGTCGTAAGGAGTTGATGAAGAGGTAACAACAACCTCTTCTCAATTACATCAAACTACATTCAACCCAAAGAATCTAAATAGGAGATTAAATCTATGACAACTATGAATAAGCAAGAACTGAAGCCGATGAAAAAGTTCGTCATCCGCGAAGCTGAAACTCTCAAAACTACACGACCGTGTTACTACGGTGCTTGCTCTTGTTTGTAATGGTATAGAAGTAGTGATTTTCTGATTTTCAGCCTTTGCTGAGTGAGACTTTTAGGCGCTGGTTTCACTACATATTTATCATTACCCTTTTGTAAACTCTATTAATCATAGGATTTACAAATTAGGTTTCTTGAAGAAAATCTCCTGTTGCAGGAATTGATTATTATTTGGAAACTTTGTTATCTGTGTTTTGTCGGAACCGCTACTTTCAAGTAGCGGCTTCGACTATCTTTGGAAAAATATCAATGAGGCAATATACAAGCGATACTCTTGTTGCAGTTTACCCGTTTACTAGGCAACCAGAGGATGAGGAAGTTGTCATCGGACACCCTGAAACTGATTTATTTTTAGTGTTGCCATCTGATGCTGTAGAAATATTAGATTACCTAGCGGTAGGAAAGACGGTAGGCGAGACTCAGTTAATCTATCAGGAAAAGTATGGTGAACTTCCTGATATTGAGGATTTGCTCGACATTCTTGAGGGTAAGGGGTTTGTTAAACCTCTGCTCCAAGATGAAGGAAAATGCTCCCATGCTGTTATTAAGGTTACCTTTGCACCCCCGACTATCAAAGCTGCAAAGGTACGGTATCACTTCGCAAACTTCCCGCAATCGCTTGCCCAAAAAATATTTAGCCGCCCTGTTTTGATTGGCTGTGCCGTTTTAGTTAGTTTAGCACTCTTGGCGATCGCTTTCGACCCTGCACTTGTTCCTAGTTGGGAAGCTTACTTTTTCCCAGAAAATACCACGTTGATGATTTTGGTACTGGCTGTCCTCGATTGCGTAATACTTTTTTTACATGAAATGGCTCACTTAGTAGCGGCTCGCGCCCTTGGTGTTTCCTGTCGCATGGCTATCAGCAATCGGATGTGGATGTTGGTGGCAGAAACAAATATGACTGGTATTTGGGGTGTCCCTCGCAACCAACGCTATCTGCCATTCTTAGCAGGATCGTTCCTAGACACGGTATCTGGTGCTATCCTCACCCTGGTATTTTTGGCTCAAAAGCATGGGTGGATTGTTATGCCTCCAGTTGTTTTCCAACTGGGTCGCGCTTTATTGCTGAACTATTTGCTAGGTTTGCTGTGGCAGTGCTATTTTTTCATGCGGACTGATTACTACTACGTTATTGCCAATTTCTTTAGGTGTAAAAGCCTGATGAAAGATACCGAAGTATTTGTCCGCAACCAGTTAGCGCGGGTGATTCATCGGGTACGCAAGGTAGAACAATCCTATATCCCAGCACGTGAACGGCAGATCATTCGCTTGTATGCAATTTTATGGCTTGTGGGTCGCACGGCTGCACTCGGTTCCTTAATTTTAATTAACTTGCCTTTAATGTGGCACTACTGTATAAAACTTGTCGCGGTTTTGAGTACTGGGTTTCAAGCTAACCCTTACGCTTTTATTGATGCAATGTTATTGATATTACTTGTCTGCATTCCCTATACCCTCGGCTTTGGGCTTTGGATTCGCAGTTTTTATACAAAACAAAGGTGAAATTTTATGAATTTAACTTTGGATTTAAGCAGTATACCAACAAGTCCTCTTCAAGAAATTAATAAGGTAATTGTATTAGAAGCAGAATCTGGGGAATCGCGTCGTAACTGTTTGCAACAATGGCTCAATCAAGCTGAAGATCGGGGGGCGACTACTTGGTTGCTCAATTGCGACCATAATCAAGATGGTCCTTGGGCTGGGTTGAAGGATTTATTAACCGATATACTTCCCCAAGTTCAGGCGCAAGCAGCGGATTTGATTATCAAACACAATTATGAGTTAACCAGAGTTTTACCAGCCTTGCGGCGAACTATATCTGTGCGATATCCCAGCTTAACAGACATAGCTATTCAAAAAGAGCAAATCCGCAACTACCCAGCAGACCGAGCATTTCGGATTATCCACGGAATTATTGATCTTCTCACTGCTTGGTTTGAACGTTCTCAAAATTCTCGGTGGGTGATTGCTTGCGATCGCTATGATTTTTCTGGCGGTTTGGTACGGATATTTTTTGCAGAATTGATGCGCCGTCGCAGTCAGCAGTTGAATTTAACTTTGCTGGTGGCAATCGCACCCGAAGCAAATCACAAAGATGTCACTGGTAAGTTTAGCAACCAGTATTTAGAGCACATCCGCCTCAACTTACTTCCCAGTCCGACAACTAATATTTCCCTGCAAGAGATGGCTAGATTAGCTGGGAAACTAGAACAGCAACTGGAAAATGACTTAATTGAACAAGAGATTCACCTACCACGACTTATCCGGTATTTGCTACTAAGCAACCAACCAAAGTTGGCATTGAAATATCAAATCAAGGCTGCTGCAATCTATAACAGAAAAGGTTTTTACGAAGATGCTCTAGCGTTTGCTCAGGCTGCCTTGCTACAGCTAGAGCGCTACTGTCCGCAGGACATGCAAAAACGCTGGCTTATCCATTCCATGTTATATACCAGTTACGTAGCTTTGGATAAACCTCTAGAAGCCTTTGAAATCATGGAACGAGCCATGCAGGGAACAAACAATCCCGATAACCTGTTTCAAGGTTGCTTTATGATGGCGATGTTGTACATCCGCGAGTTGCAAGAACGGGACATCGTAAAGGCGGAAGCGTACCTGGAACGAGGTTTAGCAGAACTGGCTCGTAGCAATATACCAGAAGACGTAAAACTGTTCCAAAAAACCTTTAACCGTAACGGCATGGCACTAATTCGCTACCGCCAAGGTAGACACCAAGAAGCTGTGGAACTTTGCCAATGGTGCTACGAGCAAGTCAATGCCCTCTTAAACCCGGAACAACATCTTCTTTATCGCTCAGTCTTACTTTTTAACATTGCTCAGGTTTATGATTTCATCGGCAATCACGAGGAAGCTATCCATTACTTTACAGCAGCGATGGCTATTGACCCCAATTACTCCGAGTACTACAACTCGCGCGGTAACTTGTATTTTAAGATAGGTTGGTTAAACGATGCCCTTGAGGACTATTTAAAGGCGATTGAGTTAAGTGCACCTTATCCAGAAGTTTGGGCAAATGTCGGACAGTGCTATCGACGCTTGGATAAAATGCCACAAGCAGTACATGCCTATTCCACCGCCCTCGATCTACAACCAAATCAGTTTTCAGTGCTAGTGGCTCGTGCCCAAGTATTTGATATGTTAGAGCAATCGCAGGCAGCGTTGGCGGACTATAATGCAGCGCTAGCTCTAGATGCTAACCAACCTCTAGTATTAGCCAACCGTGCCATTCTGCATTATGAAGCTGGACGCTATCAAGAAGCTTTGAATGATTTGAATCAAGCGATCGCATGGGCACCTGAAACCGCCGATTTGTACCAAAACCGGGCAGTCGCCTTTACCGCTTTAGAGCGAGAAGAAGAGGCAGCACAAGATTTGAAGACTTATTTGCAACTAAACTCTTTTGGGCAATGAGTCGAGATGCTTAATTGATTCCTTTAATACTTTTCAAACATCCTCTCAGTTTGACTTGATCCATTTTTTTCGCAACGCCATGTTTATGGCAAGACCTTAAAAAGCGTCTACGCTATCACTGAAACCTCTGTGGGAGAATAGTTTTACTTTTTGAACTTCATCGATAATCTCTGATATGGAAAAAGTATGGCTCTTCATTACATATTATGCTAATTTGGCTTGAGAAAACCTTATAACCTTTGCTATTCAATAAAAATAAAGCCTTTTTACTAACATTTTAGGGTTTTGGCAATGATTTGGGCTTTTGACCTTTATTTTTAAGCCAAGTTTTGATTTTTAAATAATAATTTGGCATAACAGGTACTGAACAACCAAAAGTATTTGCTAAAAAGCTATGGTTTTTACCGGATAAAGAAAACCGAGTTCTTAATTTTGGATAAAGTCTAGATCAGGCGAGCGCATCATGTCAATAAGAAGAGCATATTCTCAATCTAGTCGATAAATAATTTTATTAACTTGTTTATTGACAAAGATTTAAACGTAGGCGTAGCTCGTTCTCGACATCGCTTTGAGTGGAGAAAAATAACTCAAAAGAGAAATGCTGATTTTTTTGTTGCTTTTTTACTTTGATTGTGAGCAAAAGTAATTTAGATGCGATCGCCCTGGATTATTCTAACAGTAATTTTTAATAATTAGTAGAGATGATCAATTTAATAATTACTATCTATTTTAACTTTTATATTGAATATAAACCACTTTTGTTATAAAACATAATGATAGATATAGATGATACTTCTGGCATAAATCTTCTGATAGAGAGACGATAATAAAATGAAATTGTATTCTATTAACAATGTCATTTTTAGGAAAATGCTTGTAATAAAGAGTGGTTTTCTATAAAAAAATTCAAGTCAAGAGAATTACTCAATATTATTACCAACAAAAACAGAATGGAGTAAACAGATGAGGTTTGTCCTAAGACGCCGCAGGTTGGGTCAATTGATGATCCTCAGCACAGTAGCGGCTACAATTAATAATTTTGTAGAGAAAGGTATAGCACAAACTCAAGTCAGAAAAACTACGCCAAAACTTGCAACTCCGACACCTGAGACTATGAAGGTGACACTGCAAGTAAACGGAACAGCACATAACTTGCAGATTGAACCACGTGTTACCTTACTTGATGCACTTCGGGAATACATAGGGCTAATTGGTTCTAAAAAAGGCTGCGATCATGGTCAGTGCGGTGCTTGTACAGTGTTGATTGATGGGCGGCGTGTTAACTCATGCCTGACTTTTGCCATCATGCACACCGATGCTGCTATTACAACTATTGAAGGTTTAGCGCAAGGAGGCAATTTGCACCCAATGCAAGCTGCATTTGTTGCCCACGATGCATTTCAGTGCGGCTACTGCACACCGGGACAAATTTGTTCGGCAGTAGGTTTAGTTAACGAAAGACACGCTAAGTCAGATGCCGACATTCGTGAATTGATGAGCGGCAATATCTGCCGTTGTGGCGCTTATCCAAATATCGTGGCTGCTGTCCACGATGTCTTAGGGGGAAAAAAAGATGCAGCCGTTTAACTATAAAAAAGTAGGACAAGCGGAAAATGCTGTGGGGTTGGTAACTCTAAATGCTCAAGCTTCATACCTCGCTGGTGGTACTAGCTTAATCGATTTGATGAAGCTGAATGTCCAGACACCAAAAGAGTTGGTTGACATTAACCCATTACCGCTAACCAAGATAGAAATGCAGGGCAACGGCGTGCGAATTGGCGCAATGGCACGCAATAGTGACGTTGCTTATAATGCGATGATTCAGGAGCGTTACCCTGTGTTGTCAGAGGCGTTGCTGTCTGGGGCATCGCCGCAACTGCGAAATATGGCAAGTGTAGGCGGGAATTTGCTGCAACGTACACGCTGTTACTACTTCCGCGACACTTCGATGCCCTGTAACAAGCGCGTTCCAGGTTCAGGTTGTGCGGCGCTTGAGGGTTACAACCGGATTCATGCAATTCTCGGCGGTAGCGATCGCTGTATTGCCACTCATCCTTCCGACATGGCTGTGGCAATGGTGGCACTCGATGCAGTGGTGCAAACACGCGGGCCGAACGGAGAGCGCAGTATTCCGCTGGTCGATTTTCATCTTGTACCGGGTAATACACCAGAAACAGAGACAGTTCTACAACACGGAGAGTTAATCGTTGCCGTTGATTTGCCTGCTTCAAACTTTGCGAGGCGATCGCACTATTTAAAAGTCCGCGATCGCGCCTCCTATGCCTTTGCGATGGCATCGGTTGCGGCTGCATTAGATATTGAAAATGGGATTATTCGCTCGGCACGTATTGCCCTCGGTGGAGTAGGAACAAAGCCCTGGCGTGCCTATGAAGCTGAAAAAGCTCTGTTGAATAAGCCCGCAAACCAGGCAACATTTCAAGCAGCAGCCACAGCAGCGATCGCTGGAGCTAAACCTCAAAAATATAACGGGTTTAAGGTCGAACTTGCTAAACGCACAATTGTTAAGGCGTTGACAACGGTGGGAGGAATGGCATGAATACAGGGGATACAAATACAGTTGTCGGCAAACCGCTTAACCGAGTAGATGGACATTTGAAGGTAACTGGTGGCGCGCGCTATGCGGCAGAGTTTCCGGTAGCAAAAATGACTTATGGTGTGACGATTCAAAGCACGATCGCCAAAGGCAAGATTGCCCAAATCGATACCAAGGCGGCGGAACAAGTACCGGGTGTATTAGCAGTAATTACCCACCTGAACGCGCCCAAAGCTTTTGGAGAAAAGGGCGGCGGTCGCAAGCTGCAAGTGCTGCAAGATAATATTGTGCTTTATAGCGGTCAGCACATCGGTATCGTTGTTGCCGATACTTTTGAACGAGCTATGCACGCTGCCTCGTTGGTGCAAGTTCGTTATAACGAAGAGAAACCGACAATCAATATGCGAGACAATCTCGCTAAAGCATACTTGCCTAAAGGTAAAATCCCCAGAGAAGAACCGCCTGATTCAGCGCATGGCAACGTCAACCAGGGACTAAGGGCTGCGGCTGTCCGCGTCGAGCAAACCTATACTACACCAATCGAAAATCACAATCCAATGGAGCCTCATGCCACAACAGCAGTTTGGCAAGGCGATCAACTGCTGCTGTATGATGCCACTCAGGGAATCTTTGAGGCTCAAAAAAAAGTTGCGGGGGTATTAGGAATTGAGCCAGAGAAAGTCCGCGTTATGTCTTACTTTGTTGGTGGTGGCTTCGGTTGCAAAGGGTCGTCTTGGTCGCATGTGCCTCTAGCGGCGATGGCAGCACGGCAGGTTAAGCGTCCAGTGAAATTAGTTCTGGGACGGATACAAATGTATGGGCCTGTCGGCTTTCGACCAGAGACAATTCAACAGGTTTCTCTAGGTGCAACCCGCGAGGGCAAATTGACCGCTCTGCGACACGCTGGCATTTCCCAGACTTCAACTTTCGATGAATTTATCGAACCAGTTGGTAAAAGCGCCCGGATGATTTATGCTTGCCCGAATATCGAAACCAGCCACCGTCTAGTGCAACTCGATGAGGGTACACCAACCTTCATGCGGGCGCCAGGAGAATCTTCTGGATCGTTTGCCCTAGAATCGGCAATGGACGAACTGGCTTATGCGCTGAATATCGATCCGGTGGAGCTGCGTCTGCGTAACCATGCTGATGTCGATCCTAGTAAAGGACTGCCTTGGTCGAGCAAGTCACTCATCCAGTGCTACAGATTAGGAGCACAAAAGTTTGGCTGGCAAAAGCGCAATCCTAAACCACGTTCGATGCGAGACGGCAATTATTTGATTGGTTGGGGTATGGCAACAGCGACTTATCCGACCAATCGTTCTCCGGCATCGGCGATCGCTCGAATTATGGCAGACGGTACAGCCGTTGTCCAGAGTGGTTCGCAAGATATTGGCACGGGGACTTATACTGTGATGACTCAAGTTGCAGCTGAGGCACTCGGTCTACCAGTTGAGAAAGTCCGCTTTGAACTAGGCGATACTAAAATGCCAGAAACCCCCGTTTCTGGTGGTTCGCAAACTGCCGCCAGTGTCAGCTCATCCGTGCATTTAGCGGGAAATCAAGCTCGTAGTCAGCTTTTGGAACTAGCACTTGCCGATCAAAAATCGCCGCTTTATAGTTCAAACGCTGAGGATGTGATTGCTGAAAATGGCAGCTTTTTCTTAAAAAATAAATCGTCTGCAACCGAAACATATCAGGCAATCTTGGCACGGCATGGAATGAAAATGATCGAAGCGCGTGCCGATGCCAAGTTGGGAGAAGAACAAAAGAAGTTCTCAATGCACGCATTTGGAGCGCAGTTTGCAGAAGTGCGGGTTGAGCCTGACTTGGGCGAAGTGCGAGTAACGCGCTGGGTGGGAACTTTTGGCGTGGGACGCATACTCAACGCTAAAACAGCCAACAGTCAGCTGATCGGTGGAATTATCTATGGTATTGGTATGGCACTGATGGAACAGACAGTAACAGACCCCAATCTCGGACGTGTTGTCAACCATGATTTAGCTGAGTATCACGTGCCAGTGAATGCAGACATTCCTGATATTCAGGTGTTGTTTGTTGATGAACACGATCCACATATCAACCCGCTTGGTGTCAAAGGAATTGGTGAAATTGGGATTACCGGCACGGCAGCGGCGATCGCCAACGCTGTCTATCATGCCACAGGTAAACGCATCCGCGATTTGCCAATTACACTAGACAAGCTGCTGTAGATATTGCGTAGGCGTAGCCAGCCGTAGGCATTGCCGAAACGATGAAAGCTCAATCATCCGATTGGCGATCGCTACATAACCAGTATGAGCAAGAAGTTCATCCGCGGCAATCATATCCTGTAGTAAATATTCAGATAAGCCCAAAATCCTGATGTAGAGACGCGATTTATCGCGTCTTGAGCATATTGATCCTGTCGTTTCTTTTACCAATCAGTAGAAGTCTCAGGGCTGATGACGATTAAAGTCAAATTTGGTACTGTTAGCTCGGAATCACTGTAGTTACCTCCGTGACTGAGATGAGTAGTCGATCAGCCCGCTCCTACGCTTTCTTGTCGATTGCAGCGGCAATCGTCACTATTGCTCTAAAGTTTGGCGCTTACCTGCTAACCGGGTCAGTAGGTTTGCTTTCAGATGCTATTGAGTCAATTGTAAATCTCGTGGCAGCATTGGTAGCTCTGTGGGCATTGACCTATGCTGATAAACCAGCCGATGCCGAACACGCCTTTGGGCATTCTAAAGCCGAATACTTCTCCAGTGGTGCAGAAGGTGCGTTGATTGTAGTGGCAGCCATCAGCATTGCTGTTGAAGCTTGGGGACGCTTGTTGCATCCAGAACCGTTAACACAACTTGGATTGGGGTTGGCACTCTCCCTATTTGCAACTGTAATTAACGGCGTTGTTGCCTTTATCTTGCTACGCGCAGGGCGACGGTTGCGTTCCATTACACTCAGGGCTGATGCTCACCACCTATTTACCGATGTGGTGACTTCGGGTGGTGTGGTAGTTGGAATCTTCCTGGTCAAAGTAACAGGCGCTTTCGTGCTTGATCCAATTGTCGCACTGATAGTAGCAGCAAATATTACTTGGACAGGATTTCGGTTGCTGCAAGAAACCGGTAGCGCTTTACTGGATGCAGCTTTGCCTAAAAAAGAAATTGATGCAATCAAGAGCATCCTTAACGAGTACAAACATCAGGACATCCAGTTTCATGCCTTGCGAACCCGCACTGCTGGAACCCGCCGCTTTGTTTCCTTTCATGTTCTTGTGCCTGGATCTTGGACAGTGCAACAAGGGCATGATTTGTGCGAGGCAATTGAGCTGGCTATTCTTCGGGTGCTGCCTTCAACCCACGTTACAACTCACCTGGAACCTGTAGAAGATCCAGTTTCTTGGGAAGATTTGGAGTTGGAGCGTCCGAGCAATCAGCAAATGCAAGATATCAGATAAGAGATTAATTGCTGCCGTTGAGCTTTAAAGCAATACGCTTGGGTTAAGGCTAAAACTCTTTCTTCAAGTCAATTTTTTAACGAACCGCCAAGGACGCATAGACACGAAGTGGCTTCCCGCAGGGTAGGACGCAAAGAGAAGGAAGAAATTCTTAACCCAAGCGTATTGAGCTTTAAAGAATCGCGCGATAGCGTTCGCGTAAGCGTCCGCTCTGCGGAAGCGCTGCCGCCTTCGGCAGTTCGCATCTCTGAATCAACTGCAACGCCGAAACGATAAAAGCTCAATCTCCGATTAGCGATCGCTAATTCGCAAACTCAATTAAGTTGATTAACTTGCGATCACTAAAGTAAGAATTGTTAATGTATCGGCTTGCATTGTGAATGCATTGACTTGCACTGTGAATGTATCGGCTTGCATTGCGAATGCATTGACTTGCCCTGTGAATGTATCGGCTTGCATTGTTCTTCGTGGCAATTGTTTTTAGCTTTTTAGCGCCGCGCAAAGTGGTGTCAAGTAGTACATGAACGGGTATGGAATGTCTGTACATCTCCCGCAATTAAAAAGATAAGCAATTCCCCATCGGTAAGAGGTTAAGATAATCTTACTTTTGTCAATTAGAAATTATGCTGAAAATTTGGAAAAAACGGAAGTATTAAGGAACTCTTGTATTTAATTTGAAGCGTGACAATGAATGATACGGATCAAGATTATGCGATTGCCTGCCTAACAATTCTGTTTTCGACCCCAATTTTGGTAATATTATAAGTACGATTGCTTATTGACAAATGGTATATGACCTTAACCTCTTACGAATGACAATTACCCGATCAATCTAATAACAGTTACAGTGTTGCTGAAGCGCAAGTATGAAGCGGCATCGATTCGCTCTAATTATTGCTGTAAGACAACTTGGTAGAGAAATACGAAGGGCGATCGCACTCATTTTTCGGTCTACTGAAGGTGACTTAAAAGGGCGATTAACTACTTTAAAGTTTTTGTAAAGCCAGTAAAGAAGATAACAAAAAGCTCAGTCAATCTATTATGATACTAGTGATTTTTAAGGATGCTGTGATGAAAGTAATATTTAGTAGGAAAACCATAGATATTTAGTTATCTCTACAAAATCAATCTGGTTTTCTTAAATGATCGCTCAGTTTTCCAGCTGCCTTGAGTTGGAAATTTTGTGCTGATGACCGCCAATTAAATCCCTGTTTTCCATCCTGTGCATCTTCAAGTTCAATTGGCTAGCTTTGATGATTGTAGTTCTAATTAGGAGTCTATTCAAAACCGTGAAAACCGAAAAGTTCGCACTCTCGACTATTGTAGCATTAGCTGCCTTAGCTAGCACTGCAACGACTGCACAAGCAGTCTCGCTCGTCAATCAAGCCTTAGATGTTCTCCCAGCGCCTCCCTTGAGTGAACCAGTCTTCAGTTTCACCCAGCTAGGAGCTACGTCCTTGCCATATGTTAGTCCTATTCTCATGACAGGATCGGGATCTGCACTTAGCATTAACAATAACGTGAATAACTTGGATGTCTCTGTCGGTGATATTGTGTATCGTCTGTTAAGCCCTGATGCTCAGTTTGGCACTGTTACTTCAAACCTTTACAAGGTGACGCTATCTGAAAACAACTCCGTTGCAACATTCACAGGGGCGCGCGTCAACCCTGGTGAAGTGTTCCGCATTCAGCGCACGGTCAGCGATGGATTGCCTGTCGATTTTACCTTGAAATTATCTACCGCAAATAAAACGAACACGGCTACTGTTCCTGAACCGACCACAATTGCAGGTCTAGCGCTTGCAGGTGTCGCTTGTGCCTGCATCCGTCGGCGCAAACAGCAAGCCGCAAAGTAAACAGTGAAACGAGATATCTGACTTCTGAGTTGCAACCCCAATTCTAGGGACGATCCACATCAAGCAGTCGGATATCTGGTTAATGGCAGCTACAGACGATCGCAATCGTACTACCGTTGTGTTGGTCGAACTTACCTTCAATTAAGTTGATTAATACCAAGTTGCAATCATCTGTGGTATCTTTCCCCTTGCTAGAAAGCTCCTCTGCTTCCCTGCCTGCCAAAATTAATATGTTTGAAAACAATTAGGTATAACTTGCGATCGCCTACGGCGGGCGGGTACGCCATCGCTTCCAGCGGGCGGGTACGCCATCGCCTACGGCGGGCGGGTACGCCATCGCTTCCAGCAGGCGGTTACGCCATCGCAACTGACTTTTTGCGGGAAGGACGCTTGCGGTCTGATTTTTTCTTCAGTCCCACCGCTTGAGCTTGATCGCTATCTGAGCCATATTGGCCACGCACGACTTCTTTCATCGCTAATACAGCATTATGAAATTCCCACTCTGCTAATCGAGCAGCATCAGCAGCAGCACGGTGTAAAGCTAATTTCTCAATTTCAGTTTGTTGAGAAATCAACATTGCCTGATAAACTTCTTGTAACTTTGTAGCTGAGGCATCAGCACGAGTCGTGTTGTAGGTGCTGACGGTTTGCAAACCTTGCAATGAGCTAATATCTTGACTAATGGTTTGAGGACGCAAACGGCGTGTTGTATCTTGGATAGTCATAGATGTATTTACTACTCTAGGATACATTTAATGTACCCATTGAGACTAAAAATCTAACAGTAAGATAAAGTTTTAAATCGCGCAAGCTTAAACAAAGGGTAAGCATTGTGAATGTATCGACTTGCATTGTGAATGCATCGGCTTACATTGTGAATGCATTGACTTGCATTGTGAATGCATTGACTTGCATTGTGAATGCATCGGCTTGCACTCACAGTTGAATCAGTTTTAAACCACCAGGAGCATTAAAATTTCTAACACTCCAAAGCTGAAGTGTCACTAATGGAAATACAATCACAAAATTATACAGTTTTTTTAGTAGAGACTGCACTAGAAAATAGCGGAGGTTAAAGCAATGGATAGGCGCGATCGGTATTTACGAATCGCTCTGGCTCTTTTTGGAATAGCTTTTCTACTTATCTATCCGCTAAGTCAAATCTGGGCATCAGGCTGGTTATGGCAACCAGGTCAGCACGAATACGAACAGATGATCATTGGTGTTTATGCGACGCTTGGTGTCTTTTTGTTGTTGGCTTCAAGGCAACCAGAAGCTTACCTGAGTTTAATCTGGTTCACCGTCTGGTCAAGTGTAGTCCACGGGCTAATCATGGCAGTACATGCAGTAATTGACCCTGCTGAACATGGACACCTGTTTGGTGATGTTCCAGCATTATTCTTGGTAGCAATTGTCCTTGGCTTTTTAGCGCCCCGCAAAGTAGTGTCAAATATATGATTAGTAAAGAGATGCGATGTGATCGCATCTCTCATAAACTGCAACGCCGAATACTACAAATGCAATCGCCAAAACATCAACCCTCAATCAGACGATTAGCGATCGCTCGTTTTTAAATTCAATCAAGTTGATTAACTTGCGATCGCCTACGGCGGGCGGGTACGCCATCGCTTCCAGCAGGCGGTTACGCCATCAGCTGGCTTTTTTACGGGAAGGACGCTGCGGTCTGATTTTTTCTTTAATCCTACTGCTTGAGCTTGATCGCTATCTGAGCCATATTGTCCGCGCATGACTTCTTTCATAGTTAAGACAGCAAGCCTTTTCAGACC
This sequence comes from Nostoc sp., assembly GCF_036916575.1. Classification (GTDB taxonomy): domain Bacteria; phylum Cyanobacteriota; class Cyanobacteriia; order Cyanobacteriales; family Nostocaceae; genus Nostoc. Next base: position 40,568 of record NZ_JBALGC010000092.1, read on the forward strand.
ATCTTGCATAAAATTACTTGTATCTCAGCTCAATGTCTAACTAATTCTATCGACTCTGTATTTTTGATAAAGTTTGCGATCTTGTCCTTTTTGTTGGCAATGAACAGCTCGGTTGCATTTTTTAATTTAGCAATGTTGTCTATGCTAGTATTATCCATTTCTTCATTGATGTTTTGATGAATATATTCGTTTATTTGTTCATTATGAGGAAGTAGTTTACCATCTTTTCCAAATCTTTTGTTTAGCTCAAATTGAAGCCGTAAATAACCGTCAGGATTAACTGATTTGATTATTTGGTCACAGGCATCAGTTGTAATCTGAATTTGACCTCCCATAAATACATCGGGAATATGCTTTGCCCATAATAACTTACCCCAATTTTTCAGGTTTACGTATTCAAGAGGTTGAGTCGTTCTGCCAGTTCCAATTGACAAAATAGCGATGTCTTCAATATTTTTCTTTTTGATTTTTGTCGCATGAGCAAGTGCGGCTAAAGCAGGACAGTTAGCACTTACCCCGCCATCAACATGAGTAAATGTTTTCGTCTTTTGATCATGGGAATCTGTAAATTTAAATTCATAGGGCGGGAAGAAAGTGGGAGCTGATGAAGAACTCACGCAAATTTCCCAAAGTTTCATGTTATTAAACCAACGATTTTCTTCAGGACAAGGACTGATAAAAAATGTTGTATTCCGGTAAAGAGTATCGTAGGCAAAGATTAACAATTCTGCTGATGAGTTTTTGCTACAATCCCGAAATTTAATTTCACCAAGCTCATTTCTTAAAACTTCAATAAGTCCTTTATTTGAATACTTAGAACCAGAAATCCAACTGAAAAGTTTCCGTAACGGTGGAGCTTGGAATATATCCCTCCCTTTTTCCTCATAAATTTTACATACTTCAGCAGGACTCTTACCCAAAACTAAACTAGCAGCCAAGATTGATCCAGTTGATGTTCCGACGATTAAATCAAAGTATTGGTTTAAAGGTATTTTTCTACCTAATGTTTTTTGGATTTGTGTTTCTACTTCTGTAAGTATGTTGGCAGTAACAAGTCCCCTAATTCCTCCACCATCTAAAGCCAGAATTTTAAATTTTTTCTTTTCTTTATGATCGGATGGCATATGCAAATAACCCTGAATGACTTACATAAGTATTCCCCGTTCGGATATAAAAATTTCATCAACCTACATCAATTGTATAAAGATTTATATAGATAAAAGACTGAAGTAGCCGAAACAGCGATCGCAAGGGCTGACGTTGCTTCTCTACCTTGGGCTGCGCCCTCAGCGTAGCTATGCCGCAGGCTTTACGAGACGCTCCGCTTGCTTCTTTGTAGGAGTATGCTTTGCTTGCAATAACTGTAAATATTTTTGTCTATCTACTTATTTTTTACTTGGAAGTCCCTTAGAGACTGTTTTCCTCCTACCCTTTAACTTCTACCTTTATTGATAAAGTTTTAAATCGGGCAAGCTTAAACAAAGGGTAAGCATTGTGAATGCATCAACTTGCATTGTGAATACATCGACTTGCATTGTGAATGCATCAACTTGCATTGTGAATGCATCGACTTGCATTGTGAATGCATTGGCTGGCATTGTGAATGCATCTTGCGGAATATGTTTCAAAACACACCTAAGTTAGAGTTTCTGTGCCAGATTGCCGTGATACGATACGGCTCATTCCTGTTGTTACTTGTAGGAGACAATTATGGAGATCAGTAGACGCAGCTTATTGAAAACTGCTTCTGCTTCAGGATTAGTAGCGGCAGGACTTGCAGTTTCGGAAGGATTTTTGCAGCCGCTCCTCGCCCAAACAGAACCCGTTGATGAAAATACTCAACTGCTAGCCCAAACACCCACTCCAACTCGACGCGGCGAAATGTTGTATCGCAATCTCGGACGTACCGGAGAACAAGTATCTGTGATTGGCTTGGGTGGGTTTCACATTGGAAAAATTGAAGAGGAGCAAGAAAGTATCAAGCTGATCCGCAGTGCGATTGATCGCGGCATCAACTTTATGGATAATTCTTGGGATTATCACAACGGACGTAGCCACCGTTGGATGGGAAATGCTCTTAAGGATGGTTATCGTCAAAAGGTCTTCTTAATGACGAAAATCGATGGTCGCACCAAAAGCGCTGCCAAGATGCAGATTGATGAATCGCTCAAAGATTTGCAAGTTGATCATATTGATTTAATACAGCATCATGAAATACTCCGCTTTGAAGACCCCGATCGCGTCTTTGCTCCTGGTGGCTCGATGGAGGCAGTCGTCGAGGCGCAAAAGGCGGGCAAAATTCGCTATATCGGCTTCACAGGACACAAGAATCCCCAGATTCATCTTCAGATGCTAGAAACTGCGACACAAAATGGTTTCCGCTTCGACACTGTGCAGATGCCCTTGAATGTCATGGATGCCCATTTTAGAAGTTTTGAACGCCAGGTTTTACCTGTGTTAGTGAAAAACAACATTGGTGTATTAGCAATGAAAACAATCGGGGAGTCTTACATTCTTAGAAGCAACACAGTCAGTGCGATCGATTGCCTGCATTACGCAATGAATTTGCCAACGTCAGTTGTAATTACAGGCATTGATAGCATGGGAATTTTAGACCAAGCGTTTGAGGCAGTCCGCACGTTTAAGCCAATGGATCAGGCACGAGTTACAGCACTATTAGCGCGTACCCGTGAGGCAGCAGCTAAAGGGCAGTATGAACGATATAAGACCACAACCCAAAATGACAGTACAGCGATGAATCCAGCTTGGTTGGGATAAATTTTAATACTATGTTCAACTGTTTTTTATGCAAACAGCGATGTCTACGGGGAACTACGCCTACGCAATTTCGCAGGTGTGAGTTATGTCAAGTTGATGCTTTACACACATCCTCTCAAAATCAATTTTTGTGTAACTCAGATTGATGCATTTTTACAAAAAGCTAGGAAATTCGCTGCTATCTCGGTATTTATTACTGTTGAGTCTATCGATTGGAAGATGTATTTATCCTCAAAACTTCCATGATGTGAAGGGAGGGTAGAAACAAGTTGACTTCGACACACTTCGTGTGCCCTGAAAGTATCGCAATTTCCTTAAAGTAAGACATCATCTAGAACATCATTATGAAACGCATTGCGTATTTAGGACTCGGCATCATGGGCAGTGGTATGGCAACCAACTTGCTCAAAGCTGGTTACGATTTGAACGTTTGGAATCGTAACCCAGAGTCCTGTAAGCCTCTGGTTGAACAAGGTGCAACACAAGCACAAACACCAGCACAGGTCGTGGAAAATGCCGAGGCGATTATGTACTCGCTCTCGAATGACAATGCGGTTGAAGAGGTTGTCTTTGGGCAGGATGGCATTTTATCGAACGTGCGCTCAGGACAAATTGCGATCGACATGAGTACAGTTCATCCTGACACCTCCCGTAAAGAAGCCGCAGCCTATGCCAAAAAGCAAGTCGAGTTTCTTGATGCGCCTGTTTTCGGCAGTAAAAACGAATCCGCAGCCGGAGGATTGTGGATTGTCGTTGGTGGTAAGCAGGAGGTATTTGAGCAAGTCAAACCAGTTTTAGAGCCTTTGAGCGAAACGATCCATTATTTGGGCGACACTGGCAAGGGTGCGTCGATGAAACTCATCGGTAACTCGATTGTGGCAACCCAAATCGAAGCGTTAGGGGAAGCGCTGATTCTGGCAACCAAAGCCGGACTTAAGACACAAGACGTTCTGGATGTGCTGCATGTGGTAGATTTTCGCTCTCCGATTTTTGACGGTATGGGCAAGATGCTGATGAATAGGGATTTTACACCAAGTTTTGCATTAAAGCATATGTTGAAAGATGCAAATTTGATCGCTCGATTTGCCCAAGATTTAAATTCTCCAACGCCTGCTGCCGCAATTGTCAGAGAAACCATTAAAACAGCGGTTAATCAAGGATGGGGGGAAGAAAATGCATCGGCATTGATCAAAGCTTTGGAGTTGGAAGCAGGAGTGAGTGTTGAATCATAACTGCAAATTATTAAATAAAACCTGGAGATAATCGTGACTAAATTAACAAATTTACGAGTTGCAGTCTTGGCAACTGATGGGTTTGAAGAGGCTGAACTCACAGAACCAGTAAAAGCACTCAAAGAAGCTGGTGCAAGGGTTAAAATTCTTTCAACCAAAGACGGGCAAATCCAAGCATTTCGGCATCATGATAAAGCCACGACTGTAAGTGCTGATGGAGTTATTGATCAAGCACAAGCAAGCGAATATGATGCAGTGTTGTTGCCTGGTGGCGCACTTAATGCCGATACGCTGAGAATGGGGCCAAAAGTGCAATCCTTCTTACAGCAAATGCAACAAGCAGGAAAACCATTCGCTGTCATTTGCCATGCACCTTGGGAATTAATATCTGCCAACTTGGTGCAAGGACGCACTTTAACTAGTTATTACACAATTCAAGATGACATTCGTAACGCAGGTGGTAACTGGGTGGATAAAGAAGTTGTAGTAGATAAAAACTGGGTGACAAGTCGTCAACCAGATGATATCCCTGCATTCAATCGGGAAATGTTAAATCTATTTGCACAATTTGCACCGACGGCATCTGCTTCGTGATTTCAGCATTAGTGATCGTATTTAACTGTGCGATAGGCTTTGCTACTACCCTTTGGGCAATTGCGCTTGTTTTTCATTCTACGTTGCAAGATATAGCTTTATTTAAGGAGAACATTGATTATGTCCCACTTTAAAATATTCTCTAGTGGTATAGTGGCGATCGCCTTATCTTTGGCAAGTGGTTGCACACCAACTACTCCGCATGACCAGACTACATCTGAAGCTCCACCTGCTCAGTCTGTGCAAACGACTGAGAGTCCATCACCAACGGCATCACCAACTGCCTCACCAACTACACCAGGGCAAAATACCCTCAGTTCTTCAGACACACAGTTCATAAATGAAGCCGCTCAAGGTGGTTTAGCAGAAGTCCAACTAGCACAACTGGCATTAAAACGTGGAACTAGCAAGGCGGTAAAACAGTTTGCACAGCGCATGATTAAAGATCACAACCCGGTGAACACTCAACTCGCAAAGTTGGCGAAAAAAAAAGGTGTAACGCCGCCAACTAGTCTCGACAGCACAAATCAGCAAGTCAAAGAACGCTTATCCAAACTTACTGGTGATACCTTTAACCACGAATATATGAATCAGATGCTTGAAGATCATCAAAATGATGTCTCCGCATTTGAAACTGAAGCTAAACAGGGACAAGATCCAGATGTGAAAGCATTCGCGGCTCAAAAGCTACCAACCCTCCGAGCACACCTGCAACAGGCTGGTTCTATTGTTAATCCTGGAAGTTCAACTAGCACCCCAACTCCAACCAGTACCCCAACTCCAACTAGTACCCCTTAAGGTAATACAGTTCAGTTAAGTATTTCTTAGACATAAGAGTGAAAATGAATGTAGAGACGTAGCAGTGCTACGTCTCTACAAGGGTTCTGGATAACGCATATTTAATTTCTGGAGATGTCTATTATTAGCCGACGCATTGGCATTGTAAGTCGGCGCATTGGCATTGTCAGCCGACGCATTAGCATTATAAACCGCGTATTAGCATTGTCAGCCGACGCATTAACATTGTAAACCGACGCATTAGCATTGTCAGCCGACGCATTGGCATTGCAGGGTATTGCCAAATTTCATTCGCTACGAATTAATGAAATGCTGTATTAAATCCAAAATTTTATTATTAAGGAACCACGATGTCTGAATTGTTCAAAGGAAAATTTTCTCGTCGTCAGATTATGACTACTGCTGGGTTAGGAGCCATTTCAGCCGCCGCAATTGGTAGTATGGGCGAAGAAGTTGCTGCCCAACAGCCAACTCAGCAAGCCACCCCACACGGAGGCCCCTTGCCGCCTCAGATTCAGTTTCCGCCCATCTCGGCATCAACTGAAGTTGAAACAGGGGGGCCGCCAACTGCATTACCCCCAGAGCGACGCTTGGGGTTTGCGATCGTTGGACTGGGCAGACTGGCATTGGAAGAAATCATGCCTGCGTTTGCAGAATGTAAACTAGCAAAGCCAACTGCATTAGTTAGTGGCGATGCTGCCAAAGCCAATCAAGTTGCCCAGCAGTATGGCATCAAATCGCAGAACGTTTACAACTATCAGAATTACGAGAATCTCCGCAACAATTCAGACGTTGATGTGATTTATATTGTACTGCCCAACAGTATGCACCGGGAATATACGGTACGTGGTGCTAAAGCAGGGAAGCACATTCTGTGTGAGAAGCCAATGGCAACCACAGTCGAAGATGCTCAACAGATGATCGATGCGTGCAAACAAGCAAATCGCAAGCTGATGATTGCTTATCGCTGCCAATACGAGCCACACCATCGCGCGATGATTCAGATGATCCGCAGCAAAGAATTGGGAACTGTGAAGGTGATTCAGGCAGATAACGGACAAAACCAGGGTGGTGACTTAAACCAGTGGCGGTTAAAACGCGCTTTAGCTGGAGGTGGCTGTTTACCAGATGTGGGAGTTTATTGCTTGAATACAACTCGCTATTTGACAGGAGAGGAACCGATCGCAATTAGCGCCCAAACCTTCAGTACTCCCGGCGATCCGCGCTTCAAAGAGGTGGAAGAAAGTGTCACTTTCCAATTGCGGTTTCCCAGTGGGATAGTAGCGATTTGCTCCACTAGCTACGGCTTTCACGAAGCGCGGCGGTTTCGCGTCTTCGGTTCTGATGCTTGGGGACAACTCGATCCGGCGTTCTCCTACAACGGTTTGCGGATGATGATTTCACGCAAATCACCAACAAACAGCATGGCAGAAAATGTCAGCGAAGTGCGGATAGGCGAGAAGAACCAGTTCGCCTTAGAAATTGATCACATGGCAGATTGTGTGATTGGGAACAAGCAACCGCATACGCCTGGTGAAGAAGGTTTGCAAGACCAAAAACTGATAGCGTTGATTTACCAAGCGGCACAAACAGGCAAAACGATCACTCTACCTCGTGTGTCAGGATTGGATACCACTCGTGGCCCCGCTCCTCGAATGCTGAAGTAAATACCTGCATACCGCAGTCATGATAACCTCTGCTTGGAGTCCGCTCCGTAAATCTTTGTTAGACGATCGCCCGATTGCTTCAATATTTGGGAGCGGCAATAAATGGCGCAGCTTGGCAAGCAATTGTACCAGAACTATTACCGCGATCGCAACTCATGGCTGCCATTGCTTTAAATAGTGCTGAGTTTAACATTGCCCGAGCAGTTGGGCCAGCGATCGCAGGTTTTATACTGGTGGCGGCAAATGCGGGAGTTGTCTTTTTGATTGATGCCCAACTTCCTTCTACTTCTGGAACCCAAACGATAGTAGCCATATCAGACTTAGTATAGACTTCTATAATCAACTATTTTTTGGCGCTGTGAATAATGAAAAATGAAGGATAAATATCACCATTTATTCTTTCTGTTCCTGTATCATTAATTTCTGCATATTCCAAAATTTGGAATCGACTAAGAAAAATGGGTGAAAAATATTCTTGAAAAGTATGTGATGGTTCCTCTACAACTAAAGTACCATCAAACAAAACTGATTTTACTATCTCTTGTTGATAGTAGTCTTTAGGGCTAACTGTTTTTTCAATAAACTGACGAATTGGATGAGCTACCAAAAAAATGAATCTAGCATTATCATTGGTTATCCTGATAACTTCTTTATAAATACTCTGAATGTCACTTGCTGTTTGAAATGCCCATTTGCTGACAACAATATCAAAATAGTGATTGGGGAAAGGTGTTTGCGTAAAATCGCAGGTAGAAAACTTCTCAGTAGAAAACAATTTTTGAGCTTCGTGTATCATTTCTGCTGATGAATCAATTCCAAAAACATCTGCCCCTTGTTTTTGGATAATTAGCAAGTCTGAACCATCACCACACCCCATATCTAAAACTTTTTTACCTTGGATATCAAATTTATTGATGTATTCATGAAATATAGTTATGCTCTTAGTATCGTATTTTCGACTGCCCTTAATAAAAAGTGTTTTCTTGCTATTGTACTGCTGTGCTAGGTAATTTTTATCCATTTTCCAAACTTGATACTTTTAACTAGTCGCGGCATAGCGCTTGGGGTAGCGAGTATTCGCCCCCGCTATACCTTTATATTAGCGGCTTTTGGAACGCTGCTCTATGCTTGTGGGTACTCAATACTTGGGACGCCGGAAAACATTCCATACAGATGTTTTTTCTTCAAAGCCCAGAACATCATTTTTTTGCTGATTACCCAATCCCCCCCAATCTCTTTTACTGATGACTTTTTCGGACATCGGTGATGGCAAAATTATTATGCGTGAGCGTAAAATTTTGACAATAGATAAAACTGTCTAAAAATCCTTACTTTTCTTCGTAAAATGTGTTTGAAAACCTTGATTTTTCATTTTCCGTTCTCAATAAGTTTAAGCTTTTTAGCACAAATATTAAGGGAATTTTTTATTTTGCCGTCGCTAACACTTTCAATGGAGATGAATGATGATCGAGGTGCCAGGTTGCACAGTTGCGACTTGTCCTTTGCAGATAATCTTTACAGATTTACTGTTTTCAGGAGCGGATGTAATACCCAGATGCTTTTGGGTAATCTCAATTTGCAGATCGTTGCCTTGATGATTCAAGTTAACCCGTAGCCAATTGAGGTTAGATACAAAAAGGCTTTTCACCCAGTCCCCAGTCCCTTGCTATACTGTGGCGAAATGTTCGGTTGCAATTAGGCATTCTGCCCAAAGCGTCTTCTTTGGTGGTACAACAAGTAGTTAAACTCAATCAGAATGTGCGCCCACATATGAAGCCAAGTCAGGAGAGCGACTGGTGATTAAAAGCTCTTTCTACTTGATAACTGAGTATCGTGGAAAGTTAATCCATCAGAACGATGCGATCGCAAACAAAAGGCTCTATTTCATAATAAGCAAAGAACTTGAAATCCAGCGAGTACAGTGGAATTATAGTAGGATGCCAAACCTAAAGCGAGTGGGAGACTTGGAAATTAATCAGGATCTCGATTATCAGCAGCGAGCGTGGGTTATCCAACGTATCGCTTGGGTGGTTATCGCACTGGTCACTTTAGCAGGACTCTTTGTAAGCAGCGATCGCCCCAAGTCGAAAAGTTCCTTGATGGTGTGCCGTTGGTGATTGTGGAAGAAGGTCGCCCCCTAAAAGACCGCATGGCAAAGGCACGGGTGGATGAGGACGATATTCTGACCGCAGCCCGCCAATTGCAAGGCTTGGAACGCATGGATCAGATCAAGTATGCTGTGTTAGAGCGCAGTGGCGGGATTTCGATTATTCCCAATCAAGAAAAGGGCTAATTACTGAAAGCAAAGTACAAAGACTCGTACTAACCCATAAAGACCGTCTGCTTAGATTCGGGGCTGAACTGATTTTTTCTTTAATTCTATTCTTCAATTCTGGCAAGGCTATGGGAGCAAGTTTTTCATGGTAAGTGTTTCTACTTTTGAAATACAGTCTCGTCTTGTTGACGCCATGCCGGATCAACTATGCATATAAATACCAGTGGCTCAATTCCCGAATTGCGAATAAATTGTCTGGCTAATGGTGGAATGTAGATAGCATCTCCTGGTTCTACTATCTGTAGTTCATCATCTATATGCATTTCTCCCTGACCACTGAGAATGTAGTAAACTTCCGAAGTTGTTAAGGAGTGAGGTATAGAAGTTTGCCCAATTGGCACTACTATATGAGCCAGACTGTAGCGCAATTTCAAAGGTTGCTTATCAGGATGCAATAATTCTCGCAAAATAGTGCCATCATCTGCAATGAATTCTGTACACGCATTCAGTTTTTGTACTAGCACTGTTTAAAAAGCCTTTAAAACAATAAACACAACTTATTTAAAGATGGGATATGCGATCGCTCTTAAAAGAATACCAGCTATCTGCATCTGTTACCTTGTAGAGACTGGACTATTTTGATTTTCGTGCTGACTTGGGTGCTGTTCGGTGTGCGCCAAAGTATTTCTCACTGCGATAGCGTAGCCATACCCGCAACTCTTGCGGAATCTGCTCTTTTTGTTCCTTACTTAAAGTATTGTAAAGAGCTAAGGCTCGGTTGCGCTCACCTCGACAGGCAGCGTTGTTGTGAGCATCCCAATAGCTACGAGCTACTCGAATACGCCGACAAACTTCCTTAATTAGTGCTTCTCCCGTAAGTGGAGCGTCCTGCTTTGCCATACTTAAATGCTATAGGTTTGTAAATTTTTGTTCGCTGTTCTTGGCTGATGTCGAGACTGTCAATCACCTTAATTGTCTAGCGGATGTACATATAACATCCCTCTGGGTCAAATGGCGCATCAAAGGCAAAAAGCACTTTGTCTTCACTAAAGAAATCCAGTCCACAAACTGTGGCTGCATCCGCACCGAAGAGGGCGGTATCAGCATAAAACTGCTTGAAATAGTCGAATACGCTTGCCTATGTCCTTTTACGTCACCAGCTACTTCTATTACTTTATCGAAGTAAGCTTGGGGAAAAATGTGATTAAAAACGTCGATTTTCACTGCGGAGTATGATTAACTGATCTCATCTCTCATAAATTCCAACCAGCCGTGCTTGCTCAATGACATGCTCGGCGATCGCATCAAGGAGTTGCTCTCGGTTCAAACCTGGTTTTAGGTCGAGTTTCTTGTTTAAGGCGTACAGCCAGAAATAGTAGTGATGAGGCCCATGCCCTGCTGGTGGAGCAGGGCCAGTATATCCTGGCTCATTATTACTGTTTATACCTTCAATCAATTTACTGCCGTCTGCTTGGGCAAGCTGACTAACGGTTGGTTCAATACCGTAGATTATCCAGTGAGTGAACCCGCAAACGAGTGGCGCGTCTGGGTCATGGCAAATCAATACCAGTTGTTGAGTTCCCTCAGGCACTCCGCTCCACTCTAGTGGGGGTGAAATATTTTCGCCTTCACTAGTGTAGCGTTTGGGAATCTGTTCGAGGGTATTAAATGCAGGGCTGACAATCCGTAGATTTTTGATATTCAAAGCCATTGGCAATCATCCTTTCGATACACAAACTGAGTTAACTTGCCCAAGCAGCAGTGTCTGAGTGTTCATATTGATGGTGATTTCATTCGTTGTCCAAAACAACATCCAATGGATATAAGTTAAGGATGAATTTCATAAGGCACAAGGGAACCTACGCCCAACGCTTGTAAATTAACATCCCATCATACCTTTGGAGTTACCATCTCAAATAGTTGCCCAATCTTTGTATATTCAACTGGCCCACCTAAGCGCATAATCGGCTGCATCACTACAGTATCAACTAATCCCAAATCTTGGCGATATAAATCTTCACGCACATGAAATCGTAACACTCGACCCAATACCATCACATTATTGGTTCCTTCTACTGCAACTATTTGTGTGACTTTACACTCCATTGCCACAGGTGAGCTTTCAATCCGTAATGGTCGGACATCTGTAGCAGGAATAGCTTTTAAGTTTGCTTTTTCAAACTCGTTAACTCCATAAGGAAATTCCGTTCCTGTTTGAACCATTGCATGAGAGAGTGTTTCATCCACCACATGACATACAAATTCATCAACTTCATGAATATTGCGTAACGTGTCTTTTTCTTTTGGTTCGTGTCTATGGTATGCAACTGAGAACATTATGGTTGGTGGAAAACCTGCTACTGCATTGAAAAACGAATACGGGGCAAGATTGGGAATTCCAGAGGCACTAATTGTAGATACCCATGCAATTGGGCGAGGAGCAACGATGCTTGTCAAAAGCTGGTAAGGAGCAGGGTCTTTCATTTCGTGCGGCACAAATGATAACATAAAATTCTGTAATCTTACGGTTGGTTAAAAGTATTTAGTGAATACCAAAAAATAAATTATTCAAGAGCTTAGTGGAAAGTTCCTTACCTAAGTTCAATACTTTTTGTCCATTTTTGGTATAGTTCTTTGGTCATAACAACCTAGACTTTGTGTGAAAGCCAAATTCAGCCTGTAGACAGATTTTTTAACTGAACGCAATAGACCTCTTATGAAAATCAAGAGTCTCAAATTAAGACTTTTGCAAGAAGTTTAAAGTACTCTGCCAAAACTGTAAGTTACCGAAGATCAGTATTCTATGCTAACTCTCATAATAGATAAATAACTCAAGTTGGCAACTATCCTGCGGGGCATGATTTTAGCGGGATTTTCGCTTATTTTGGATAGAATAACACCGCGATGCCTGCGGCAGGAAACAAAGCAGTCAGTCTAATATATATACTGTAATTGTTAACAGGTAGCAAATCGACTCGTGTCTGACACTAACAGCGATGCACAATGGCACAGTCATCACATTGTTTTCCTTGGGACTGCCTATTCAAGCTAACAAACTGCTAGAAACAGAAAAATAAGCAATCAAATGAACGAATTACAAGCAATTTTAGAAGGCTTTGAGTCAAGTCAAAAAAGTGGTGAAATCACTTTCCTTGCCACTGTAGTCAAAACTCAAGGTTCAACCTATCGCCGATCAGGTGCCAAAATGTTGATCACAAATACAGGTCGGATGATCGGCACAATCAGCGCTGGTTGCTTGGAGAACGACGTATTTGAGCATACTCAACAACGAATGTCAGACGGCAAACCAATTGTTGTTACTTACGATAACACCGCCTCTGAAGATATTCTTTGGGGCTTTGGTCTGGGGTGCAATGGGATAGTGCAAGTTCTGATCGAACGTCTTGAGAGAGAAAGTGCACCGAATGCGATCGCTTTTATACAAGAGTGCTTTGATAAAAAACATTTGGGTATTATTGCCACAGTTTTTGCCTTTGAAGGCGCAGTCAAGGTCAAACTAGGATCGCGCTTACTGCTGTATCCAAATGGTAAATTTATCACTGACATCAAAGATCCAAATTTAATTCAATCTCTGATTACAGATACTCAAGCAGCCTTGGCTAATCAAAAGTCAAGCGTAAACAACTATCAGTTACCTTTAGGCAGTGTAGAAGTTTTTATCGAAGTCATCCAACCACCCACGCCTTTAGTAATATTTGGTGCAGGTTATGACGCTGTACCCGTAGCCCAGTTTGCTCAAGCATTAGGTTGGCACGTTACTGTAGTAGATTGTCGAGCTAATGAAGCAACTAGAGCGCGATTTCCTATGCCTTGTGATGTCATTCTTAGTCGGCGAGAAATTGTACATAAACAGGTATTTATAGATGCCTACACAGTTACTGTCGTGATGACGCATAATTACCTTGACGACCTGGAAATTTTGAAAATGTTGCTGCCATCTTCTGCACGCTACATAGGGGTTTTAGGCCCAAAGCCGCGGACTGAAAGATTGCTTGAAGATTTACGTTCGCAAGGAATAGTTTATACTACTGAACAATTAAAAAGATTGTATGGCCCTATTGGGATTGACATCGGAGCAGATACACCTGAAGGAATAGCGATCGCCATTATTGCTGAAATTCAAGCAGTGCTAACAAACCGCAGTGGTAATTTTTTAAGAAATCGCAATCAACCAATTCACCAATCCTATGAAAACAACTCAAACTTGCTACTTACCACATAGTTTTTATCTGTTATGGTATTTAACACTGAGCAAATAGACAATGAAAAATCAACCATAGCTATTATGATTCTTGCTGCTGGTGCATCTACTCGTATGGGTACACCGAAACAACTATTGCTTTATCAAGGACGTAGTTTTTTGCAATACATTACAGAAATGGCGATCGCTTCAGTTTGTCAACCTGTAGTAGTAGTACTTGGAGCAAATGCAGAACAGATTCATCCTCAAATTAAGCAACTTCCCGTTACAGTAGTTAAGAACTCGGATTGGGCTTGTGGAATGAGTGCTTCAATCAAGAGCGGTATTGAATTGTTAAATAATCTTCCTCAAAAAATAGAAGCAGTAGTTATTACACTTTGTGACCAGCCATTTGTTTCTCACCAAATTATTAATCAACTTGTTGATGCATATTATTTGGCAAATAAACCAATCATTGCTTGTGAATATGCGGGTACATTAGGTGTTCCCGCTCTATTTAGTCAAAGATTTTTTTCAGAACTTGCTGCTTTGAAAGAAACTTCAGGAGCAAAAAAAGTTATTAATAATAACCTCAATGAAGTGTTTTCCATTCCGTTTCCACTAGGGGATATCGATATTGATACACCAAAGGATTATGAACAATTGCTATCAATTAGCACGCGGAACTAATTTATTGCACTGCTATGATATCCCTGGCTTGCCGCTAGTTGAAGAAGAATTCAGAACAAGAAAGCGGGGGATTCAAACCCGCCACTTTCTTACTCAGGAACTTCGTACTGTGCTTGAGTATCAAACTCCTAAATACTGATTAGACAGGCAGGGGGTTTATTGGGCGTTAATAGCTAAATAGAGCAAATTATACGCTTTAGCCTCAGCCAAGGAGGCAAATCCCTAACTTAGGCCAATCGTCTAAGAAGTTGCCGACTGTAATTTTTCTAGTCGTGCTAGCACTTCTGAACTATGAATGGTTGGGTTGACTTTGACAAAAGTCTCGCGCAAGACGCCCTGAGGATCGATGATAAAACTGTGGCGCATCGATAAGAAACCGAGCCACGAACCGTAAGCTTTACTCACTGAACCATCAGTGTCAGCCAATAGCGGGAATTTTAGTCCCTCTGAATCACAAAATTTGGCGTGAGAATCAATGTCATCAGCACTTACGCCAATAATCTGAGCGTTTTTTTCCAGGTATTGGGGTAAGTCTTGTTGAAAACGATGAGCCTCTATAGTACAACCAGAGGTGAAGTCTTTAGGATAAAAGTAGAGAACTAACCACTTACCGCGCAAGTCAAAGAGGGAAATTTTGCCATCACCTGTGTTAGTTGGCAAAGTAAACTCTGGTGCGGGTTGATTAATTGCAGGAAGTTTACCACCAAGAGCATCAGCAGCAGGGGTAAAATTCAGCCAGCTGATCACAGAAATACAGCTGGCAAATAATATGCTTAAAAAAGTGTGGCGGAAAATCATGGTGCAAACCAGAATCACAACTTTACACAAGTTTACAATTCTTGGTTACTATTAATCTCACTTTAAATGTGATTCGGGAGGAATATCTGTGCTTTCAATGTATTGACTATCTAGGAGAAAGGCCCCCTTGGCAAAGCGAATACCCCAATATCCACCGGGTCTGCGGTCAAGGACTATACCTTCTTCACCAATGTGAATTACATCGGGTGGGCGCAGCATCGGCATAGGTTCAGCAGTTTTGACGTAGGCTGGTAGTGCCACAACACGGACTTTACTACCAATTGCGAATTCTTTGGACATCTTAATCAAGCTAGGAGTTTTGAATTAACTCATAACTCATAACTAGCTTGAAAGTCTACTAAATGGGGCATTGGGGAGCCACTACGTTGGTTTTAGCGTTAGCGAGTAATCGAGCGTCCGTAGGAGCGTCGGCAGTCCAATCTTCTCCCTTGGCGCTAATTTGGGGTTTGAAAACAGTCCCTAGCCTCTCCCTTTGAGAGAAGGTGGGAATAAATAGGGAAAGGGAAAGGGGATAAAGTTTTCCCCTTTCCGCATCTTCTGCAAGAAGTCTATTAATTTTTGATTATGGAAAACAATGCCTGGACATCAGTGCTTCAGCAATATGATGAGTAAATCTAAAACCTGTTGCAGGCGAGGAGCAAGATTTGGATAAGCAGTGAGCGGTTGCATCATAATCTATCTTGGGATGAGATGGGCAGCACTGCCCACCCCAGACTTATTAAGTATTTTTTGAAAGATTGGAGATTATCCAGGATTGCTTTGTTAACGATTTTGACGGAATTGCTCTAGTTTTTGGCGCTGTTCCGGGGTGAAGACTGCTTGAATCTGTTGTTTCTCTGACTCCCGAATTTGTCGGATTTCGGTTCTCTGTATTTCACTCAGATTTAAGTCAGCAAAATCACCTTTTTTGCGACCGTGATGCTGACCTGGTTGCCGTTGACCTATTTGCCCCTGAGCCTTACGCGCTTGCCACTCAGCCCGACGTGCTTGTTTCGCCGCCTCTAATTTTGCTTTTTGTTCTGGGGTAAAAACTGCTTCAATTTTGGTGCGGCTATCGCGCTTAATTGCCTGAATTTGAGTTTTTTGGGCATCTGTTAGACCTAAGTCTTTCCAATGGCCCCTGTGTGGAGTTTGTGCAAGTAGCACGGGTGAAGGAGAGGCTGTTTGGGCGTGAACAGCAAAGGAGGTTGCAGTTAAAGTTAGGGCGATCGCTCCAGCAACTAGCGATAATGCTTTGAGTTTCATTACTTGTCTGGTGGTTTTTCCTGGTTGGATGTCACTATCATAAGAACTTATCTTTAGTAGTCACATGAGGAGAAAGTCACGGTTTTACCCATGACTTTAGTCATGATGGAATTTTGACAAATGTGACTGACAATAAATAGTTAGGAGTTAGGAGTAGAGATGCGATTAATCGCGTCTGTTATAAATAATGAAGATTTTGATTATGATTAATTTATAAATCTTTATTTAGCTTATTGCCTAACGTTTTTATACTCTGTACTTCCTCTTACTTCTTGACTCAGCGTTCAATTTGAGCGGCAGAATCAGCCGCTTAAATCTTCGGTAATCCTAACTCATAATTTTTAACTCATACCTCATAACTTATAACTGGAGCGAAGCGACTGATGAGTCGTCCAATTCAAATTAAGAAACATCCTTTTCCGTCTCTACTTTATCTTGAGTGGACACTACTAGCGATTACTGCATTGACGGCAGTTATACCACCTCCATTACGGCGGGCTCATTCTAAGCCTCCAGAACTATCAATTTGTGCTGTATTTCCAGACTTGTCAGTTTGTAGCATATTGCCAGAACTGTCAATTTATAGTCTGATTATTTTTGCATTAATGGGCTTAAGATTACCTACTAAAAACCATATAAATAAAATAATATACACAATAATTGAAATTGTATTTATCTTAACAACTGGACTTTTTGGTGAGAGATTTGCTCGCCTTTTTCCCTTTCTTTACATAATTTTAGTTACTCGCAGTTGTCTAATTTTTAAATTACCTGGGCGTTTATTCGTTACAACTTTATCATTTACCTTATTTTTAGTTACTACACAACTCAAATATCAGTTATTCAATTTTCAAACATCACCACAAGCACAAGAACGATATCGATTTCTGATTTTGAATTCGTCGCTGGTATTTGGCTTAAGTTTGGTTTTTGTATTGTTGATGATGAATGCAGTATTATCTGAACGGCACAGTCGAGAGAAGTTGGCCATTGCTAACGAAAAACTCGGTCAATATGCCATGAGGATTGAAAATCAAGCTACTTTAGAAGAACGTAACCGCATTGCTCGTGAAATTCATGATTCATTAGGTCACTCTCTGACTGCTTTAAATCTGCAATTAGAAACTGCTTTAAAACTGTGGCAATCTAATCCAGGTAAGGCTGAAACATTTTTAGCAACAGCAAAGGAATTAGGTTCCAAAGCGCTAAAAGATGTCCGTCAATCTGTTTCTACTATGCGTTCTAATCCCTTACAAGAGCAATCTTTAGAACGGGCGATCGCTAGTCTTTTAGAAAATTTTCATCGCTCAAATGGCATTTTACCAATTTATCAAATCAACATTGAATATTCTCTACCACCTGAAATCAATACCGCTATTTACCGGATTACTCAAGAATCATTGACTAATATATCTAAATATGCATATGCAACCGAGGTGAAACTGGAACTCATTACGACAAGAGGGAATTTACGATTGATAATTCAGGATAATGGTAAAGGTTTTGATTTAGGGCAAAATACTACTGGTTTTGGACTTCATAGTATGCGCGATCGCACTTTAGCACTTGGAGGGGAGTTTAATATTAATAGCGCTCTTGGTTGCGGTTGCAAAATTACAGTTAATATTCCATTAACAAGGTTTATATAATGATTAAAGTGTTGTTGGTAGATGACCAAAGTTTAATTCGTCAAGGATTAAAAGCTTTATTGGAACTAGAACCAGATTTAGAGATAGTGGGAGAAGCAGAAAACGGTGAACAGGCAATTAATTTGGTTGCTGAATTTCAACCAGATGTAGTATTACTAGATATCAGAATGCCAATTATGGATGGAGTTGCAGCCACGCGGGAAATTAAAAAACGTTTTGCCAAAACCAAGATTTTAGTATTGACGACTTTTGATGATAATGAATATGTGTCAGCAGCATTGCAAAATGGAGCAATGGGTTATTTATTAAAAGATACACCATCAGAAGAATTAGCTGTTGCTATTCGTGCCGTTCATAAAGGATATACTCAATTAGGCCCAGGTATAGTTAAAAAGCTGTTAACTCAGTTTTCTAATGGTACATCAACCCAGTCATCGGCTGTACCATCTAGTCTAGCTGAACTTACTCCTAGAGAAAAAGAGGTTTTGCGGTTAATTGCTACAGGCGCTAGTAACCGAGAAATTGCTCAGAAACTATACATTTCTGAGGGAACAGTAAAAAATCATGTGACGAATATTTTAAACAGGTTGAACTTGCGCGATCGCACTCAAGCTGCTATTTGGGCAAATACATATTTATCCTATTTGAATGAGCCAAGTTAAATAATTCGTAATTCTTCGTCGAGCTACTTATACAATGAAAAAATCATAACTTACCCATTGATAAAGTAAACAAAAAATGATTGAATAAATCAGGAAAAAGCAGGCGATCCTAGAAATTGCGAACTTACCATTGTTTGCGATCGCTCATCACTTTAAGCAGACTGATCGTTTAGCTTGAAGCTAAAACTGTATGATGGGCATCTACATAACACACTTGTAGTATATAAATTAGTCTTGATTACGTTTAATTGTTTTATGGAAGTAATTTTGGGTGATATCACAAAGTTAGAAGTTGATGCGATCGTCAATGCCGCAAATACTAGTCTGCTTGGAGGTGGTGGCGTAGATGGAGCGATACACAAAGCATCTGGATCAGACCTAGTTGATGAGTGTAGGTCACTTAGAGGATGTAAGATTGGGGATGCTAAACTAACCAAAGGATATCGCTTGCCTGCAAGCTTCATCATTCATACCGTAGGTCCAGTATGGCGAGGAGGTAATCACGGAGAACCCGAACTTCTAGCTCAGTGTTACTATAAATGTATGCAAATTGCCGCAGATAAAGAGTTTAATAGTTTGGCATTTTCCTGCATTAGTACTGGCATTTATAAATATCCTAAAACTTTAGCAGCTGAGGTGGCAGTGAAAATATGTGATGAACAGTTACAAAAGAATGGTCGTCCACAAAGAATAATTTTTTGCTGTTATGATCCAGAAAACTATGGAATATATACAAATATTTTAGGACTTACGCATTGACCGAAGTAAATGAATATTGGTTAGATAAATTACTTTAAACCGCACAGTCACTGAGTATAACACTTACTTGGGAAGGTTTTCCGACTTGATCAAAGTATCTGTGGCATAGAGAGAAATAACGAGATTTTTCGAGTTAGTTTGGAAGGACTATAGGACTCATATCTGATTTTTGAACAAGATTTCAGATAAAACCCTGATAAAATCGGCTTTTCAGTCTCAGTATATTTTCACAAATCAAATCGGAGTCCTATATTCCTAAAAATAAGTTGTTTGATAGCTTATTTAAATAATTCCAAACATTCGTGCTTTAAAACGCCTTTGGCGACTTTTATTTTCCTAAATGACTTAGCAATGACTTCTTCACAAGATATACTAATTTGTGATTGATTTAACAAAATTAAATCTTGAATTGAAGCACCATATACAATTTCTGATAAACCACTCCAAATACAAGCAGTTGCACACATCGGACAAGGTTCGCCAGTTGTATATATGCTATAACCTTCTAAAGAAGGATTTTTCAGTTTAGCTGTTAAACTGCGAATGACGTTAATTTCCGCATGGGCTGATGGATCTTTGTCTCTCCTCACGGTATTATGAGCTACTGCCATGACTTCCTTATCTTTAACAATCACTGCACCGTAAGGCGCATCACCTTCTTTTGCTTCTGCTAATGCTAAACGCATAAAATATTCTGGGTTCATATAAGCTGAGGTTAACATAAGGATAATGATTAATAATATCGTATTTCTAATGCTATAACTGGGAATTAAGATTAGTTAATGGTCGAATATGTTACTGAGCAGACAAGAAACAGAATTTTACTTAACAGACCTGGAAACACCATTAGGTAAAGCAATTAATTTAACACTTGCTGCGATGGTGCTACTATCATCAGGAATTTTTGTAGCAGAAACTTATAATATTCCTGATTACGTGCGGTTTCAGTTGAATGTAGCTGATACTGCGATCGTCATCATCTTCGCGGTAGAATATTCACTCCGCCTGTGGAGTGCAGAAAATAAAATTAAATATATTTTTAGCTTTTATTCGATAATTGACTTAATGGCGATTTTGCCATTCTTTCTAGGAATGGTGGATATTAGCTTTATCCGCCTACTACGATGGTTTCGGATTTTACGATTAATCAGATTTATAGATAGGAAATTTTTATTCGCCAGTATCAGCACTGAAGACGGGATGATTTTTGCGCGAATATTGTTTACATTATTTGCAATTGTTTTTATTTACTCTGGCTTAATTTATCAAGTCGAACATCCGGTTAATCCTCAAAATTATGGTACATTTTTGGATGCCTTTTATTTTTCTGTTGTCACAATGACAACTGTGGGATTTGGGGATGTTATTCCAATTTCTGAATTAGGTCGCTTGCTAACATTATTGATGATTTTTACAGGAATTGCGCTGATTCCTTGGCAAGTGGGGGATTTAATTAAGCGAGTGGTGAAAACTGCTAATCAGATAGAAACAGTTTGTTCAGGTTGTGGTTTGGCTTTCCATGATCTAGATGCTGGGTTTTGTAAAAGGTGCGGGACTAAGTTACTTAGTCGCAGGGTTGATTGAAAAGGTGCAATTAGAAGCTAATTGTGGATAGTTCACGCTAAAATAATCATTCTCCAGCAGCCGCTCAGGAAAGAGAATATAACCAATGCCTAACCTCAACCTGATCTCAGAATATAAAAGCTTTGGTGGCAAACTCGGCTTTTACAGTCATTCCTTCTCAACCTGCAACAGTGAAATGCGCTTTGCTGTTTATCAACCACCACAAGCAACTCAACAGCCAGTACCAGTTCTCTATTTCCTCTCTGGTTTAACTTGCACTGAAGAAAATTTTATGGGGAAGGCAGGGGCGCAACGCTACGCGGCTGAGAATGTATAGTTATATTATCCAAGAATTACCTGCTTTAATTACCGCAAATTTCCCCACCTAACCTGAGAAACAAGGCATTTTCGGTCATTCGATGGGGGGACACGGGGCGCTAGTCTGTGCGATGAGAAACCCAGAACTCTACAAATCAGTATCAGCGATCGCACTGATCACTGCACCTATGCGTTGTCCTTGGGGTCAAAAGGCTTTTAGTGGTTATCTTGGCAGCAATCAGGGAAGTTGGCGTGCTTATGATGCTAGTGAATTGGTCAAGCAAGTAGCATATCACAGTCTAATTCTTATTGATCAAGGGACTGCTGATAAATTTTTAGCTGAACAATTACTGCCAGAGGTGTTTGAGCAAGCTTGTGCAGATGTTAATCAGTCGCTAAATTTGCGTTACCCTGAAGGCTATGACCACAGTTATTATTTTATCGCCAGTTTTATTGAAGATCATATCCGCCATCATGCGATCGCATCAATACCCGCAGTATATAGAGAGGGGGGTTTTTTGCCCCTTTTTTGATACTGGTATCGCCTTCATACCGTCCTAGAAGCGATAAAATCAAAAATAAATTCATGCTGTGTTTATGGCAACCCAACTCAGTGAAGCCAAATCCCAAACTGAACTGGTAATCTCTTGGGAAGCTTTACCCAAGGATTTTCAACTAGAGGATGAACCAGTGGAAAATACGGGTCAACCACTTTTGGCTGGTGCTTTGCGTGAAAGCCTAGAAATCAGTGGATTCATCCAACCCCAGATGTTGATAGCTTCAAACTTTGGTCTTTGTGCGACTCTCAACGGGCAATTTATTGCCAAAGCACCTGACTGGGTTTATGTGCCCTCGGTTAATCAAGTTGTGGGCACTCGTAAAAGTTATACACCAAATTTAGAAGGAGATATCCCAGCGATCGCCATCGAATTTTTATCCGAGACTGAGGGTGGAGAATATTCGGTAAAGCGAACTTATCCACCAGGAAAATGGTTTTTCTACGAGCAAATTTTGCAGATTCCCATCTACATAATTTTTGAACCAGATAGCGGTTTATTAGAATATTATCAACTGGAAAATAGACGCTATGAGTTAAAGCTACCTGACGAAAATGGTCATCATTGGATTGATGTTATGGGCTTATTTTTGGGAACTTGGCAAGGAACAAAAGAAGCTCGTACTGGTTATTGGTTGCGCTGGTGGGATAAAGCTGGTAATTTGTTACCTTGGGCTGTGGAACAGATTGAACAAGAACGCCAACGCGCCGAACAAGAATGCCAACGCGCCGAACAAGAACGCCAGCAAAAAGAACGACTGATTGCTTATTTGCAATCTCAGGGTATTAATCCCAATAATTTGCCGCAGTTCGAGTAGAAACTAAAAACCGCGTTTGTTGAAATTAAGTATGAATTTGCTCTGCCTCTAATTTAGAACCTTTTTTGTAGGGGCAATTAATTAATTGCCCCTACAAAAATCATCCGATTTTGCAAAACAAACTTTGACTTTTGACTTATCCGTACTCCTACGTCCAAGCAAGCTACGCGTAGCGGACGCACCAGAAGGGGCTGACTTCCGCCTTGCGGTACTAGTTTACCAATCAAGCAGTCACAATATAAGGTGAGTCGATCGCCGCTACACGACCAGCGTCTACCAAGGCTTGATATACCATCACACTTACCTCAGCGCGTGTAGCATCGCGGGTAGGATTGAGTTGTTTGAGGTTCGGGTGATTGACGATAATCTCCTTTTGAGCAGCCTTAATTACTTCATCCTTAGCATAATCAGGAATCTTTGCTTGGTCATCGAAAGTTTTGATGGCGGTTGCACTATCAGCAGATAATCCCAATCCATTCACCAAGGAAACAATCACTTGCACGCGCTGGATATTTTTGTTGGGGCCGAAGGTATTGTCGGGAAAACCAGAGAGAAATAAACCTTGATATGCCTGCTGAATTACTTTCGATGCCCAGAAGTCTGCTGGTACATCTTTGAATTTGACCACGGGGCGGTTTGGCGATGGGTTGAAAGCTTTTACCAGTAATGCGGCGTATTGCGCCCGTGTCATCGTAGCATCGGGTTTAAATGTGCGATCGGGAAAACCATTAACTATCCCCAATTTGACTAATTCCCGAATAAACACACCTGCCCAATGATTCGCAATATCGGTTAATTCGATAGTAGGCGTAGGTGTTGGCGTAGGTGTAGGTGTCGGCGTGGGAGTGGGAGTCGGCGTGGGAGTGGGAGTTGGCGTGGGAGTCGGCGTGGGAGTGGGAGTCGGAGTTGGAGTTGGCGTGGGAGTCGGAGTGGGAGTCGGCGTGGGAGTGGGAGTGGGAGTCGGCGTGGGAGTGGGAGTGGGTGTCGGAACCGAACTATCTGCAAACTCTACATTTCCCTTGACTTTAGACGCATTTATTTTATTTCCCACAGAAACCAGCTTGTTGGAACTGGCATTTTGTAAATCAAATTTACCGTTATTTTGTAGAGTATTGCCGCCTGGATTATTGGTACTGCCGATATCGGGTAGGGCAGTTCCGATCACTGTGATCCCATCGTCAGTGTTATTTTCACAGACATTGTTACGCAATACAGGACGAGTACTGCCAGAGATGACTATTCCAGAACGGTTTTCGGAAATTTTGTTATCTCGAAGTAAGGGTGATGCAGTATCACTAATGGCAATGCCAAAACCTGTTTTGAAGAAGGTATTATCTTGAATTTGACCTTTGGAATTTTTAGCGATCGCAATCCCATTGGCTACATTCTCACTAAACACATTACCTAGAATAACTGGGTTAGCATCGCCTGTAGCAAAAACTCCCTCGCGCTTACAATTAGTGAAGGTGCTATTAACAACAGTAGGAGCAGTTGATTCAATCCAGACACCACTACCACGGCTAGCCAAATTTGTTACAGTCACTCCGCGTACTTCGGCTTTGTCGAGCAGTACAAATGTGACATTCTGAGCAGCAAAAGTACGGCTCAGATAGCTACCACTCCCTTCAATCAAAATGCCATTGCCTTTATTGGTTTCATTACCCACCACTGTTACACCAGATGGAACCGTTAGCGGAAAGGCTTCACCGCTAGCAGCATT
The DNA here is from genome assembly GCF_036916575.1 of Nostoc sp. Lineage (GTDB taxonomy): Bacteria > Cyanobacteriota > Cyanobacteriia > Cyanobacteriales > Nostocaceae > Nostoc. The sequence goes on from NZ_JBALGC010000092.1 coordinate 64,912, forward strand.
ATAATTCCCATCTGTTAGTTGAATTTTAGTCTTATCTGTAGCTACCTTGAGGGCTTGGGTAATAGTTTTGAACGGGGCTTGTTGGCTACCAAGGTTGGTATCTCTACCTGATACTGGATTTACATAAAAAGTCTGAGCCATATTTATACTTCCAAAAAATACATAGCTATCTTAGCGCTAACCATAAAAGTAGGTAGCGGTTGATGCATTAAGTAACTTAAAGGACTTTTCACTGCAAGGTTAAAAATTATGCAAATGCTTTTGGGGTTTACTAGTACTCGACTAACCCAAAATTGCTGAGTGAGGGTGGGGTGAAGAGTAGCCTTGGCAAGGTGACATGATCTCGGTCATCTAACAAAATCGCATTGCTCCCAAATAATTGAAGATGGTGGAGAATATGTTATTGCTTCTGCAATGCACCACAAACCGGATAAATAATTTTGGATTTTAGATTTTAGATTTTTCCTTCAATCCAAAATTAAAAATCTAAAATTGAATAAATCCTAAATTCTGCTGTATTTTAATTATTTAAATTTTTTAACTCATATCATACAACTTATACGCTACTCAACCGCTTATGCAAACATGATTTCTAACACTAGGAGGTCATACTCAAAATAATTAGCAAATTACACACAACCAAGTGAAATGAATGGCTGACATTATTGATACTGCCGTTACTGCTAATTCTTTTAGCACCCTAGTTGATGCAATCAAGGCTGCCAATTTGATAGATACTCTCAAAGATGTTGACTCGTTTATCGTCTCTGCATCCACAGAGCAAGCTTTTGCAAAGCTTCCACCAGATACTGTAGAGACATTGCTTAAGAATATTAATAAGCTCCAGGAACTCCTGACGTATCACAGAGTTTCCGGCAAAGTGATGCCAATAAAGCCGATTGAAGGTTTAAATTTGAAAATTCACCCTTTCAATTGTATCAATGTAGAGTATGGGTTACAGCCTCAACACCCGATGCTGATGATAACGGTGTCATCTACATCATTGTTGATTCCTCAGTTAAAAAACGTATAGATAGCGAATAACGTCTGTAGGCTAGAAACTATTTATAGTCACTACCTTACGACTGTCTAGATATATTTTAAGTAACTCAATTTTCATTAAATATCAGACCTCTCTCGTTTTAGGAGAGAGGCTTTGACTTCCCTTTACTGAAACTGTAACAGGGGCTGGAAAGTTAGGTCTATTTTATGTTTTTTAAGGTTGTTTCACTTAGTCAATACTGGGAGCAATGCAAAAAAGTGAGATCGGGATTTAATTCTCAATTACACCTCTTATTGTCAATAAACTATGTTAATTCCTCAAATCGGGTTGTGTTGCCAAAATGGTCTTGACTACGTTTTGTGTCGTAGTTAATCAACTCATTCGGTAAATCAAACAACACCAAGTTAAGGTGCAGAAATCAGGTAGTTCTCTCCAGTATTCTAGGTACTATATATGGACATATTTGCCGCTCTCAACCACCACCTTTCTGGCTCCCTAGTATTCCACAAAGATTTGGGCTTGCTATTAATTATCGAAATATATTCTTATAGCTTCAACCAGGTGAGGGTAAGGATGAAATGCGGGAGAGAAGTTAATATACAGCTTAAGTTTCTGAGCGAGATTGGTATTGAGCCGAGATAAGAACGAAAACGGAAATCGGGGCTGAAAAGACTTGATTTTTCGTTTTAAGTAGGACAAGACTAGGGAGCATCCCAATGCAAGCAAATTTATAAAAATCGTTATTTGTCATTGCGAATGAAGGGTTCGCGGAGCGTCTCCAAGAGTTGCAAAATGAAGCAATTCGCTTTATCTGTACTTTGCGATTGCTTTGCTTGACTACGTTCCGCTCGCAATGACAAATTATGTTTTTACACATTTGGGATGCTCCCAGTTTTGATAAACTTCTAGTTTTGATAAACTTCTAATTGCTTAGTCACCCATTTGTTAAGGTCTTCAATTGCACCAACTGTAGAACCAAGTAGGGCTTGAAGTATCCAGTACAGCGAAACTAGCTAAAGGTAGATCGAGGAATAACCTAATTATTGATTTCCAATAACCCAGGCGGTGGCGTAATTTCAATGCGATTAGATTTCAAGTCTACTACTGGTGTGATCGCTTGTACAAATGGAATCAAAATAGTCTTTTGCTTTTTGTCATTTGTCCTTTGTCCTTTGTCAATCACAAAGGATTCATGCAACTTCACTTCTAACAAATCATTGCCGGCGGGGATGATATCTACCACCGTACCAACGAGTTCGCCAGATGCTTGCATGAAAACTTCCAAGCCAATCAAATCGAGGACATGATATTCATCTTCGCCTAATTGGGGGCGATCGCTTGCTGGCACCATTAACTTACAACCGCGTAACGCCTCCGCCTGATCGCAATTTTCCACACCAGCTAATTTGATCACATACAAGTTTTTATTACTGATATAACGTCCTGTCAATAATTCGATTGGCTGCGGTTCTGTTTCACCGGAACACAACAACCAACGTTTTCCCGGCACCTCAAATCTTTCAGGAAAGTCAGATACAGGATAAACTCGTAATTCCCCAGATAATCCTTGAGGGGCAACAATCTTACCAATTTCTAGCCAATCATCTAATTTGTCATTAGTCATTTGTCATTAGTCATTTGTCATTGGGCATGGGTATTGGTTCATCTCCCTCATCTTCCACCCTGCGGAAAGCTAAAGCTACATCTTTCCAGTCTTTTTCTTCTCTACGAGACGCTGCGCGTAGCTTGCTTCTTTGTAGGAGTACAATTTTGAATTTTGTTAGCGCAGCGTTAGCGAGTCCGCGAGCGTCATTTTGAATTTTGAATTGATTTCTCCCTACTTCCCTTAATCAGGCAGTCACAGCCGCACCCTTATAAACTTCCTCAGCCACTTTTGCTAAACGTTGCATAGCAGTGGTTATCTCTTCATCTGTACCTGTAAGGCTGATGCGGAAACATTGGTGCTTGTGTGCCCACTCTTCCTCTAAACCAGGGAAGAAGCTACTTCCTGGGACAATAATTACACCTACTTGCTTGAAGCGTTGGTAAAATTCCCAGTCACTAATGGGTAAATCTTGTAACCACAACCAAGCAAAAATTGCCCCTTCACCGCGATGGAGAAACCAAGGTAAATTCTTGGGCATTGCTTGTTCTAAGCTAGTTTCTAAAACGGTAAACTTATTTTGGTAAAATGGACGGATTACAGTGTGAGAAATTTCCACTAAAGCACCAGAATTGATTGCAAAAGCTGCGATCGCTTGACCGTAACGTGAAGAATGGAGACTTATATTTGCCTGAAAACACTCCAGCAGTTCAATCCACTTTTCATCCCCAATGGCAATACCAATCCTTTCTCCTGGTAATCCGGCTTTCGATAAACTCATGCAGTGGAGGATGTTATTACCAAACACTGGTGTCATTTCAGTAAAGTTTAATGCTGGGAAGGGAGGCGCATAAGCCGAGTCAATTAACACGGGTAGATTATAAGGCGCAGCCAGGGCGGCAATCTTTTTCACCTCATCATCGCTGAAGACGTTACCAGTGGGATTACAGGGGCGAGAGAAGAGGACACAACCCGTGTTTTCTGTAATCGACAGTTGGCTGAAGTCGGGGCGATATTTAAATCGGTGGGCAGCTGCATCAATATCAAGAGTCGGTTTGTGAGCGATTAGGGCTTTTGGAACTAAGCAGATACCACCGTAACCTGTGTAGTCAGGACAGAGGGGCAAAACAATTTGTTTTAACTCGCCGCTGGGAGTATAGCCACCGAATGTATTCGCAGCGTAGAAGTAGAGGGTTTGACTACCGGGGGTGATCAGGATATTGCGATCGCTTAAGTTTAACCCGTAGCGTTTGTTAAAATCATTAGCGATCGCTTCAACAAATGGTGCATAGCCCTGACTTGAGCCGTAGCGACAAACTACCTCACCATATTCTGGGCTAGCTAAAAGCTGTGCAGTACAATCCCGCCATAACTGCTCTACCTCTGGCAAAATCAACGGATTACCAGCACTCAAATTAATAAACTGCTGCTCTGTACCCGCTCGTAATGTTTCGATAATATCCTTCATGATTGCTCTTACGCCAGTCAGGTTGGACATTTGAGCGCCAATTTGAGTTAGGGCAGGGTTCATAAGCTGTGACAAAATGTATTAATTGAGAGGTGGACAAATTATTTTGGGGTTGCTGCTGAGATCAAGTTTACATCGTTGCCAAAACAGCTGTTGCCGCCTTTAACCAATTTAGCTAGAGAATGATATTTTCACAAAGTGATATTTATCGTTATAGCGGCGATCATGCTTAGTAAATACGATGAAGTGATACAAAAGTTTATCATACGCTCAATATGTTTAAGTGAAATAATCCCCGTGCTTCATCATTGGAGAGAACGTCAAAAAACTATCAGGAGGACTGACGTTGGAAGTTAAAGCAGCAGTAGCTTACAGCGCAGGTAAGCCGTTGACGATTGAAACCGTTCAACTATCAAGACCACAAGCCGGCGAAGTCTTAGTTGAGGTTAAAGCTAGCGGGGTTTGTCATACCGACGCCTTTACCCTATCTGGTGACGATCCCGAAGGTTTGTTTCCAGCAATCTGCTTATTGCCCCCAGCAAGAACTGCCTTATCCCAAGGATAATTATTTACGCCGATTTACTTATGCACAGACTTTCAGATTTCATCGACTGCGATTTTGCTATCAGCGACTCATCTTGTAGCTATTGGTACGAAGGGCGTTGTCCTGAAAGTGGCGATCGCCTAAGATTACCCCGCACCTCAATGTCGGAAGCGATCGCCCACGGACTAATGCAACATCTTGCCAACAATGACTGTTATTCTTCTGAAGGCAAGATGTATGGGATACTATTGGTTGAATTTTCTAATGGCGAACAACGGGTACTCAAAGCCTTTTCCGGTCTTTTGAATGGTTGCAGTGTGGTTGAGGGTTGGGTGCCGCCAATTCCAGGAAGAGAGGAAGTTGCTTTAGAGGAAGCCCGCACTCTGGCACAGTTGGACGCGATTAAACAAGAAATTATTACCTTGAAGCAACTAACTGAACGCCAGCACTATGAAACCCTGTTTGATGAGTTTGAGCAGCAGTTGCAAACAATGAGCGATCGCCATCGCCATTGCAAACATCAACGACAAGAAAAACGTCAGCAAATTTGCAATACACTCACTCCAAAAGCACTCACTATTGCCCTTGAACAACTCGACGAAGAGAGTCGTCAGCAGAAAATTGAGCGACGACAACTTAAACGCCAGCAAAATGCGGTATTACAGCCCCTCCAGCAGTTAATTGCAGCGACGGATGTGCGAATTAGCGAACTCAAACAACAGCGTAAAGCACTGTCCTGTCAACTCCAAGCTCAGATGCACGCTAGCTACAGCCTGACCAATTTTTCCGGGCGATCGCGATCATTGCAGCAATTGATGTCAGGAGGCTTCCCCACTGGCACAGGAGACTGTTGTGCCCCCAAGCTGCTACATTATGCGGCAACACATAATCTCAAACCACTGGCAATGGCGGAATTTTGGTGGGGTGCGTCTTCAGTAAATCAGAATAAAATCCAGGGAGAATTTTATGGAGCATGTGCCGAGCGATGTCAGCCATTGATGGGGTTTTTGCTCTCAGGGTTAAGACGTATTTCCATCCCTAATAAAGATTTTCATACAACAACCCCATTCTTATTAAGTACATTAACACATTTGCATAGATCCAATGTGTTTGACTCCAATGAAAAACGTTGTAATTTTCCAGCCTTCTCCCCTATCAAGGCAGAGATCCCGATTATTTATCAAGACGAATGGCTGATTGCTGTAAACAAGCCTGCTGGGTTACTTTCGGTGCCTGGTCGTTATCGCGATCGCCAAGATAGTGTTTTGAGTCGCTTACGTCATTTGTTAGCTGATGGCATGGCGCTTGCATCTGTGCATCGCCTAGATCAGGAAACTTCTGGGATTCTGTTGTTGGCACGCGATCGCCAAACCCATCGGCAACTCAGCCAGCAGTTTCAGCAACGGCAAGTTCATAAGGTTTATGAAGCGATACTTTCCGGTGCTGTAACAGTTGAGCAAGGTGTGATTGACTTGCCATTGTGGGGAGATCCGGAAAATCGCCCTGAGCAAAAAGTTGATTGGCAGCATGGTAAACCCAGCTTGACACACTTCCAGGTAATGGCGAGACAAGGAGACTACACCCGCGTAGAATTTACGCCGCTAACAGGACGCACTCATCAGTTGAGGGTTCATGCAGCTGATGTGCGAGGACTTGGGGTAGCTATTTTAGGCGATCAGCTTTACGGATGCTGTGCAGTTACCAGGCGCTTACATTTGCACGCTAGGGAACTTCGCTTCAAGCATCCGCAGTTAGAAAAAACCTTGCATTTACAAGCAAATACGCCCTTTTGATAATATTAAAATAAGAACAACTGCTCTAGTATATAGCACAATACGCTTGAGTTAAAGCCAAAAACCTTAACCTACTTAGGTTGGGGAACCACTGTGTTGAACGGGTTTCCCGGCTTGTCCCTTGCGCGTCTCCCCTTCTCACATTGGGAGAGGCTAGCGCCTGCCGTAGGATGCCCAAAGGGCTGTAGGGAGAAGCAAGTGGCGTTTGAGGGGCGTAGACGCCCGGAGGGCGGCTTCTCGTTCGCGTAGCGTCTCCGACAGGAGAAGAGTAACCCAACATTTTTTGGGACTTTGTTGGGTTTCACTACGTACCCCTACTAGACAAGCAAGCTACAACCCAAGCGTATTGGTATATAGCAATACTTTCGCCAACAAAGCCGAGTTAGTCTAGCTTTTGCCAAAATAGCCCAACACAAGAGTGTCAATACAAAGTAAGGCAAAACGTAAAACCCCAGTCAAAATGGACACAACACTATAAATTCCTTCGACACTCAAGTGGACTTTTTATGTAGAAATATTTAGACTAAATCGCTTGACTTTAGTATTGTCGTAAAGTCTATATGTAATTACTCTTAGGTTTTGCGAAATCTAGGTCTGAGCATTGGTACCAATAGCTTGTTAGTTTTCATACTTAGTAGCATAGACAGGCTAAAAATCCAAATATGGGATTTGTGATTTTCAGCATGTCTTAGTCAATCTTGAATAAGGCTGAAAAACGTAATGCGAAGACTTAAACTTCTGAGTGTTTTGTTGATAGTAGGTTTATCACTTAGCCTTTCAGTGTTCATTTCTTTTGTTTTCCCACACAAAGTTTTTGGTCAGTTTCGTACCAACATTCCCAATGATGCCACGTTACTTGCACAGCGACGAGCCGAAGTTAGTTCAGGCTTCGTGGTTGCACCTCCGAATAAACCTCTTCGTCCAGCAGAGCGTCTCCGTCGCGATACCTATGGCGACGTGGGACTTGCTCCCCTGAGGACGGCGCCCCAGTTAGATCGATTGCTTTATCCTTCTGTTTCGCAATCAGCTCGCCAGAAACTGGTAGAAGGGTCGTGGTTTTTTACCAACCCAGAGACCGTTAAGGAAGGCGCAGGGGCGATGGCTAACCAAACCCGATGCGCGGGCTGTCACTTGAATAACCTTGAGTCGGTTCCCGATGCGGGGCTGGTCACGGGTATCTCTAACGTCACTCGAGCTGGACGGTCAACCCCCACCAACTTCAGTTTTACGTCGGGTGATACCAAGAATGGTGGTAGATCGGCTGGTGTTCGCTTAGATCCAGTCGATCCAAACGGTTATGTTTACTCGAATATCGTTAGTAAGGCCGACCCAGCCTTGGATGCGATCAATAATACCGGGCGAACCGCAGCCTTTACGATTTTCGGGGACTTTTCACCGTCGGTTGAAGCGGTCGATCCGACCAAATCTTACGATCAGCTAGATGGTACTAAAAATCCCATCACAGGTAATGCACAGAATTTTGGTGGTTTTGTGCAGCATACACGCCCTCCGATTGCTGAACTTAAAGCTTTTGATCGCAGTATAGATTGCAAACCAGATGCAATCCCAAGCATCGCCCAAGACCGAAACCTTGGCACAATTAATCCAACTACGGGCCTGAGTTCAAGTGGATTTAGACGTGGTGTCGGTGAACGCGCTGGCCCCCCCTATATCGGTCGTGGGCTGATGGAGGCTGTTCCAAACCAGGACATTACAAACGCTCCTGATCCCTCTGACACTCGAGGCGGCAAATCGTCTTTGAAAACTGCTGTATTCCAGTGCAACGGTGATTGTGTCACAGGTAAGGTGAATATGATTCCTGCCAATGCGCCACCTAACCAACCCAACGCCCTAGTCTCTGGGGTAGGGCGTTTTGGCTTACGTGCCAATGGCGCGGAGATACTACAGTTTATCATTGGGGGCTTGCAAGGTGAGCTTGGCATTACAAGCTTGGCTAACAATAATGAGATCAAAATTGCTGATCCCAAGATTGCTCCCTACAATAAGAACTGCAAAAATCCAATAGATGATCCGGAGTTTCACCTTAGCACCCCATTCAGTGAGCGCAATTTCTTGCGCCTGACGGCTCCCCCAGAATTTGGCTCCAACCTCTTGGCGGTGCTAAATTCCAAAAATCCCTCTCAACCTCGTTCTGACTACAGTCGTGCAGCCAGTGTTCAACGGGGAGCGCAGCTTTTTGGTATTGATCTCACTGCCTTTGCCAACCGGATGATCCCCGGTCGTATGCCTAGCAGGGGCGATGGTCGTGATCCCAATGCCATTAACCAGAGCGATCGCATGGTGAGTTGTGTAAGCTGCCATACTCCAGTTCAAAGAACTGGTCGATCGCCTGCTGCTGGTGATCCATCCTTGGGTACTGATGCAGCAGCGGTTGTAGACATTCTTAGTTACCGTTGGGCACCAATTTTCTCGGATCTGATTCTGCATAAAGGCCCCATTATTGATGCTGAACGGTTTGCACCAACTCCACGTGATCCAATCCTTGTGAGCCGAACCACGGTTGTTCGTAGTAACCGATTGAACTTCAAAACGTATGATCTGCCTCGTAACCTAACTGATGATATCTTCTCAAACCAGAAAGCAACTGCTAAGGGTGAAGAGTTCCGTACACCGCCTCTGATGGGGATTGGTAAGGTTGGTCCTCCATTCTTGCATGATGGTAGCGTCTACTTGAGTACCCTCACCCGTGACACAACGCCTGCGGGTACTGTGTTTACCAATAGGGAAGTGACCAATGCACCATTGGTTGTTCGTTCGGTAGACGATGCGCTTCGGGCAGCGATTGAGCTACATGACCTGCCTGCACCCGATGACTATAAGACCTCTAAGCTGCCGGGTGGAGGATGCCCTGTTCCTCCGGGTGGCAAAGTCTTCAATAAAATCGGCAATGTTATCAACTATGGCTCATCGCCTAAGGATGTCATTTGCCCACCTTATAACAGTGCTATTTCAAAAACTCATCGAAGTGAAGCACGCGAAGTTATCGGTCGTTTCCGTTATCTGACACCTTATGATCAACAAGCGATAATTGATTTCTTGAAGGAGCTATAGTCGCTCTCCAATATCTCTAATATCGATTGTTTGTGAATTTTACTACGGGGACGTTCTTAAGAACGTCCTTTTTTTGATGCAGGTAATCTTGCAATCGGGGTGATCATGCCATATTCGCGTTGCTCCCTCTATATTATGTCTAGTGTTGGGTTAGTCCTTGCACTGCTTACTGATGATGCCATCCGTCCGTTTCTGAAGCTATCGTCACCAGATTATTATGCCTTGCTTATTGCGATCGCAGTTTTGATTGTTTTGGGAAGGGTGCTTTCATGGCTTCTCAGTGGGGAAAAACCAACTGTTTGCTAGTTAACGCAGCCGCTTTTTGGCTAACGGCACTTTCTCCAGTTCCGGCAATTGCCAAGGGCATTAGCTACAGTCTGGCGCTAATGGCATCAGTGCAACTCGTGCAAGAGTCTAAGTGGCTAATGATTCACGATGCACGAAGAATTATCTTGTCGGCAATGAGATTCCGAAGATGGTCTTTTGGGGAACTACCTCGGATTAGTAGACGTTCCCGCGTCAGCAGCAGATCCTAATGCTCACAACACCTGGGAAAAGATTGACACCAGAGGCTGGGAGGATGAATACGAAGTAGTTATGGCTAACCGCGCAATACTATATAGATTCGCTTCAGTAATTACGCGCCATCGCGCTCATCCCTTAAACGCGATCGCCACATACAAATACCAAATCTAAAATCTACTTTACCAAAATTACCCCGCCTGATGAGCCGGAATAACTCACTGGCAAAACGTAAGATCATCTCACGTCGCGGTCTGGAGTCCAACCCAGACGTACAGACCAAACACAGCAGCGAATGAGCTTTTCGAGTGAATCAAGCTTTTATGGCTTTCTAGTTTTCGTAAGCTCGGCTGCTGTGATTGTGCTGTTTGTCTCCTTCACCGATCATCAACCGAGCGCGACAGCATCTGTCAGCAAACAATTTTTTCAGTATTTCTATAACATAGTCAGATTAGTATCCGTCCCTGGACGCCTACACATATTTTTTATGAAAGGAACTTCATAAAACTCACGTTTTATGAAAACTTTATATATTGTTTGTTGTCATTTATCAAATATGCGAATTAATAGCTGATTTACTGAAAATCAGCTATTTCAAAAATTTCAGTAAAATTTCTCTTTTAGTAACAAGATAAATACAACTAAATTATTAATAGTTGTGCTGGCTTAGTTGATGACAAAACTTCAATTATTTCACGTGTCTCTATTTATAGACTCTCTATAAGACCGATTCCGTAATCCAAGAATAACCGCTCTCCTTTTAAAAGACAGAAGTTTAGCTTCTTCTTACCTTGTAGTCAAGGTAACTGAGGGGGTTAGGTTTTTGTGAGTGAATCAATGTACTAAGCTATGTTCAAATGTGAAGCATACGCTAGTAATCTATTTATTTAAAAATCGCTGGAATCAGGTTTTATTTGACAGCGGAATCATTTATTTTGGAAAATAACGGTTTTATTTCCAATTAAGAACAAACACAACTTCTTTAATCTTTGAATATTTATCAACCCATTTTCTAAATTCCCATGCCACAATATATTTCTAATCTGCTAATACTGGTAATAGGAACAAGTTCAACTTTCATCGTTACTCCATCTCAAGCTCAAACTCCGGTAAAATCCAACAGCCAAAATACTAATAATATTACTTCCGTATCTTTAAATTCACCATCCGCTATCCAATTGAGTGATTTTGCAAATTCTACTAATAGCAAACCACCTATCCTCTCTGAGGCAGCTAATAACTCTTCTGCTGCTAATGCGAATATAACTGTAACTAAGCCTAAGCCACGGGTTCCTATATTCAGTAGAATTTTTCCCACACCTTCGATGCAACAATAATTAGTAGCTAAAGATTTAGTTTACTTGTTTGAGCTGATAGGGATATGCATTAATACATGATATACAACATTACCTAGTGAAAATATTACCCTAATAAGAGAGATTTTAATTGTTCTCTCTTGTTAGGGTGGGACAAATATCATTTATCACAGTTATTGTTTTGATGCAATATACTTTGACTTCTCTCCAAGCCTCTCTCCTTTTAGGAGAGAGGCTTGGAGTGTTACTTCCCAACGCTTGTAGGGAAGGAGCTATTTTTGTTAAGTCTATATTGGACTCAACTGAGAATCCCTATATATGTGAGGCATAGCCTGATTTGCTTTATGCTTGCAGTTGACACAGCAGTAAACCAAACCATTGATTTGGATCTGTCCACACATCAAGAGGTAATAAACCCTGTGCAGTGAGTTGCTGCTTGATAGTATTAAGGTCAAATTTGCGAGAAATTTCGGTGAGGATAGTCTCACCTAATGCAAAATTAAGCTTGAGGTTAAGAGCGCGTAATTGTACAACTTGCGATCGCAGGCTGCGTAAATGCATTTCTATTTGATGCTCACTTTCATTGTAAAATGCCCAGTGTTCAAACTGGGTGGTGTCAAAATTCCCCTCAAATCGCTGATTTAAATGTTCCAGCATATTGAGGTTAAATGCTGCCGTCACTCCTTGGCTGTCGTTATAAGCTGGTTCCAAAATCTGTTTCGGCTTTCGTAAATCTATCCCTAACAAGAAATACTCACCTACTTGTAAGGCTTCTGTAATTTGAGAGAAGAACATATCACACTCACCAGGTGTCAGATTACCTAAAGTGCTACCAATAAAACAAATCATCCTACTGGGTAATTGCGTTGGTAGGAGTTGTGCAAGGGCTAATTCATAGGTTCCCGCTAGTGCATAAACTTGCAGTAAGGGATAATCTTCTAATAACTGTTTAGCACTACTTTCCAATATACCTGCACATACATCAATTGGTAGGTAGTGCAGGGGATAGCCTAGCTGCTGGTAGGCATCTAGTAAAATGCGGGTTTTGCTAGAACTGCCACTGCCAAGTTCTACCAATTCACAAGCGCCAGTTATCTTGGCAATTTCGCCAGCATACTGCTGTAAAATCGTTGTTTCTGTGCGTGTGAGATAATATTCTGGTAAATCACAAATTTGCTCAAACAGATTAGAACCACGGTCATCATAAAAGTAACAGGGGGGTAGAGATTTAGGTGTTTGAGTTAATCCCTTAACTACATCACTCCCAGCATTAGGTGCAACTATTTGAGTTGCTCCTACCAAACGCTTTATCTGTAAGCGTTTTTCAACGCTGTTTTGAGAAGTAACCTTGCTGTTAACAGCTTTAGATATCGACATGAAACCTCCGTATGCTTGCCGTAATAGGTTACTTTTGATGGCAGACCTTTACCCCAATCAGTGAAACACATAGTCATAGCTAATAAAATCATGCCTGAGCTATATTGCTCAAGCTTTAGAGCTATTTTTAGGCATTTTCCCAATAGGATGATAGCAAGTAAGTGCTTAAGTGCTATTGCTAACCCGTTACTTAATCAGCAGCACAGCGAAACCCTGCGAAAATCAGGCGCACACCGGGATGATATCAAAAATATGGCAACCACACTGCACGACACACACTCTTTATTCGCTTTGGATGTACCGAAAGTTCATATCCCCGTTATAACCAGAAGCTTTAGCTAAGTCTTTCAGATTTTGTACGCCACTATACTGATGTCCATTGATAATCCAAGTTGGTACACCGGGGACTTTCGCTGCCTTGCACAAGTCTGGGTGGGGATTGATACCACGGCGGTCGCACTCAACTTTAATACTGTCGTTGATAATCTGGTAGGCTTGTTTGCCAAAAAGCTGCTTCTGTTCGTGACAGTGCGGACACCACCACGCGACATATTCCTTTGCACCTATATTCACTAAATGGCGTGCCAGGGCTAATTCTGCCTTCCCAGAAGTAGTGGTGATTGACCAGCCGACTCCAGGCTGAGGGCGTTCCTTGGGCAGGAAGAAAATAATTGATGGAGACTTTTGGTTGTCCTTGGTCAGTGCTAGTACTGTTGGTATTGGCGAATGGAGTGCAGAGCTGGAACCCTTACCAACACAGATAATCGAGAGTGGTAACAGTGCAAGTAAAACAGGATGTTTGATAGCCATATTACATATATAGAATAATTTATAATCAAACTCTAACCAATAATTCTCCTTCAAAAGAGTATCACCCACAAAAATCATCGACGAGGAAAGGGAACAGATATTACCTTTACTAGATAAAGTCAAATTAAAAACCTTGAAACGCGGTAGACATCGGTTATGAGTTAGAGTTTTGGCTGCCAATAAGGGGTATGACTCGAAACAACAACGTGCGAGTCTACGCAAACGAGGGATTCGACCCCAAATACCAATTCATAGTTTGGAAAACTAAGAAAACATATTGGTAGACCCATCAAGATATCTGTGACAAGATACCAGCAAGAACGTTATTTTGCTTGGTATCAACGGAAACACCGTCGTTTAGTTGTTCGCTGGGAACGTCGAAAAGTATATTTTGATGCATTTCTTGATCTTGCTACTATTCATATTTGGATTCAAAGAGTTTTATTAGTGGGATAGGTTCATGGAAAAAGTTTTATAAACGCTACCTACAAAGGCACGATCGCGCCTGCATTCTAAACTAGGAGATTATCGAGATGAGTTTAACAGGTAATAATTCATACTATTTAGACAGTCAAATCCTAGTTAGACAGAAACCTTTACCCATCATACTGTAAAATGTGCGTAATCTTGCTTGATGATATGAAAAGCTAAATAAAAATATCTATTTGATAATTGCTGAAGTTCGGATCAATTTAAATTTTTAACTGCTTATGCGTCCTCGCCAAGAAATTACGGAGATGTTCTCAACCTTCGTTGAGTTGGAAGGAGACAGATTCAGCAAATGGCTGATTGATACCAAACTGTATCGAAGTATCCAAACTTGTTTGCAGTGTTCACCATTCGTCCCTAACTCAGAAAACTTTTGGGCGTTACATTGGTACAAGCAATGGCGAGAGCAATTTAATAGCCTTGCTAGAATGCATCTGTCTGCTTATTTACAGGAACCAAATTATTGGGCTGCCAAAAAAACAATTGCCAGATTTACAAATAGCCAATACAGCCTAGCAGATTATTTTCAAATGGCGAATGCTGAAATCGAAACAATTCTCAAAAACTTTAACCCAGAAAAATGCTCTAGTTTAAAAGCCTATACCATTATAGCAATTCCTAGTCGGTTAAAAGACATTTTACGTCAACGCAAGGAAGCTGATATTTGCACAAATTGGGCATTGTTACGCAAAATAAGCAAAAAGCAGTTCTTAGAAGCCCTTGAGCAAGCAGGATTATCACCTATTCTAATTGCCCAATATCGGCTAGCTTGGACTTGTTTCAAAGAACTGTATGTCCAAAACCAACCAGGAGGCACAAGGGCACTACCTGAACCAGAGCGCCAGCTTTGGGAAGCTGTTGCCAACCTCTACAACCGCGAACGACAAAATCAATTAACTCAACCAACTCCACAATGCACGAGAGAGAAAATTGAACAGTGGTTAACCCAGTCAGCTATCTACGTGCGTGCTTATCTGTATCCACCCGTTAGTTCTTTAAATTTAGTGATATCAGAAAATGATGCCACAACAACTTTTGATTTGCCAGATCCATCTTCTGACTCATTAATCGCTGAGATGATAGCCCAAGAGGATGCCCAAAACCTACAAAATCAACAATTTCAGATTCAAGCTGTCTTGTTAAAAGCTTTACAAAATATGGATGTAATAACCCAGGAAATACTTCAACTTTACTATCAACAGGGGCTGACTCAGCCACAAATTATACAACGCTTACAAATGAGTCAGTCTACTGTTTCTCGCCGGCTGATGAAAGCTAGAGAATCAATGCTGGCAGCATTGATCCAATGGAGTCAAGATACCCTCAATATTTCTGTGACTTCCAACCTAGTTAATAATATGAGTAGCGCTTTGGAAGAATGGTTGAAAGTTAAGTATGGCGAGGCTATCTAACGTGATGAAAGATGAGGTAGAAAAAATGACTTTGGCTTTTACAGAACCGCAGGAACTATTGTTAGAAATATTACCATCATTACAGAGGAGTTCTTGGCAAGAAAGCCAAATTTACGCCACACCTAGCAGTCGCTGGCGTGCTTACATGAATCAAATTTGCCTTCATGCGTTTTTGAATTGGGTAAAAGCTGAATATGTTCCACAAGCAAGTATCTGGTACAGTTCCCCTGGTATTCCTGCTTTTTGGGAATTTGTCAATGGCACAGCAATTTTGTTAAAAGAAAAGCGAGTCGTTTTAATTCCCAGCGAGGCAATTGATGATAGCGAGCTAGAAGTTCCTCAAGAATGGGTAGACATTCCCACTTGGGCAGCAGACTATTATTTAGCAGTACAAGTCACACCAGATGGCGAGTGGGTAAGAATTTGGGGCTACATAACCCATACTGAACTTAAATCATTGGCACACTATGACCAAGTAGATAGGACTTATTGTATAGATGCACGGCACTTAATTAAAGACCTTAATGCTTTTTGGATGACCTACCAATTTTGTCCAACAGAGGAGATGAAAGCTGCGATCGCTCCACTACCAGAATTATCGACTGCTGAAGTAGAATATGTGCAGCAACTGTTAAGCAATTCCTCTGTAACCTTTTTTAGACTGGCAGTACCATTTACAACCTGGGGAATGCTACTAGAGAATGAACAGTGGAGACAATGGTTGTATCAACAGCTACAGCGAGCGCAATTTCCCCAAGTACAAGTGAATCTCAGTCGTTGGCTGGAGCAGATTTACGATACTTCTTGGCAAGCTCTAGAGACTTTTTTTGAGCCAAACTCCAGTAACCTAACTTTTAATTTCCGTAGTTATTCTGGATTCAATGCTGCCGCTATCAAACGCGCCAAGCTGATTGACTTAGGAATGGAAATAGAGGCTCAAAAAGTTATTTTATTAGTTGCTTTAATACCAAAGGCAAACCAACAAGTTAGTATTCGCGTGCAGCTACATCCAGTTTGTAATCAACCTTATCTACCTGCTAATAGCAAGCTAGTTCTACTTTCCGATCAAGGGGAAATAATTCAACAAGTACAAGTAAGAGTTCAAGATATCTACGTGCAATTGAAACTCTTTGATGGGAAAGTGGGAGAATGTTTTAGCATCCAGGTTGCTCTGAATAATGATCAAATAACAGAAAATTTCATGATTTAGTCATTAGGAGCCAGCCAGGGTAAACGCATCTTATTTACTGATAAAAACTAACAAAGATTTTAGAATTATCTAGATAATTCTAAAAATTGATGTAACTATAAGTATAATAAATCAACTGTTTTCCCAAAGTATGAATTAGTTTATCTCAAACTGAATAATTCTTTATTAAGATTAATAAAACTCATTTATTGGGTATATAAAACTAAATTTATCTTGAGAAAAAGTTAAAGTTTTACGAACACAAAACTGCTCATCTAATCACTCAAAACCTTACAAAATATAGCATTTTAAGCGATTGTGTTGACCAACTCACACTATCGGAATTTAATTTATCTGAAAAGATAATAATCATGGCTATAAGTCGGGGATTTAGCGATAGCATATTGATTATTGTGACTTTTATAAGGTATAGAGATCAGGTAGACAATACATTTCACACTTATGCCAACTTGATTGCATAAGTCTGTAATTGGGTTAGCTGAGTTAGGCCATTAACTTGCCACAGAAGGTTAATGCGTTGTTTGTATTAAACCTTATAATATATTAATAAAGCGGATTGAACAGATCGTTGCAACCGTTTAAAGTTGTAGTACTAATCATTTCCTTGTTTTCAACTCCTTACAGCTAATCCTACGCTTGGTTGATTCACACCCAATTCCCAAAGATTACCCCAGGTGCATCCTCATGAAATTTCAAATTGAGCATAAGCAAGTAAAAATTCAGGACAATAGCTACGCGCAATGCCAGCTAGCTGATATAGCAGCTAGCTGCCCAATAAATACTAGAGCTAATAGTCCGATGGCATTTGTTGACAGAAAATGCATAACTCCTATGACTTTTTCCAGAAACTGTATCAATCACACGAGCAATAAATTGCTGAAGAATTTGAATAGGTAATAGAAGCTAATTCTCTAGAAAAATAAAGAAATTATTGGACAATGTTTTTGAAGGTTGTGCAAGGCAAACGCACGTAATCCTTGAAACCTTTGTTAAATAAGGATCTTAATGAAAAAATAGCCTAAATAATGAAACGCGCAAACCCTTGCTATTCAAGGATTATTATACTTTAGATGGGTTTGCCCTGAGAGCTAGCGGCGTCAAATTGGCGTTGATTAGTCATTAGTTAACTACAAATCGCAGAGTTCACTTGACTTATGAATAAGCTAGTTATATTCAGTTTGTTAGGAGGAGATTTAAATAAGGGATTTCCTGTTGTCACAGCTCAACTTTGGCATCATAACCAATTTTTACTCGTAAAATTAACAGGGAGTCTGCCAGCAGTACCAGAACTAAGCCAACTCTACCACAGATGGCAGTTACTCTACGAAGCTGTGCATCAACATCTGGGTAGCAATCAGCGTATAAAAGTGCATTCGCAAGATATAACCAATATTTCTGTGAATGACTTCGATGAAGTGTGTCAACAGCTGCAAGCAAATATGAATGCTTGGTTGAAATTTGAGTCATTTCAGAATATTGAGCGGCAGTTGCGGACTCTACTTAATCGGGATGATGAAATTAGAATTATTATTGAAACGGATATAGTTCTAGTGCATCGGTTGCCTTGGCATCTGTGGGATTTTTTTAAAGATTACCCTCAAGCTGAATTAGCTTTAAGCAATCATCAATATGTGTCTCCTCAGGTATTGCCAAAATCTCCTACAGGTAAAGTCAAGATTTTGGCAATTCTAGGCAATAGCGTTGGTATTGATATTGAGCAAGACGGCGCTTTGTTACAAGGTTTAACAGGTGCCCAAACTACGTTTCTTATCGAACCAACACGTAAAGAACTTGATGAGCATCTATGGGATCTAGATTGGGATATCCTATTTTTTGCAGGACACAGTACTAGTATTGCTCATGGAGAAATAGGAAAAATTTACATCAATCAGACAGAAAGTTTAACAATTCCCCAGCTTAAAAATGCACTTAATACAGCAATTAGTCGTGGCTTAAAACTGGCAATTTTCAATTCTTGTGACGGAATTGGTTTGGCAATAAATTTAGCTGATTTGAACATTCCCCAAATAATTATAATGCGGGAAAGGGTGCCAGATTTAATAGCACAGGAGTTATTAAAAAACTTTCTTATTGCCTTTGCAGGTGGCAAACCACTTTACCTAGCTGTACGAGAAGCACGAGAAAGACTTCAGGGATTGGAAAATGAATTTCCTTGCGCCAGTTGGTTGCCAGTCATCTGTCAAAATCCTACAACTGTTCCTACTACGTGGCAAGAACTATCTGGCAATTTTGGTGATACTAAATTTAGGGGTCAAGTTTCGACAAAAGGTAAAATTGCAATCCCAAAAACGAAATTTTGGACTGTACTAATTAGTACTTTTATTGTGGCTGTTTCAACAGTAGGTTTGAGATACTTGGGAGCCTTTGAGAAAATCGAACTGCAAACTTTTGATCAAATGCTACGGCTGCGACCCAAGGAAGACCCAGATCCAAGGTTAATAATTGTAGAAATCACTGAAAAAGATATTCAATCTCGACAAGAGACAACGCTAGGGCATAAATCAATTTCGGATAGTACCTTAGCGACATTACTTAAGAAATTACAAAAGTATCAACCGCGAGTTATTGGAATAGATATTTACAGAGACTTTGCCGACCCACCAAATAAACTACAACCAATAAAACTTTCCACAGAAATTAGCAAAGAGAATGTTCTTGTTACCTGCAAAACCCCCGATAGTAAATATGACCCCCAAGGTGTTAAACCTCCGAAAGAAGTACCTGTAGAACGTCAGGGTTTTGCTGACGCAATTCAAGACCCAGATGGTATCGTCCGTCGCCAAATTTTGATGATGCCACAAGAGCCTTCTTCGACTTGTACAACGCCTTATTCGCTCTCGTTGCAATTAGCTGCTGGTTACTTATCTTACGAAAATATTCAACCTAAAGTTAATGAAAATTATATACAGTTTGGCTCTAAAGTCTTTAAAGGTTTAAAATTTGGTCGCAGTGGTGGCTATCAACAAGGAGTTAATTTAGGCGGCAATCAAATACTTGTCAATTACCGTAATACTGATTATCAGAGAGTTTCCCTTGAAGATGTATTGAGCGATAAAGTTAATCCTGATCTACTTAAAGATAAGGTAGTTATCATTGGAGTGACAGCTAACCCTGTCAGCGATACTTGGTCAACTCCCTACAGTACTGCACAGCAAGATTACCAACAAATACCGGGGGTATTTATACAAGCACAAATGGTCAGCCAAGTTTTGAGCGCAGTTTTAGATAAACGTCCAATTTTTTGGGTTTTGCCTTTCTGGGGTGATATTCTCTGGATATGCGGCTGGTCTGTAGTTGGGAGTCTGATTGTTTGGCGCGTTCGTTCGCGGTCAGATAATAGAGGCGCCATCTTTGTGACAGTTGTGATTTTATATGGAGTTTGTGCGATCGCTCTTTTAAAACAAGGGTTATGGACACCATTTATTCCCTCAGCTTTTAGCGTAGTTGCAAGTGGTGTTGTAGTTATATTTATTCAAAATCGCCGGGAGTTTTCCACTACTCCACAATCATTAATTGAGTAATGTAAAACTATCTTCTATTAATTATAGGACTTACGCATCAAGTACGAAATGTAGGGGCAATTCATGAATTGCCTCTACGGTAAATCAAAGCCTTCACTGCCTTTTTGCGTAAGTCCTGAATTATAAGAAGGGGTAAAAGTAGCGAGGCTGCAACGAGTAAACTGTAATATAGCACTTCTCAATTGCATGGAATACAGACCTAACAAGAACAGCCCCTTCCCTGCAAGGGAAGGGGAGTAAGTTTTAAAGCCTCTCTCCTTTAGGAGAGAGGTCAGAGTGTATTGCATACAAACGAGAAGCGCTATAGTGGCGAAGAGGTCAATTGAAACCTTCGTCAACGTCACAAATCCGTAATTAATCTTGCCATGCGGAGCAAGAATTGCAGTACAGTTTCTTCGCGGGTAATAATATCAACTCTGCCATCCATACCCAATTGAATTTGACATTTCTTTGAAGTGCGACCTAATGTAAGTTTCTCTGGCTGAATAGTGACTTCGTAAAAAGCGCCAACAGCAGTTGCTTTAGGAGTAGAGTTTGTATCAGCATTTGCATCGTTTTTTTGCGAACTAATAGCATCTGGGGAAATCGCTTTTACTTCGCCTTTAAGAGTGCCGTAATCGGGATAAGGACAAGCACTAACTCGCATTTGCACCTTTTGACCGATTTTTATCTTACCTTTTTCCTCAGAACCTACAGCGGCTTTGATAACTAAAGGTGCATGAGCGGGAACAATTTGGACAACTTCCTCCCCTGCCCGGAGAGTTTGACCGGGGTTTCTCAAATTTAGCTTGGAAATAATCCCGTCTGCTGTAGCCGTAATAGTAGTTTGCTTCAGGTCGATTTCAACTTGCTTGAGTTCGTTCTCTTGGCGCTCTAATTGTTTTTCAGTTTCAATTTTCTCCTTTATAAGTGTTTGACGTTCTCTTTCTAAGGTTGCTTTATTCACTTCCCCAGAGGCTTTTTCTTGAGAAATGTGTTCAGTTGCAATTGCTACATCTGCATTGCTTGGGTTTAGAGCTGCAATAGCACGATCGCGTTTAGCAATAGCCCCATTAACAGCTTGTTTTAGCCGTTCATTTGTTTTTTCTTGGGCTTTATAAGTTGCTTTTTGCGCCTGTACAGCTTGTTGTTGCTGTTTGACAGCCAGCTGTACTTCTTCTACTTGGTCGCGGGATAATGCCCCTTGTCTGGCAGCACTTTCATATCGGTTCTGCTTTGATGTCGCTGCTCCTAAAGCCGCCTCAGTAGCGTAGAGATTAGCTAGGGCTGATTGTAACTGTGCTTCTCCTGCATATAATTCTTCTTGGGCCATTTTGACATTGGCTGATGCTTCTTGAAGTTCAGTGATAGTGGTAATTTTTTTGTCTTGATGATCGCGATCGCGTCCCTGCAATTCAGCTTTCGCAGAGGCGATAGTCCGATTGGTGCGATCATTTTCGGCTCGAATTTGACTATTTATTGCATTAATTTGGGGAACGGTTTGAATTAGTTGTAACCTAGCTTGTTGAATATTGGTTTGCAGCTCGTTTTTTTTGGTTTGCAGTCGAGAGTCATCAATAGTAGCAATTGTATCTCCTTTTCGCAGCGTTTGATTTTCTTTGACGTAAATCTGCATTACCTGTCCTTCTGTCGCAGCTTGCACAATTGGCAATTCACCCGCAGGACGGACAACAGCTTGCCCTTTGACAGTAACTTTATATTTAACAACCGCAGCCACCGGAACAGCTAACAATAACACAAACAGGATAATTAGTCCGCCAAATGTAGTCCAACGGCTAATAGGTGGGAGAAACTCGTTGTCTTGAACTAAAGGTAAAAAGTTTTTTGGAGATTTACTAATCATAACTGTTGAGTATATATAAACTGACCAACAACTATTAACTAATTGCGAAAAATCAAAGAAGATTTCAATCCATTACCATTATTAGAAGGAGAAATTTCATCAATAAAGCTTAAATGCTCTCCGGGAATATGACGTAATTCATCTGGAGTTCCTTGAATTTTTAAGCGTCCATCTTCAAGGAACACAATCCAATCAGCCCGTTTGATAACTTGAGGACGGTGGCTAATCATAATTGTGGTTCTACCTTGACGGTGATTGAGTAATCTATCCAAAACTTTGGTTTCACTTACTGGGTCAAGAGCGCCTGTGGATTCATCTAAAATTAATACAGGTGGGTCAGTCACAATTGCTCTAGCTATAGCTAATCTCTGTCTTTGTCCACCAGAAATATTTGCACCAAATTCGCCTAAAACAGTTTGATATTTATCGGGTAATTTGCTAATAAATTCATCTGCACCAGCAATTTGGCAAGCAAGGACTATCTGCTCAAAATTAATGTTAGGATAACTTAAGTGAAAATTTTCAACAATTGAACGACTCCAAAAATGAGGCTCTTGGGGAACTAATACGACTTGCTGCCGCAAACATTCTAAAGATAAGTCTTGCTGGTTGTATATGCCATAACGAATGTTACCAGATTGAACTTGATATAAACCAGTAATTAATTTGCCTAACGAGCTTTTCCCACAGCCAGATTCACCGATTAAGGCTATTACTTTACCACCAGGGATAGTTAAAGAAAAATTTTCTAAAAGGTCAGTTCTACCAGCATGGTGAAAGTTAACTTGAGAACAAGTAATATCTGCATTGCCAGGAATTTCTGCCCAAGGTTTTTTAAAGTCATTTTCATCTTCTGGCGTAGAATCTATCACTTCTGTCAAGCGTTGAACGACAATTTGAGCAGTGATAAATTCATCAATTAGTCCGACTACTGACGATAAAAAGCCAAGAAAGCTACCACTCATACCGCTGTACGCTAGCAATTGACCGATGGATAATGTCTGATTAATTACTAAGCTAGAACCTAACCAAAGTATGCCAATACTCGTCAATCTGGAAAGAATACTAGTGACTGTGCCGCTGTAAAGCTCCAACTTCATCGTAGTCCAGCCTAAGTTTGCAATGCGACCAAAATTTGTCTGATACTCTTGCCAAGCTTGCGGAGTCGCTTGGGTGGTTTTCAGGACTTGAACACCGCGAAAGGTTTCGACTAAAAAGCCTTGATTTTCTGTACCTTTAACGATCAGGCTGCGAGTTTTCTGGCGCAAGGCGGGAAGAAAAAGCAGGTTGACTCCTGTGACAATGATAAAGGCGGCAACGGAAGCGAGAGTAAGTTCCCAACTATAGAAAAGCATGAAACCCAAGGAAACCAGAGCCACAAAAAATTGACTGGGTAAACCAAGGACAATTTGGGAAACTAGATTATTGATGGTATGAACATCAGCAATCCGGCTAACAACTTCCCCACTGCGACGAGCTTCAAAATATGATAAGGGTAAGCGCAACAGTTTTCGCCCGTATTCTAGAATTAGCCCGTATTGCAACCGTTGACCAAAATGACCAATCAGGTGAGATTGTACTAAACCAATGGCATTTTGAATTAGGTTCATAGCAATCACACCAATTGCCACCGTTGTTAGCAGTTGAGTATCTCCCCGCACTAACACGTCATCGGTGAGGAGTTGCATCATTAAAGGGGAAGCCAGGGACAACAACCCGATCGCAAAGTTGATTGCGATCGCCTGAATCAGAAGGTTACGATAGGGCTTTATCCGGGCAATGAAGCGCCCAAAACCGCCAATTTTATCTGATGATTGTTCATAAAAGCGGCTATCGTCTGGCATCAGCAGCAGCATCACACCATCACTCCAACCCGCCATTAACTCTTTTAAGGTGAGATAACGGATACCAACTGCGGGGTCAGAAATCACATATTTTTTCCCTTTTAGGCCGTAAAATACTACCCAGTGGTAGCCTTTCCAGTGAATGATGGCAGGCAAAGGAACTTCATTTAATTTCTCAAACAGTTCTGGGCTAGCTTGAACTTGACGGGCATGGAACCCCAGGGTTTCTGCTCCTCGTCTCAAACCTAGTAGCGTGGTTCCCCGCGCTCCTGTGCCGACTGCTTCTCGCACGCGGTTGAGGGCAAAGGTGCGTCCGTAGTGTTTGGCAACTGTGGCTAGGCTTGCAGCCCCACAGTCTTCCTGACTATGTTGCAGTACGCTGTAATATTTCATAGTTAAATTACTGAAGTTTTTGATGCTGTAGAGGCAACACAGATCAATACGGATATTCAACTGCCTCAGAAATCTATACTCTGAGGTAGCTTTGCCCTCTAGACAAAAATCACTCTTAAGGTTGCTCTTAAGTCAAATCTACCCTACACGGAAGGCGGAATTGATTGTGTATTCACTCCCAAGATTATAGTTTCCTGGCGACAAAATACCAGTAGACTATCCTTTAAAACCTGCGCCCTTAAAGAAATTCCAGATACCCCGTAGAACCCTAATAGATGAGGTTTTATCTTTGAAACCATTTTCACGGCCGTTCTCTATCCCGATGTTGGGATTGCCATCACCTATCGATGCATTGAGCCTTAGTTCACCCCCTTGTAAATTTGGATCTCTGTAGAAAATTACATCTGGATCAGGGCCATTTTTGTAAAAAACGCCCCCACTACAGGTAACAGCCACCTCATCATTAAGTTCTTTAACTGTGATCAAGTTCAATTGGGCTAATGTGTTATTTTCATATCTACTCGGTTGGGTATTGGAACTTAGTATTTGGCGACTTTGGCTAGGCTTACTGCACCACAATCTTCTTCATTGTGTTGCAGTACGCTTTAGTATTTCATTGTTTAAAAAATCAGTGAACAATAAACAGTTATCAGCGAACCGGGAACAATTACTAGTAAAGTTATTGATATTAGTTTACTGATAACTGATAGTTGAAAACTGTTGAGACTGCCTCAGAAATCTATACTCTGAGGCAGCTTTGCCCTCTAGACGAAAATCACTCAAAAGGTTGCTCTTAAGTCAAATCTAGGCTGCTACACGCAAGGCAGAAGTGATATTGTCGTTATTAGCCCCAAGAGCATAGTTTCCTGGTCCGAGAACACCAGTAGACTGTCCTTTAAAATCTGAGTCGCTAAAGAAATTCCAGCTACCCCGTAGAATCCTAATTGATGAGGTTTGATCGTTGAAACCGTTATCATTGCCTTCATTATCTAGCCCGATGTTGGCAATGCCTTCACCTGTCTTTGAATTGAGTCCTAAGCTCTGGCCTGTCTGATTTGGATCTTTGAACAAAAGTACATCTGGGTCAGGGCCTCCTACGTCGCCACCACTACAGGTAGCAGCCATCTCATCGTTAAGTTCCTTCACTGCGGTGAAACTCAATTCTGCTAATGTTTTCTTGTTCATATCTACTCCGTTGTTGTTGATGTTAGACATTGTTTCTCTCCTGAGTTTCAGATTGGGGTTGTAACTGAGGGTAAGCTTGCTTACTTCCTTCTGATTCTTAATTGGTAGCAGTGAGGTTGGTTTATTCACTGTGAGAATTATGTAAATAAGGTGTAACCTTCTTTCTTACATGCTTCTGTGACTGCGATATTTCCTGTTTGCCTCACAACTAGAAGAATAAATCCAAGTCAGCTAAGAAAGCATCGTCATGAGCGGAAACTACATTTCCAATTTTGGAAATAGCATTTCCAATTTTAGAAATAGGAGCGAGGGAAAACTTCTTAACCCTACAAGTATGTATAAGTTGATTGTCCTAACACTTACAGTCCTACCCCTTTCAAGGTGAGCATATGTACTATCAAAGTTTTTACAGCATTTTAGGCATCGGCTGAAATTGAACAAAGAATTTATGCATTAAACTCCTTTGTTTTTGAACTGTAAATTAAGCGATGCCTTCTCTACGAGAGGCTTTGCCAACAGCAGGCGTAGCCATCGCAATCGTCAAAATACCAAAATCGGGTTAAGAACGCTATTTTTTTGATAGTACAAACGTTCACCTTGAAAGGGTCAGTCCTAACTTATACTCTTAATTGAGGCTGACAAGCTAAATTTCCTTTTCTATAGGAGAGTGCAATGTCTTTTATAACTGCGCGTTTGGACTAGTTACAAGCTTTAGAAATTGCGATTGTCAGTGCGATCGCTTTGAGCTTGAATTTGACTCGGAAAATACCACCCAGTGGCAGCCTTTCGAGTGAATGATCGCTGGTAAGGGAACTTCATTTAATTTCTCAAGTAGTTCTGCGGTAGCTTGGACTTCAATTAAAAGTGAACAACTACTAACTGAGTTATTGATATTTAAGTAACTGATAGCTGAACACTGTTAATACTATCTGAGAAAAGTCACTGTACAATTTTATAATGAAATCTAGCAAATGTGGAATGTGTTACTCTAATGCTTCCGTAAACAACAGCTTGAAAATCATCATGCTTTCAGCAACGCCGTATTGTTAACCACTGCATTTATTATATCTGGGACAACAACTCAACTTATATCTACCGCTAACAGGGACTAAAGTTCTTTTGTGGGCACCAATAGTTACCCGTTTATCGGTTTTGTCAGCTATATCAACTTTTATAGTAACTGGATGATTACAGTTATTAATTATATTGGCTCCACCACGAATAATTTTTGCATTAACACATCCTGGCAACGGTACTCTATCTTCTTTCGAGCAATTATCAGCTAAAGCAGGTAATGCAGTAAATGTAAAAAATCCTAAACATATTAAACATGCAGTTGGATTAAAAGATCTTTTCAAAAAACTCATAACATTTTCCTCCTTGAAAAAATAAGATGATTGTAGAATGACTGTAAAGACAGTCGCGCTGCACGGTTTCGGTTCTCTACGGAATTAGCATTTAGCCAGTGCAAAATAGTTTGGTTATGCTCTATGCTTTCTTCACCACCGCAGCCAAGAATTATTCAACTGTTACAAAAGCTTACAATTTTAGGTTCAAGCCGCTGGGACTGCAACATTTTTACAACTAAGTTCTTGAAGATGTGGACTCAGCTCAATCTTGTTCATACTTACTCTGTTGTTGTTGATGTTTAGACATTGTTTTTCTCCTGAGTTGTAAATTGGAATTTGAATTGAAGGTAAGCTTATTTTTTTCCTTCTGATTCTTAATTGGTAGCAGTGATTGAATTTTATTCACTGTTGGGAATCAGAGTTGTTTCCGGCTTGCTAACCTTACTAATTCTTAATTAATAGCAGTGAGATTAGTTTATTCACTGTCAAAAATCAGGATATTCGACTGCCTCAGAAATCTATACTCTGAGGCAGCTTTGCCCTCTAGACAAAAATCACTATTAAGATTGCTCTTTTGTCAAATCTATCCTACACGCAAGGCGGAAGTGATATCGTCGTTATTAGCCCCAAGAGCATAGTTTCCTGGTCCGAGAACACCAGTGGACTGTCCTTTAAAATTTGAGTCGCTAAAGAAATTCCACCTACCCCGTATAATCTTAATCGATGAGGTTTGATCGTTGAAACCGTTAGGATTGCCTTCGTTATCTAGCCCGATGTTGGCAATGCCTTTACCTTTCTTTGATTTGAGTCCTAAGCGATCGCCTTTCTCACCCGGATCTTTGAATAAAATTACATCTGGGTTACGGCCTCCTACCCCGCCACCACTACAGGTAGCAGCTACCTCATCGTTAAGTTGATTAACTGCGCTCAAGTTCAATTGGGCTAATATGTTGTTGTTCATATCTACTCGGTGTTTATTGATGTTAGACATTGCTTCTCTTCTGAGTTTTAGATTGGGCTTTGAACTGAGAGGTTGTTTGAAAAGTGTTTTACTGTAACTTTAGACACTTTTAGATTCTCCCTAACCCACGCCAATCACTACATTTGGGGAGACCCCTGTCCTAGCGCTGGCTCCCCTTAAAAAAGGGGGAACCCGTTTACGTTTATTTGTGCTATCTTGATATGAATGAAAAAGTAGGAGCGAAAACGACCTCGCTCCTACGAACTGCAAGAGAAGAATGTTACTCAGCTAAAAGCTTATGTGAGAGCATTCTTTTTTCTTTGAGGTTTTGAAGGATTCGAGTACACGGTATGAAATAGACCAGAACTGATTATGCAGGTCTGACAGATTCGATGTCGTTGTTAAAAGGACCAGTGAAGTTACCTTTTGTACCTGCTTTCAGACGTCTGTGTTCACCTGTAAATTTCTGACCAGTGTAGACAATCCAATCTCTTTTACCCGTCACCTCGTACCAAGATGCTTTATTGTTAAAGTTGCCTAAACTGGGTCGTGGGTTTGCGATATTATCTAACCGCCTTCCTTTACCATCCTTCAAGTTGGAAAGGTCTAAGCTACCACCACTAATAGTGGCAGCGGCTTCATGGTCAAGGTCTTGCACAGCTTCGATGCTGTAGAGGTCTTTGATTTGCTTGTTGTTCATATCTACTCCGTGGTTTTTGATGTTAGACATTGTTTTTCCCCTGAGTTTTAGATTGGGGTTTGAACTGAAGGTAAGCTTGTTTTCTTCCTTCTGATTCTTAATTGGTAGCAGTGACATGATTTTATTCACTGTTGGGAATCAGAGTTGTTTCCAGCTTGCTAACCTTACTAATTTTTAATTGGTAGCAGTGACATGATTTTATTCACTTGATTCAGTAACGCCAATTTGCTAATATCCTTTCTTGTACATAGGTTGATTGTCTTGATACTTACAGGACTAGCCCTTTCAAGGTGGGTGGAAATCTTAGTCCATAAATTCTTCCTTAACCTCTTATCTCTGTGTTCTCTGTGCATCTGCGGTTAAATAAATTACTTTTACACCGCAGATGCACAGAGGAGGGCAGTTGCGTGGGCGGGTTTCCCGACTTGAGCAAACTGCCCGTAGCGCTGAGAAAAACAATCTTATTTTATGAGTCACCTTGAAAGGGCTAGTTCTGACTTCTACTCAAGATTAAGGCTGACAAGCTAAATTTCCTTTTCTATAGGAGAGTGCAATGTCTTTTAGAACTGCGCGTTTGGACTGGTTACAAGCTCTAGGAATTGCCATTGTCAGTGCGATCGCCTTATATGCAAATATCTCAGTTGCCCAAATCATCCCAGACGGTACTCTGCCAAATAATTCCAATGTGAAATTAGAGGGCAATACCAGGATTATTGAGGGTGGAACCATAAGAGGTGCTAATCTGTTCCACAGCTTTGGGGAGTTCTCTGTTCCCAATGGCAGTACTGCTTTCTTCAATAATCCACTGGATATTCAGAACATCTTGACACGAGTAACAGGTAAGTCAATTTCTAATATTGATGGCTTAATTCGTGCTAACGGTAAAGCAAACTTATTCCTACTTAATCCCAATGGGATTATTTTTGGTAAACATGCTAGTTTGAACATCGGCGGTTCCTTTGTCGCCACAACAGCCAATGCCATTGGGTTTGGCAATTTTGGATTTTTCAGCGCCTTGAATCCAGAAGCACCTTCACCCTTATTAACAGTAAATCCAAATGCCTTATTATTCAATCAAATTGCGGCTTCCCCGATTAAAAATAGTTCAACTGCGCCAGCAAGAAAAGACCCAGCAGGTTTTAAAGTATCTGGTTTACGAGTTGAAGATGGAAAGAGTTTGTTGCTAGTAGGCGGCAATGTCAATATGGATGGTGGTCAATTAAATGCTTATGGTGGTCGAGTCGAGTTGGGAGGATTGAGATCAAGCGGAACTGTAGGGCTTCAGATAGATGGTAACAACTTTCGCTTGGGCTTTCCTGCTGAAAGTACGCGAGCAGATGTTTCTTTAGCTAATAAATCTAGTGTACATGTAGAAGCTGCTGGTGGTGGAAGTATTGCAGTTAACGCTCGGAATTTAGAAGTTTCGGGCAAAAGCGTAGTGAGTGCTGGAATAGGAAGTGGTTTGGGGTCAGTTAATTCTGTTGCGGGAGATATTACGCTCGATGCCACAGGGGAAATAAAAGTTGTAGGGTCTGGAAGCTATGTCTTCAATAGGGTGCGATCGCAAGCAGTGGGCAATGGAGGGAATTTAACTGTTAATACGCGTGAATTACTGGTACAGGATGGGGCACAGGTTGGTGCTAGCACATATGGTAGCGGAAATGCTGGAAATTTGGATGTTTCGGCACAAAATATGCAATTGATTGGTACATCTGCCGATGGTAAGTTTAGAAGTCACTTGTATGCTGCCACAAACGCAAACGCAATCGGTAATGGGGGAAACTTGACGATAAAAGCTGGTTCGTTACTGGTTCGGGATGGGGCACAGGTTAGCACTGACACATTTGGTGCAGGCAAGGGAGGTTCTTTAACTGTAAATGCCGACACAACTAAAATCATTGGTGCAAGCGGCTTGTTTGCTCAACAAAATACTCAAGGCGCAAAAGGAAATGTAGGAGATTTGACGATTAACACTAAAACCTTGCTAGTACAGGATGGCGCACAAGTTAGCACTGGCACATTCGGTGCAAGTGAGGGCGGGAATTTGAAGGTCAATGCTGACACTGTAGAAGTTATTGGTAGCAATACTGTTGATGGTTCTTCCAGTAAGTTGACTACTCAAAATTACCAAGGTGCAACAGGGAATGCAGGAGATTTGACAATTACTACGAAAACCTTGTTAGTACGGGATGGCGCACAAGTTGCCACTGGCGCATTCGGTGCAGGTTCAAGCGGGAATTTAAAGGTAAATGCTGACACTGTGGAAGTTATTGGTAGCAATACTGTTGGTGGTTCTTCTAGTAAGTTGACTACTCAGAACCAAGGCACAACAGGGAATGCAGGAGATTTGACAATTAACACTAAAACCTTACTAGTACGGGATGGGGCACAAGTTGGCACTGGCACATTCGGTACAGGCAAGGGAGGAAATTTGACAATAAATGCTGATACTGTAGAAGTTATAGGTAGCAACGCTGTTGATGGTTCTCCTGGCGGCTTGTTTGCCAATGCTGATAAGGCCGATTCTAATGCTGATATAGGTGCAACTGGAAACGGGGGTAACATAACGATTAACTCCAATGAGTTGCTAGTGCAAGATGGAGCATTGGTCTTTGCTGGTGCAAGAGCTGGTAGAAAAAGTCCAAGTAATGGAGGAGACATAACAATTACTACCCAAAAATTGCTCCTTCAAAAGGCTGAATTAGGTGCTGGTACTAGAGGTGCTGGTAGGGGAGGAAATGTGAGTGTTAAAGCTGATACAGTGCAATTGAATGGCTTTGGTGCTGCTATCTATAGTGATACAGATTCAACCGGGGATGCAGGAAATTTGACGATTAATGCTCAACAGTTGTTGGTTACAGATAAAGCAGGAGTATTTGTGAGCAGTTTAGGACTGGGAAATGCAGGCAACTTATTCGTGAAAAATGTCACCATCCTTATGGACAATGGCACTCTCAGCGCTAACACGCGCAGCATCAACACCGATCCCGATCAACCACAGGCAACTATCACCCTGCAAGTGCAAGATTTATTATTACTAGGTCGTAGCAGCAATATCACGACTGACGCTAAAGGAGAAAATGTCATCGGTGGCAACATAAAAATTAATGCTGATGTCCTGGCCGCCTTTGAAAATAGCGATATTACTGCCAACTCTGATGACTTTCGTGGCGGTAATGTCAGAATCAATACTAAAGGTATCTTTGGCATTCAGTTTCGGGATATAGCTTCCCCAAACACAAATGACATCACCGCTACCGGAGCAACTCGCGAGTTGAGCGGTAATGTGCAAATCACTACACTTGATATTGACCCGACTCGCGGCTTAGTCGAACTCCCCACTAATCTAGTTGATGCTTCTAGGCAAATTTATAATGCTTGCACACCTGGAACTCGGCAATTTCAAAATACATTTGTGGCAACAGGACGCGGCGGACTACCCATGAGTCCCACTGAACCATTACAAGATTCAAGTACTGTGTCTGCATGGGTGAGATTAAGACCAAAACCAGAAAACTTGGTAAATACAACGCCTGTGCCACAACCAACAGCACTTTCAACTACTCCCATTGCTGCTACAACTCTAATTGTAGAAGCTTCTGGTTGGGTAGTTGATAGTAAGGGAAACATAGAACTAGTAGCACAAGTTCCTCAATTTAAACCCCACAGCCCTTGGCAAACACCTGCTTCCTGTCCTGTATCTCAAGGAGGTGTGAAATATGGCAAAACTTCAGCTGCCGAAGCGAGTCGTTAGATTTGCGGTAACTCCCGTAGTCCTATTTACCCTTGCTATTTTCCTGACTATTATTCCTAGCACATTTGCTCAACAACAAAAGACAAATTCACTAGACGGGTTTCACGTCCAAACCAATAAACCCACAGCCACAATATCACAGTCACTTCTTGAGCAAGGAGAAGCACTTTATCAAACTGGACACTTTACTGAAGCAGTAAATGTTCTACAACAAGCTGTCCGTATCTATCAAGGCGAAAGCAATAACCTCGCACAAGCCGCAGCCCTGACTAACCTCTGTCTTGTATACCAGCAACTCGGCTCTTGGAAAGAAGCTTATGCAACTATTAACAATAGCTTAAATTTACTTGGCTGGGATGAGATAAATCAAAAATTAAATGTCAATAATCCAAAATCTGAATTGTTAGAAATTCTTGCACAAACTCTAAATATTCAGGGCGAATTGCAACTAGTACAGGGACAAACTGATGCATCTTTTCAAACATCACAACAAGCAGAACAAATCTGGAAGAAATTAGGTGACAATGCTGGAGTAACGCGCAGCCGGATTAACCAAGCACAAGCTCTACGAGTTGCTGGTTTTTACCGCCGCAGCTTAGATATATTGAAGGAAGTATCCCAACAATTATTTTCCCAACCTGACTCACTTGTAAAAGTAACAGCTTTGCGATCGCTTGGTAATGTCTTACAACAATTAGGCGAACTTGAGTTATCCCAGAAAATCTTACAACAAAGCTTAGAAATCGCTCAACGTCTGCAACTGCCTCTAGAAATTAGTTTGACGGAATTTAGCCTCGGTAATACTGCTAGGTCGTTAAGTAATATTAAAGGTGCGATCGCTCATTATGAAAATGCTGCCAAAATTGCACCAAACCCTCTGGCCAAAGTTCAAGCCCTGATTAATCAGCTGAGTTTGCTTGTCGAAAACGAACGCATCGCTGAGGCAAAGTCATTAATACCCACAATCCACTCTCAAGTAGCCAATCTGCCTACTAATCAAGCTGGTATTTATGCACGGATCAATTTTGCTCAAACTTTGACCAAAATTGGTAACAAAAAAGACATTGCAGAGATTTTGGCAAGTAGCGTTCAGCAAGCCAAAATAATCGGTGATCAACGTGCCCAATCCTATGCACTAGGCAGCTTGGGAGAAGTTTACGAGCATAACTTTCAATGGCAAGAAGCGCAAGATTTGACGCAGCAAGCGTTGTTTATGGCTCAAAAAATCGATGCCTCAGATATAACTTATCGCCTTGAGTGGCAGTTAGGACGCTTACTCAAAGTACAGGGAAATATCGAAGCCGCTATATCTGCTTATGATGCTGCTGTAATAACTCTTGAGTCTCTTCGCAGCGATTTAGTTGCGGTTAATCGAGAGGTGCAGTTGAATTTCCGCGATCGCATCGAACCGCTTTATCGACAGTCTGTAGAGTTGCTTTTACAAGAGAAAGGACAAGGAAAGCCTGATTTAGATAAAGCACGTCAACGAATGGAAGCTTTGCAAGTTGCAGAACTCGACAATTTTTTCCGAGAAGCTTGCTTGAGCAACCAATTTGTGGTATTGGACAAAGTAGTAGACCGCGACAATCTGAATACTGCAATTTTCTACCCGATTATCCTAGATAACCATTTAGAAATTATTATCAAACTTCCCAAGCAAGCGTTGATGCATAAAACTTCTAAAGTCAACCGTCAGCAAG
Organism: Nostoc sp.; assembly: GCF_036916575.1. GTDB lineage: Bacteria > Cyanobacteriota > Cyanobacteriia > Cyanobacteriales > Nostocaceae > Nostoc. Next base: position 98,802 of record NZ_JBALGC010000092.1, read on the forward strand.
TAGAGCAAGCTATTACAAAAATACGAAATACGATAGTCGAACCTGATGCTCATCAGCAATTTCAAGCAGTTTCTCAACAGCTTTATAACTGGTTAATTAAACCAGTTGAAACAGACCTCAAAAATAGTAAAGTGAATACTATAGTTTTTATCCCAGACGGGTTATTGCTAAATATCCCGATGTCTGCATTATATGATGGCAAAGAATATTTAGTCCAAAACTACTCTGTAGCCGTTAGCCCCGGACTGCAACTATTTACTCCTAAACCTCTAGCACATAAAAAATTAAATGCCCTGCTTGGAGGACTATCGCAACCACCCAAAAATGAAAAGTTTGCACCGCTTCCCAACGTTAAGATTGAACTGAAATTAATTCAGGAATCAGGCGTATCTACAACTACATTATTGGATGAAAATTTTACTAGTACGACTTTAGCAAAAACCATCAACGCTCAAGCTTTTAGAATTGTTCACTTGGCAACTCACGGGCGATTTAGCTCTAAAGCAAAAGACACTTTTATTTTAGCAGCTGATGGACGCATCAATGTAAGTGAATTAGATAGCTTGCTCAAAAGTAGAGAGCAAAAACGAACAGAGCCAGTTGAATTACTTGTTTTGAGTGCTTGCGAAACAGCAGCAGGAGATAACCGAGCTACATTGGGATTAGCAGGAGTTGCCCTGCGTGCTGGTGCGCGGAGTACTTTAGCCTCCCTATGGGAAATTGGTGATAACTCCACAGCTTTGTTTATTGATGAATTTTACCGCCAGTTAATCGCTGGTAAAACTACGGCAGAAGCTTTACGTTTTGCTCAATTAAAACTACTTAAAACTTCTGAATACAACCGTCCAATGTACTGGGCACCCTACATCTTAGTTGGTAATTGGTTGTAGAGATTTAGGCTTATAGATACTTTGCTGGATATTAACTTATTGGCGGTTTGGTAAATTTCCTAGAGGAGCCGTAGCAATATTATCCAAATTGATGGATTGCAATAAACTTTGCCAATCTTGTTGAATAGATGCATTATTATAATTATAAATGTGTATTTTTGCCAGCATATTTAAAGCATCGAACCAAATACCTTCTTTGGCATAGATTATAATTTTCTGTCGAGGATCAGTTGTTGCTTCCAATTGCTGTATAACACGAGAATCTAAATTGATTCTTTTAATACCTCCTTCTACATACACAGGAACGCTTGGTGCTTCTTGATCACAATGTACTTTTAAATACCAGTGATATGTCTTATCTACTTCTAATGAAGCAACAGTACTAGGGAGAGAAATACCAATGATACTGGGCTTAGAAGGTAGCGCGATCGCATTTCTATAAACATCATTTTCTGCGCTATCCTGTAAGCTAAATTCAGCGCTTGAGTTAGACAAATGCTTAGTATAGGGGATGTAAAACCAAAATGTAGGCCGTTCAGAAGTGGTTAGTCCCTCTACAACCCTGATAATTGATTTGTTTGTCTGGGTCGCAACCTTTTGTCCCTCTTGAAATGGTACTAAGGCAGTAAGCGGGGTTGGAACCGCAGGGCAATCATCTCGACTAGCCATTCCTGCTCTACGCCCAGATATAGGACTTAACAAAGCAGGTGCTTTTGGCAATTTAAAAACTGGTCGAGAGGTCGGTTGTTGAGGTGAAGCAGGTGTTTTGACTGGTTGTGTAGGCTGTTTATTAATGACTGATTGTTTAGTTTGGTCTGCTGCTTGTGCTGAATATTGGGTAGTGTTGCTTAAAATCAGAGTAGTTGTTAAGATCCATTTCATTGACTTAACAAGGTAAGATTTTTGCTTGTTGCTATCGTCATAAAGGTGGTGTAGCATTTTGTTAAACAAAGAGCGATTTTTTTATCTTTAAGTGAGCAGCAAAAAGAGACGTTTCACTAAGCCTCTCAAAAAAGATGAATTATCATATCTCAACAACTTTTGAAGGCATATAAAGCCTATGTTGATTGGAAGCTGACGAAGTTAATAGCTTTATATTAGGCCTTCACCTTTGCTGGAAGCATCGGAAGAAAGTCTTGTCTTTTGGCTCAACGAAAATCGTAGCTTAACTACGACTTTCGTTGAGATCGTTGCTAGCTAACAACGAAAGGGGCATGGCAGTTTGCGACTATCAACAGTATTTTTAAAGAAAATCTTTATTTCCAACTTTGGAAATAGGAGCGAGGGAAAACTTCTAGGAACTAGCCACTGTACATAAGTACTACACGCAATTTGGGTATTGGGAAGGGCGAAGCCGAGGTAAGGGAGCCTACGTGGGCTTGTATCATGAGTCTTTGTCGGTCATGGTTTACCATAGTTGCCTATGCAGTATCAGCAGACTTGCCATTTGCTCAAAGTCGCTGGTGCGTATCCGAAGGAATTGAAAATATCATTATGCTCTCAGACTACCGAAGCATGGATTTTGCCAGGGGCTGGGGACTACTAATTCAGGAATTAGGACTACTGACCCATGCTATTTATGTGGTAGATCAAAGTGGTAAGGTAACTTACCGCGAGATTATACCAGAAATTGCTTCCGAGCCAAACTATGATGCAGCGATCGCTGCTATTCGGGCAAGTATGTAGAATCAGAGTGTTCTCAAGGAAGGTTATTTAAAACAGGAGCAGTTTTTTGTTCTGTGCGATCACCCCTTCCCTGAATGGACGATCGCCTTGGCAACGACATTATGCATCATCAAATAAATGATCGAGAAGCTTCTGCTAAACTTGCTTATAGATGCCTTTTTGTTAATTATAAAAATAAATTTTACTACCAATAGATAAAGAATCAAAAAACAACTAAATTAGTATTTATAAAAATTAAGTGAGAAAACCGTACTTATCTGAGAGGTTTTCTGTACCATATATCTAAGTTTAGCTGGATACAATCAAAATGTAGCTTAAGTAATGCTGTTTTCTAAAAAATTTACACAGCATTAGTAGGAGAGCAAAAATATGACAAATCAATTCAAAACGGCTGCTTTGTTAGCTGCGCTAAGTGGTCTTCTAATTGCAATTAGTTACTGGGTAATTGGCGGTAGTAGTGGCTTAATAATAGGAATAGCTTTAGCAGCAGTAACAAACCTGTTTTCATGGTATCAATCAGATAAGATTGCGCTGGCAGTATACCAGGCCCAGCCTGTGAGTGAAAGGGAAGCACCAGAACTTTATCGGATGGTGCAGAGATTAAGCGATCGCGCTCACATTCCCATGCCTAAAGTTTACATTGTCCCAAGCCCTGGTGCTAACGCCTTCGCTACAGGGCGCGATCCAGAAAACGCTGCTGTTGCTGTCACCGAAGGCATTTTGAATATATTGCCAGAGGACGAACTCGAAGGCGTTATCGCCCACGAACTCACCCACATTATTAATCGTGACACCCTCACACAAGCGGTTGCTGCTACTGTTGCAGGTGCTATCTCATTTCTAGCGCAAATGGTGAGTTACAGTTTATGGTTTGGTGGTGGTTCACGAGATGACAACAGAGGTGCAAATCCTTTGGGTGTTTTGTTAACAGTAATGCTTGCGCCGGTGGCTGCGACGATTATTCAGCTAGCAATTTCACGCACACGAGAATTCTCTGCGGATGCAGGTTCTGCTAGATTAACTGGTAATCCTCGCGCCTTAGCCAGAGCGCTGCAACGGTTAGAAGCCTCAGCAAGGCAGATGCCTTTAAATGCCAATCCAGCATTTGAGCCGTTGTTAATTATCAATTCCATTTCTGGGCAGTTTCTGGGCAATTTGTTCTCCAGTCACCCCGCTACAGAAGTACGAGTTGCAGCATTGCTGAAATTAGAGGAACAACTGCCAACCAAAGCTTATTAAGGCGTTGCTGAATCAACGGACGATTCTTGTGGGGTGGGCATCCTGCCATTGGTGTCAAGTTACAGCAGTTTTTATATATTTGAACCACATCTGTCGTAGGGGCACAGCAATGCTGTGCCCTTACCGCGTGGTCTATTTACCTGAAAATAGCTGTAAGAAAAATAGAAACTTGTCAAGTGGCTAAAGCTCAGTAGTTAAACTCAACATAAGGGTGTTGAGAATAGCCATGAGAATGTCGTGTCGCCCACCCCACAAGAAATGTACAATTTCAGATTATACAAACTAGATGTGGTTTAGCTTACAAACAACTTGAGAAAAATCGCACATCGCGCTAGTCTTCATTGACGTAACTGCACGCTGTAACATTAGGCGATGACAAATCAACTTTCCCTAGAAATTCCCTCTTGCACTTGGAGCCGTCCCATCGGCTTAGGCTGGGAGAAACCTTATACCGTCCGCTACGCAAGTAATACCGATGATGGCCCTTGGCATGGTATGCCTTTAGGCGGCTTTGGTGCAGGTTGCATCGGTCGTTCTTCACGGGGAGATTTTAACCTGTGGCACATCGACGGCGGTGAGCATATCTTCAAAAACGTTCCCGCTTGTCAATTCAGTGTATTTGAATCCAATAGCACATCTTCCCAAGCCTACGCTTTATCTACGCAAACGCCCGATGACAGCACTCTCAAGGCTTGGCAGTGGTATCCGACACTTATCGGCACAGAGGGGACGGGCAATTATCACGCGCTATACCCGCGTAGCTGGTTTGTGTATGAAAATGTATTTCAAGCACAGTTGACTTGTGAGCAGTTTTCACCAATCTGGGCAGGTAATTACCAAGAAACTAGCTACCCTGTGGCGATATTCCTCTGGAATGCCCACAACCCCACAGATGCACCGATTACTCTCAGCATTATGCTCAGTTGGCAAAATATGGTGGGCTGGTTTACTAATGCTCTCAAATCTCCTCAAGTGCGAGTCCGCGATGATGGTAGTCCGGTTTACGAATACCAACCGCGCTGGGGTGAAAGTCAAGGGAACTATAACCAGATAGTTGAAAATACACAACAGTTTGGCTGTCTTTTCGGTCGGGTTAGTAGTGATGCTTTACAAGAAGGCGATGGAAACTGGTGTATTGCGACACTGAAGCATCCCCAGATGGAAGTATTTCACCACAGTCGGTGGAATCCTGAAGGAACGGGTGAGGAGGTGTGGCAAAGCTTTGCTAAAGATGGTTCTTTGCCTAATTATCTAGATACGACAGCAACAGAAAATACACAATTAGGGGCTGCGATTGCACTTCGTTTTACTCTCCAACCAGGCGAAACTCTCGAAATCCCCTTTGTCGTCGCTTGGGATTTGCCGCTCACAGAATTTGCTGCTGGAGTTAATTATTACCGCAGATATACAGACTTTTGGGGTAAAAGTGGTAACAATGCTTGGGCGATCGCATCTACTGCGCTACAAGAATACCAAATCTGGCGATCGCAAATTCAAAGTTGGCAAAAACCCATTCTCGACCGGGAAGATTTACCCAACTGGTTTAAGATGGCTCTATTTAATGAGCTTTACGACCTCACTAGCGGCGGTACTCTTTGGAGTGCAGCATCCGAACTTGATCCCATCGGTCAGTTTGCAGTGCTAGAGTGCTTAGATTACCGTTGGTATGAAAGTCTAGATGTACGGCTGTATGGCTCTTTTGCCCTGCTGATGCTGTTTCCAGAACTGGAAAAGTCCGTGATACGGGCATTTGCACGAGCGATTCCTCAAGGTGATGATACTCCCCGAATAATTGGCTATTACATGACAATTAAGGCAGAAAGCCCGATTGCAGTTCGCAAAGTCGCCGGTGCAACACCCCACGATTTAGGCGCACCCAATGAACACGTTTGGGAGAAAACCAATTACACCAGCTATCAAGACTGCAATTTATGGAAAGATTTAAGTAGTGATTTTGTCCTGCAAGTATACCGTGATTTTCTGCTCACGGGTGCTGACGATGTAGAATTTTTAGCAGATTGCTGGCCTGCGATCGTTCAAACTCTCGACTACTTGAAAACTTTTGACCTTGATGGCGATGGGATTCCGGAAAATTCTGGTGCGCCTGACCAAACCTTTGATGATTGGCGGTTGCAGGGTGTCAGCGCCTATTGTGGTGGGTTGTGGTTAGCGGCGCTGGAGGCTGCAATCGCCATCAGCGATGTTTTATTAACTTACCAGACAGGTAAGACAGCAGAGTTGGCAGCGCAAAAATCCACTTATGAAACTTGGTTACACCAATCTCTTCCTATTTACCAAGAAAAACTTTGGAATGGGCAATATTATCGACTTGATAGTGAAAGTGGTTCCGATGTGGTAATGGCAGATCAATTGTGCGGACAATTCTACGCCCGTCTGCTGGACTTACCTGATATTGTACCGAGCGATCGCGCCCTTTCTGCCCTGAAAACTGTTTATGATGCTTGCTTTTTAAAATTCTGCAATGGTGAGTTTGGTGCTGCTAATGGTGTTCGTCCTGACGGTTCACCAGAAAATCCCAAAGCTACTCATCCCCTGGAAGTCTGGACGGGGATAAACTTTGGGCTAGCGGCTTTTCTTGTGCAGATGGGAATGAAGGATGAAGCGTTGAGGTTGACGCAAGCTGTGGTGCAGCAAATTTACGACAATGGTCTGCAATTTCGCACGCCTGAAGCTATCACCGCAGCTGGTACTTTCCGCGCTAGCACTTACTTACGGGCAATGGCGATTTGGGGAATTTACTTAGTTATTAATTAATTGGCTATCAAAGCGGTTCTCGTTTTGATGCAACACACGTAGAGTAGCACAGATGTGTAGCCCTACGAACGGTCGTATTCCATGTATAGTATGTACGTTGCCAAATTTAGCCTGTTTTCATCGGAAGCATCCCAATGCAAGCCAAAAGACATAGGACTGGTACAAAAACTTTGTACAAACCTCTTTGGTTTGTGTTCTTCTCTACGAGACGCTACGCGTAGCTTGCTTCTCCGTAGAAGTATGCGTCCTTTGCAATAGCCTGTCTTGAAAAGTGACGCTCCTCTCTTACAAAGTTCTAATCCGATAGCGCAACGTAAAGCCTTCTCTTCGAGAGGCTTCGCCAACGGCATAGCTTCTCTTCGAGAGGCTGCGCCAACGCTTAGAGCGAGTCCGCGAGCGTCGGAAGCCTCTCTACGAGACGCTTCGCGTAGCTTGCTTCCACGAAGTGGTACGGCTCAGACTTTGTGCTGCGTCGAAGAGGCAGCGCTAACAGTTCGCCTTTGGCGTTGCCGCAGGCAACAGCGGGAAACGACGCGATACACTTTTCGCTGCGGCAAGTCAAGTCAGCGTCTATGTTATTTCAAACACCCTCTAAGCCAAAATACTGTATGAAAATAAACTTGCACATTTGGGATGCTCCGGTCTTCATCTAAAAAAGCAGAGTCTAGATTTGTGATTTTATTTTCCAAGTGTTTCCGGAAGCGAAGGAAAATTTCAGTAATGGTAAGAGTTGAAGGATTGAGAATTCAAGACTATTCTTTCAGAAAATGCAAATGTTACTAGCTTTAGGCATAAATCTTGCTAATATCTTCTAAAAAACCGAAATCAAACTATGAACTCCTGTTCGTCATTAAGAGTTCAGGGAGATGTGAAATATATAACTAACCAGCAGTCTCCCAATCCAAAAGTGGCTATTCTCAAAAATTTGAGGATAGTTGCAGGGAATACAAATCTAGAATCGGAATTTAGCCAAGTTTGGATTCTTCGTGAGTTTCAACTAAGCGACAATGTAACTATCTATGGTATGGATGCGGAAACTGAAGACAATAACAATCTTGTGTACTTAGTTTGGCAGGGTCGAATATGACTACTTGCGTTTAACGCAACTATTGGACGAGAAATTTTAACTCAGTTGCTGATCAGTTAAGCAAACTTTTAGGGTAGACCATTTGTTTTGCAAACAACCTTTAGCATATCGGGCGATCGCAGCAAGTGCATGTTTTCTAGCTCAAATTAACATTTATCACTTCAGACAACTGTTACAGCGTATACCTAATCTGAAAATTATTGGTGATGTGTGGGCAGATGTTGCTCGGAATTTACTTTAGAACAAGCGTTCGCATCTGCTTACACTAGCCCAGGCACAGGACTTTATCAATAACTGCCTTTGGGGTATAACACCCTCGTGGGAGAACGCAGTGCAATAATTTATGGTGGAAAACGACAAAAAATTGCCAGCGATCAAGCACTGATTAAGAACCCAGCAATTCTGATTTTGGATGAAGCAATTAGTGCGCTAGATATCCAGTCGGAACGCCAATTTCAACAGAATTTAACCCCGATTAATTAAGCTTGTACCATCTTCATCATGCGACTATATCCTTGTTCTAGACCGAGGTATCCTCGTTGAGCAAGGCATTCATCAATAACTCATAGCAATTGGCAGTTTTTATTACCACTTAGCCCAATTGCAACTGCATCTGTAATCTCACTTATAGAAATCTGTTAGATATTAATACACATCCAAATTATTGCTAAGTTGATTTAGCAACATTCTCTGTTAATTAGCTTTCTCTCTATTAGGGAATTTTCTAAGGTTGTACAGGTTTAGCCTGCTACATCTTTTTTGGTGAAAGCATCCCGTTATCGGTGTTTTGCTTAACTGAGTTGATGATAATTAAAACTATATATCTTACGACTAATCACTAATTATCTTTTAAAATAAGCTATTTGTTAATTCTTGGCTAATGCTTATGAAATATTCATGAGCAGTTTACAGCGATTTTATTTAGATAAGCTAAAGCTGTAGTCTTGATATATCAGGACATCCAAGGCTAATAGATAATATTATTTAATGGAGATTATTTCAAAAATATTTTCCCTATCTATAGCTAATCGCGTTTTTAAAGTCTCTATACATTCCTATTTTTATAAGTTGTTTTACCTGATTGTTCATGCTAATATTTTTTAGGGACTCGACAATAATAAAGTCTTTAAATTGATATTGTGTGAGGGGTAAGACCCCTCATGAATGAGTAAAGGGGGACAAAATTCAAAGTTGCACAATAGGCAAGTACGTATCGGAATATATTCAGTAAATTTAGCTTAATAATCTGCTAATTTAGTGGATGACATTAGCGACAAAAAATAGTATAAATACGAATAGCCTTGCTAACGCTCAAAGATAAATAAATTTTCTCTACTAGCTGAAAACAATATGCAAAATTCCCGGAAAATGCTTAATTAAACAGTAGTAAGAAATACAAGCAGTTGAACAGGTAAAACTTATTGAATTAAGAGTTAAAAAGTTTAAGAGGACAAAATTGCATTTACCAAAAGCCACGCGAGACTTTTGTCCTACCAGTCATATACAAGACAAAAGGTAAATTTTTACCTCTAACTCCCATTGATCATATTTTCCGATCAGTGATTAAACAGCTGCAAAAAAGCTAGTGCAGTTTGTAAATTTCAATTGAAACACCAACAATCGTAGAAACTGAACTAGTTTACTTCATCCCAGATAACCAAAAACTATGATGAATCAAGACATTGCTGGCATTAGTAGTAACTTAGATAAGACAGTGAAGGCTCAACAAATTGACAAAGTAGTTGAAGCAATTCTTGCTGGAAAATATTCGTGGGCATGTGTTTTAATGCTGCGATTTGCTGGCTATAATCCTCTCCATTACATTCCATATCGCACCTACAATCGATTGTTAAAAGAAAACTCTAAAGCCAGTAGGACAAATCAACAGCAAAGTGAAAATATAAAAATGCTGAAACATGCTAATGATTCAATATCTGATAGCAATGGTTCATCAAGCTGCTTAAGCAAAATCAAAGACCGAGCTTATCTTGAGGTAGTTGGAAAGCAAAAAACAGAAATTTGTGGTAGTAGTTTAGATCAGAGAATGCCACAGCAAATCAACGATCATCAATCAAGTAAATCGCAATTAAAACCAGAAAGTACTCAAGATATTTCCTTGAAACGTTGTGGATTCAATTAAAAACTATTTGGAATCAATAGATTCTGCCCTAGAGGTGATTGAGTGTCTGAAAACCTGCTATGCTAATTTAACATTTCTAGCATGGCAGGTTTTCTATATCAGTGATTAATTTAATAGTTTTTTCAAAAATCTGCCAAAATGGCAAATATATACTAATGATATTGGTAAACTAATAAAAACTACAACTTAAACAAAAATAGAGGTGATTGGCAAGCAAGTTAATTTTAAAAAATTAAATCAATGATTAGTTCTGACTCTGAAATAAATCAAACTGATTACAAAAGTAGTCAGGATTTTATGGAGTAAATAACTCCTACACCAAGACTGATGATCTAACCGTTGCTACTGGTGGTTCTATTTCTGAGGAAGTCTGAGCAAAGAGAACTTGGAGCGGTAGCTTCTCCCAATCCAAACTTTACACAGCTTTCACCGACTGCAGACGGTGCAAGTAATGCTTATAAAGCTTTCTATACTGTGGTTGGTGTTGCTTTAGTTAATAAAGCAAACGCTTAACATCAATACCAGAAACGGAAATAGAAAAGTTTCGGTGAAATCGTTGTCATCGCTGTTAGAACTAGTAGCTCATACGCTTCTCTTTCGACTATTGTAATCCTAGTCCTCCCAACCTGGATTATCTCTGCTTTCTAAACTTTCAATTTATATAGCAACTACTGGAAGTTCAAAATTTGAATAACTTCCAGTTTTTTATGTATAAATAAAAAGAAGGTGGGCAATTTGCCACCTTCTTTTTTTGAAATACAGTTAATCTAAAAATAAATTAAACCTTGGCTAATTCTGGCGTAGGACGCTTGCTATTGCGAATTGCTGTAATAGCCTCAGCATAATCCTTAGCGTTAAATACAGCTGAACCGGCGACAATTGCATTAGCTCCCGCTTCCAAAACTTGCCAGGTATTATTTGCCTTCAGTCCTCCATCCACTTCAATCCAAGGGTCAAGACCGCGTTCATCACACATTTGACGCAGCTTGCGGATTTTGGGTAATACACCAGGGATAAAGCTTTGACCACCAAAACCAGGGTTGACGCTCATAATCAGTACTAAATCGCACAAATCTAGAACGTATTCAATTAGCTCTAGAGGGCTACCAGGATTAAGTACAACTCCAGCTTTCTTACCAAGTTCTTTAATTTGCCCTAACGTGCGGTGCAGGTGTGGGGAAGCATTATGCTCGCAGTGTACGGTGATATGATCGGCACCCGCCTTAGCAAAATCCTCTACATACTTTTCTGGCTCCACAATCATCAAGTGGACATCTAGTGGCTTGGTTGTAATCGGACGAATCGCCTCCACAATCAGAGGACCTATCGTAATATTGGGTACAAAACGACCGTCCATTACATCAACATGAATCCAATCTGCTCCAGCCGCGTCTATGGCGCGAATTTCGTCACCCAGACGACTAAAATCGGCTGATAGGATAGATGGAGCAATTACAATGGGCTTTTGAGATCGGTTTTGGGTCATGGCTAGTGGGTTTTAAGCGTCCTCGTCTGTACGCATTGTAACAAAACATTGAGCAAGACTCATAATTTTGATCCCGACTTTTTTGGGAGATGGGGAGATGAAGGAGATGAGGAGAATAATAACTCCTAACTCCTAACTAATGACCAATGACTAATGACCAATGACTAATGACAAATGACTAAAAAACTAACCTGGATAATTTGGGGATTAAGTGCTTCTTGTCTGAGTGCGCCGGTAATTGCTTCGGCTTTAGAATCTGCTCTGGGAACTAATGGCATTGATGCTCTGAAGCTACACCAATCTCCTTATAATTTAATCGGTCGTAAGATTGCTATTGGTCAAGTGGAAATTGGCCGACCGGGAATGTTTGGGTGGGATAAGGCGGTGTCTAAAAATCGCGCCATATCTTTAGCAGCAGTATTCTTACGCGATGGCCCAGCTAAATCAAATAGCGGTGTTGATTCCCACGCCTACAATGTCGCTGGTGTCATGGTGAGTCAAAACAAAGCTTTACCAGGAGTTGCTCCGGGAGCGCGACTGTATTCATCTGCGGTGGGTTCCACTAAAAACATGGGTCAGGCAGAAGAGTGCTTATCGGCACAGCACATAGCCCTACAAAATAGTGGCGATGTCCGTGCCATTAACTTTAGCTTTGGTGAACCTTTGAGCCGCGATCCAAGACCAGACGCTACTTTAGACGGCAATGCTTTACTAACTTTATGTGTTGACTGGTCTAGTCGCGTTCATGATGTTTTGTATGCGATCGCTGGCAACCAGGGTAAGGGGGGTATTCCCATTCCTACAGACAATTTTAACGGAGTGAACGTGGCTTTTTCATCCCGCAGAGGGGGAGTTTTTAACAAAGTAGACGTGGCTAATCTCGCGAGTGCGAACCAAGGAGTGAGTGGAAAGCTAGTTGGAAGGGAATTTGATCTTGGTGGGCGTCGCGCTATCAGTTTAGTTGCTCCTGGGAATAATATTCCTTTGCTCAATCCAGATGGCAAATTGAATAAGGTTACAGGGACAAGTTTTGCAGCACCTCAAGTTACGGCTACTGTTGCTCTGTTGCAGGAATTTGGTGACCGACAGTTGCGGACAAAACAACCTCACTGGAGCATCGATTCTCGGCATCATCAAGTGATGAAAGCTGTATTGCTGAATTCAGCAGACAAAATCCAAGATAGCGGTGATGGGTTAAGGTTGGGAATGAGCCGGACGCTAATTGATAAACAAAATCAAAACTGGCTAGATTCAGATGCTTATAAAGATCCTAAGATTCCCTTGGATGCTCAAATGGGAGCGGGTCATTTGAATGTATTTCGCGCTTATCAGCAATTTAGTGCTGGTCAATGGCAGCCATCAGCTGCGGTGCCGGCTATTGGTTGGGATTATCGCACAGTCAATGTTGGAGCATCTATTGACTATATATTAGCAAAACCGTTAAAGCAGGGGAGTTTTGTTGCTATTACCCTAACTTGGGATCGATTGGTAGAACTCAACGATAAAAATAAAAATCAGCAATATGACGTGGGCGAAAATTTTCGCGATCGCGGTTTAAATAATCTCGACCTCTACTTAGTAAAAGCTGATGCTCAAAATTCAGATACTAGTGCTGTTTGCTCCTCAATCAGCCAAATCGATAGTGTAGAACATATTTTCTGCCCCGTTGCTGCTACTGGTAATTACAAAATCCGTATCCAGTTTCGTCAAAAGCTCAATGAAGCGACTCAAACCTATAGTTTAGCTTGGTGGAGTGTGCCTATCAATTGAAATAGGGGCGCACAACTGTCATCTGTGTAGAACTTACAGCGTTTTTCATCTATTTGAAGCACAGTTTCCTGTAGGGGCGCACAGCCGTGCATCCCTACGAAAGTTCTGTATTTCGTACAACTGAGAAAGGTTATTTTATCTATAAAAACCCAACAGAAGTAGTTATTTTGTGATTACGTAGCTTACAATACGTTTATACATAAATATGAAAATTCCTAAAAATCAAAATTTTTCATAACTCCTGTATAGCCGCCTGAATTAGGAATCAGCAACTCTCACAAGTTGTGTTTTATTTCTCTAAGCTACTAACTTGCTGTTACAAAAACTGTAACAGTCCCATGTTTCTATTGGAGCAAATGCAATAGTTAATCATTGACACAGTATCTGCGTCAACTCTTAGCACAGATCGGGAATCTTTGGCAAATGAGGTGGTATAATGAACACGCAGAAATATAGTAGTGTGGGAGAAAATTTCATGCAAAGACGTTATGGTGTGAGTCTTGGCAGACGTTATGCTCTGGCAGCTGCAAGTGTTGTTCTATTTAGTGTACTAGGGTATTCTCAAGTCGATAGTAATAAAAGTGCCCTTGCCCAATCTAGTTTACCTCAGTCAGAAACTCCATTGCAAAAAAAAACACTCAAGACTGATGCAAAAATCGTTGAGTCTAGCAATAAGTTTGGCTTCAAACTGTTTTCAGAAGTTCTGAAAAATGATCAAGGTGAGAAGAATGTTTTTATCTCACCTTCGAGTGTCGCGATCGCTCTAGCTATGACCTACAATGGCGCGAGCGGCACGACTCAACTAGGGATCGCAAAAACCCTGGAATTACAGGGAATGAATCTGCAAGAAATCAACTCTTCTTACGCGGCGGCATTAAAGCAGCTTTTAGACAATTCAGATGCGAAAGTACAACTGAATATCGCTAACTCACTTTGGGCAAATCAAGATTATAGCTTTCGACCAGACTTCCTCCAGAGAGTACAGTATTTCTATAAAGCCAAGGTTAGCAATTTAAACTTTAAAGATGCCGCTGCACTTAGTATTATCAATAACTGGGTAAAAGAGAATACTAATGGCAAAATCACTGAGATAGTTGAAACAATTAAACCCAATGATGTGTTGTTTCTGATTAATGCCATATATTTTAAAGGAAAATGGAGTAAGGAATTTGACAAAAATCAAACCGCTCAATACCCCTTTTACATTACATCTGGCAGACAAAAACAACACCCGATGATGTCACAGAGCGGTGACTATAGATACTATGAAAACAAACAATTTCAGGCAGTTAGTTTACCTTACGGCAAAGATCGTAAATTCAGTTTTTATATCTTCCTGCCCAAACAGAACTCTAACCTCAATGCCTTCTATCAGAACTTGAATGTTGAAAACTGGGAAAAATGGATGACTCAGTTCAGCAAACAAAAAGGGTTTATTCGCTTACCCCGCTTTAAAATAGAGTATGATATTACACTCAATGATGCCTTAAAAACTTTAGGTATGGAGGAGGCTTTCAGCAGCAAAGCCAATTTTTCCGGCATTGGTAAAAATCTTAAGATTAGCGAAGTTAAGCATAAAACTTTTGTCGAAGTGAACGAAGAAGGCACGGAAGCGGCTGCGGCTACTTCAGTGGGAATAGTATTAACAGCTTTGAGACAGGAACCAGAACCATTCCGAATGATTGTTGACCATCCATTCTTCTGTGCCATTAGGGATAATCAGACGGGAAGCGTTTTATTTATGGGTTCGATCATTGACCCACAATAAAAAATCCAAAATTCCTTCATTTTGAATTTTGAATTTTCAGAGAAGTCTGAATTTCAAATTTAATTTTAGGGTAATGTGGCTTCAGAAATACTTAAAGTCTTGTTAGCGTCAGCTTTCGGGGACTCGTTTGCTGCAACGGGTGCAGTTATCTCCCCAGTGGCGCTGTCGTTTGTCTGGCTACCAGGACGCAAGGCACTTAAAGCGGTCTTAATCACAACAGCTGTGGGTACTGCCACAATTACACCCAACAGTCCGCCAATTCTTGCCCCTGTTAAGACTGAAATTAAAATCCAAACTGGATTTAAACCCGTAAAGCTGCCTAAAATTCGGGGGGCAATTAAGTTTTCAAGAATTTGCTGTACAATCACTGCTGCTATCAAGACTCTCACACCCATTGAGAAATCTTGCAGCGCTACCAATAGTGTAGTCAGGGCGATGCCTACAGAACCGCCAAAGGGGACGAGAGCCATCAGTCCAATAGTTAGACCAAATAGCAGCCCAAATGGCACTTTCAGCCACAAAAAGGTAGGAATGAGGGCTGAGGCCATGCAAGTAGATAAAATCAATTGGGTGATGAAGAAATTTTGGAAGCTGAGGCGGACTGTTTTGGAAAAAGGATCGCGAAATTTAGCAGGTAGCCATTCCACTAGACTTTGCCAGAGTTCACCCCCATGCTGTAAAAGATAGAAAGTCAAAACCATCGTCAAGAGAATATCTAGCAGACTAGTGACTGTAACTACCGCCAGATTTAAAACTTGTCCAGCGATCGCTTGCAATTGTCCCTTGACGCGATCGTTGATTTGCACTACCAGAGCATCGAGGTTAATCGGTAAGCCAAAAGTATCAGCTTTTTGGTTTAATATCATCAACTGAGAGCGTCCAGAGTCGATCAACTCTGGCAAACGAGCCACCAGTTGTTGAGCTTGGGTAAGGGCCAGCGGAAAAAGTGTAACACCCAACGCCAATAAAATCGATAAAGCCAAGAGAAATACTAAAATAGCAACTTGCTCTCGCCTCGCACCATGATGCTCCATCCAGCTCACGGGGTAGTTGAGCAGAAATGCTAGCACTGAGGCTCCAACTAAAATGACTATGAGAGAATGGAAATAATTAAAGAATACCGAAAGTGCCCAACCATTGAGAACTAACAGCGGCAGGAATAACGCGATCGCCACGATTCGCGCTATAGGTGTGAATGTTTGCCACCAGTCGAGTAGCTTGCGTGTCTGCATTTTGAGCTGATTGCGGGATAGAACTAAATGAAATCTTTCTTTACAGCTTATTATCTCTAACTATATGAGTCTCATTCATCCCTCTAGTTTAGGAGTTAGACTAAGCCTAATGGAAAATTTTCAACCGAAAGAGACTAGGGAGTGGGGAAGTAGGGAAGCAGGGAGCAGGGAGCAGGGAGCAGAGGGGAAAGAAGTAATTTTTAATTCTCCCCCTTGCACCCAGCAAAGAGCCTCTCTGCCTCTTCTGCCCAATCCCCCATACCCCATCCCCAAAACACAGTTGCTTTTATATTTAGTTCCGATTATCGGCTTTTTTCCCTCCTTGTGGACTCTCTATCGAGGCCAGGGTAGTCGGGAACAACTTGCTATTAGTCGTCTATCTATTACTTTGGCACTTACTTGGCTGTTAGGATATTTATTATTAGCTACCGGCGCAGCAACTTCAGATTTTTTGACGCTACGTCTATTTATCCTCAATAGCTTTCTCACATCCGGCTATTTTTTAGTAAGTGTTTGGTTGATTTTGCGCCTGATGCAGGGCAAATCTGGGCGTTTACCAGGATTTAGTACTTTAGCAGAACGAGTACTTGGCAAGTATTTATCTTAATTTTCTCAGGTGAAATTTTGCCAGTATTTTTACTTATTTTCTAAAAAATTACAGTTGATTGATCCATATATCTAGTCAAATCCAGTTTATTATTGCCATACTTCAGAAAAACATCTCTAGATTGGTCCAAAAGAAGGATAAATGCTGCTATAAGTGTTGTGGTTGACACTACATTAAAAAAGTTAGCACTAATAATTAAGAGTTAGCTATTATGGGTTGATTTGTCTGCATGTTTTTAGTCTGCAAATTTACCGAATTTGATTAGTGAGTAAGTGTGAGGAAGTCTGTGACCATTCAAAGAAGTTCGGCGGAAGAAAACCAGTCGGGAAAAGCCTCAAAGTCCAGTAAGAAAATTTCCCAAAACTCGAAATCCGGACGTTGGCTGTGGTTTTGGGTAGGTATGAGTGGTATTGCGATGGTGTCAGCAACAGCAGGGGCGCTTTTGGCGGTGTCTTTGACCAGTACGCCTTTGCAACAAGCCCAGCTAAGTCCAAAGGATGAGGCGGTCTTTGATGGCGATCGCATTTCTGGAGGTGGGCTGCGATTTTCAGAATTAACTCGCCCGGTGAATTTATTGGTTTTGGGGATGAGCGTACTTCCCCCGGATATCCAAAACCCTCCCCCAGAAACCAAAAACCTCAGATACCAGCCCGAGCTAAACTCCTTTGATGGTCTTTCCGATGTGATGCTCTTGCTCAAATTTGATCCAGAGACGAAAAAAATAATTATTCTCTCCATTCCCAGAGATACCCGCACACAAATAGAGGGGTATGGGGTGAAAAAAATTAATGCTGCCAATGTTGACGGTGGGCCAGCTTTGACTGCTAGAACCGTCAGTAATCTCTTAGGGGGGGCGGGAATTGATCGCTATGTCCGAATTAACGTTTTGGGAGTTGCCAAGCTGATCGATGCTTTGGGGGGCGTAACAGTCTACGTCCCCAAAGATATGAAGTACCAGGATGATTCCCAGCATTTGTACATCAATTTGAAGGCGGGTAAGCAGCATCTCAATGGCGATAAGGCACTGGAATTGCTGCGTTTTCGCCATGACGAACTCGGTGATATTGGTCGGATTCAGCGGCAGCAAATGGTCATCCGTGCTTTGATGGAGCAAACACTCAACCCAGCTACTGTTGCTCAATTACCTAAAGTTCTTGATGTAGTCAAAGACCACATCGATACCAACTTGACGGTTGAAGAGTTAGTGGCGCTAATGGGTTTTGGGGTGCGGACAAATCGCTCCAATATGCAAATGTTAATGCTGCCAGGTCGCTTTAGCGAGAAAGGCGAGTTTGATGCTAGCTATTGGTTACCCAACAAAGATGGTATTGCTAAACTGATGGCTCAACACTTTGGTTTGGAGTCAGAACAGGAACAGCAGCCGACTGCGACTGATCCACGCTCTTTGCGTGTAGCAATTCAAGATAGTACAGGTGGCGATCGCTCTAACCTGCGACCATTGATTAGAGCCTTGGAAAAATATGGATATCGCAACATCTATGTGGCTAAGGCATGGGGTGAACCTCTAGAAGTAACTCACATTGTCGCCCAACAAGGAGATGGTGAGACTGCCGAATCAATTCGCAACAGTTTGGGATTTGGCGAAGTGCGTGTGGAAAGTACTGGCAATCTTGGCTCGGATATCAGTATCCAAGTAGGCCAGGATTGGTTACAACAAAAATCTATTTTGGAGGAGTCGCTGACGAAATAATTACTAATTCGTAATACTCCCCTCCGGCGAGAAGCAAGCTACGTAATTCGTAATTAATTACGAGTTACAGCAGTTTGCTTTTTAACTAAGGTACAAAATGCAGGACTCACGCATCAGATATAAAGAGTTTCTACCTCCAGCCTGCTGCATCAAAAGCCGTAGTTTTGTACTTCATGTAAATGAAAACTGCTGTATGTTGACACTCTGAAGTCAGTTAGGACTTACGCAACGCCGATATTGTCATTGCGACCGAAACGGAGTGCAGGGAAGCAATAAGAGCTTCAGGGGGGATTACTTCTCTACGAGACGCTCCGCGTAGCTTGCTTCGACCTAGGAGTACGCTATGGCTCGTAATGACGAAATTACGTTATTTTTGCGTAAGTCCTGTCAGTGATAAAATCCATCTTTCTAACTGAACTGTTTACACTGGTACAAATGCTGCTGGTGTCAGTGAATTTACTAACTGGCTAAGTTCTTGGAGTTTAGCTGCTACCACACCATTGGTTAATAATTCTTCTGCTTTAGCTAAACCCTTTGACATATCTGGACAAATACCACTCTGCCAGAGATAAAATCCGCCATTCCACAAGGCTGTTTGCATTAGTTCGCCTGGTTTACCTGCTAAAACCTCCTGAATATCCGCTACCAGTTCTTCAGTAGTTCCAAGGGGTACGTTCTTGGTAGTAAAGCCGTAATCACGCGGTACGAGGTGCAATCGTTCTACTTCTTGGGATGCTACGGATGAAGATAAGCTGATGATCGCAGTGCGATCGCGCGGTAAGTCGCAACTACCTTCCAATCCTTTCACTAATGTAAATTTTGTTACTCCTCGCAGTTCTAGAGCTATCTGAAACATCCCTTCTGTGGGCGGATGCACAAACCCAGCAATTACGTGAGCATCCCCAGCATAAGGACACCAGATTAGCTCCATTGTCGCCAAGGGCGGACGTTTGCCGAGTTGGTCGCGGTACTCCCAAATACTTTTAGTTAAGGGAAAATGCTGAGGTTGATAAATAAAGCCAATTCCCGTTTGCTCAAACACTTGCTGGGTTTTTGCTAGTGGTAGCGTAGTCCAATCGACTCCTAAACCCTGCCAAATATCTATTAAGGGTAAACCGTACTTAGTTGGGAGGCGATCGCCACCGTGCATTACCACTGGTTGTCCAACTGCGGCGAGTAGTAAAGCTGTTACCTGACTAATTGGTGCTGTGCGTGTTCTGCCATCATAAGGTATACCAAAAGCGATCACTGGTCGCTCAGAGACGATTGGTTGCAGTTTTGGCCCCAGTTCCTCATAGGCATCTAACATTCCTGCTAACTCTTCCCCTGTGGGACGCTTGATCCGATGAGCAATCAAAAACGCTCCGATTTGGACTGGTGTAGCTTCACCCAGCAACATCATTTTAGTAGCGGTGGCTGCTTGGGCGCGAGTTAAATTCTCTGCTGTGTGGTTACCGCTGCCTACTTTTTGCAGGAATTCCCTAAATACATTGCTCATTTGTCCTTTGTCCTTTATGAAAATAATTAATGACACTTAAAGTTAACCAAAAAGTTTTTCCCAAACAGCGATGCCTGCGGTTCTTGCTAGCCTATGCTAATCAAGTTTACGTAGTTGAAAGTGCTATCTACTACTTTCTATATAATTACTTGTTATACTGCTCTGAAAGCTTCCAAAAAATGAAATGAACAAAGGAGTGCGTAGCATATGATACACTTGATTTAATCATGGTTTAATCAGATTTTCAGCCTCTTAAGATCCATTTGCCGACAGCATCAGAAGATAAGCAATAATCAAGTAACATCTAAATTCAGTAGTTGCTGCATGACGCGAAAAACAAACGACACAGCCAACAAACACTTCACAGCTGCTAATAAACTCAAAGAGAAAGCTTCTCGAAATCAAGTGATCACGGCTCCATTACCAGACCCGATTGCAAAAAATATTGAAGCGATTAGTTTACTTCATACCCAGGAAGTTCGAGATATTCCCGCCCACCAGCGGATACTAGAAGCGATCGCTACATTCTTTGGGCGATCAACATTTATGTATAGTTTGTTAGTCATACTGACTCTCTGGATTTTTGGCAGTTTTTTTGATCCGTTTTTGCCATTTAACCTGCCCCCGTTTAGCTGGTCAGGTCAAGGCTTAGACGCAGCTGCATTAGTGATTTCAACTGGAGTGCTGGTGCGACAAACTCGCCAAGAAAACTTTGCTGAACAGCGGGCACAACTGATGCTACAGCTTAACCTGCTCTCCGAGCAAAAAATTGCCAAGATTATTGCTCTATTAGAAGAACTTCGTAGCGATTTGCCTGATGTGATAAATCGGCATGATTCGGAAGCTAAATTGATGCAGCAAGCTGCTGACCCGATCGCAGTATTGGAAGCACTCCAGAAAAACCTAGCTGAAGAACTCTCATCAACAGAAGAAAACAATATGAGTTGATCGCAGTTTTTCAGTAGACTTTTGTTTCTATTTAGAAATATTAAGCAAAACTTAAAGTATAATTTTTGTGTCGGCAATAACAATTCATCGTAATATTTGACTAAAGGGATACAAATGGCTCAACTGAATGGTGTAATGATGCAGTACTTCCATTGGTATATCCCTCCAGATGGCAATCTTTGGAATGAGTTTAAAGAGAAAGTCAAAGACTTAGCTGATGCAGGTGTTACATCTGTTTGGTTACCTCCAGCTTACAAAGGAACAACAGGTGGCTTTGATGTCGGCTACAGTGTTTATGATATCTACGATCTAGGTGAGTTTGATCAGAAAGGCTCGGTTCGGACAAAGTACGGTACAAAAGACGAGTATATCGCTGCTATCAAGGCGGCAAAAGCTGCTGGTATTCGAGTCTATGCTGATGTTGTTCTCAACCACAAGTTGGGTGCAGACGAACCTGAAGAGGTGGAAGCAACGCCTTATAATCCAGACGATCGCAACCAGCCCATCGGTGAGATGCAAACGATTAAAGTCTGGACTCACTTTACCTTTCCAGGTCGCCAGGGTAAATACTCCGATATGGAATGGCACTGGTGGCACTTTGACGCAGTTGATTACAACATTTATAACGAAGGCGAAAACGCAGTTTATTTGTTCAAAGATAAACATTTTGACGACAACGTTGACTTAGAAAAAGGCGCTTTCGACTATCTCATGGGATGCGACCTGGATATGGAGAGTCCAGAAGTGCGCGAGGCGTTGAATGACTGGGGTGAGTGGTTTGTAGAAACCACTGATATAGATGGCTTTCGTTTTGATGCCGTTAAACACGTTAGAGCTGGCTTTTTCCCAGAATGGCTGGTTCACTGTCGTCAAAAGGCAGGTCGCGATTTGTTTGCCGTTGGTGAATATTGGTCTTATGAAGTTGAAGCGCTCCACCATTTCCTTGACATCACTGGTGGCGATGTGCTGTTGTTTGATGCGCCATTGCACTATAACTTTAGCGCTGCCAGCAAACAAGGCAATGACTACGACATGCGGCAAATCTTTGATAACACCTTGGTGCAACAGCAACCAGCTTTAGCCGTCACCTTAGTTGACAATCATGATTCTCAACCTTTGCAGTCGTTGGAGTCTGTAGTGGAAGGTTGGTTTAAACCGTTGGCTTATGCGTTGATTCTATTGCGAAGTGAGGGTTATCCCTGTATCTTCTATGCAGATTACTATGGTGCTAATTACAAGGATAAGGGTCCAGATGGCAATGAGTATGAGATTTGGCTCGATAGCCATCAATGGATAATTGATAAATTTTTGCACGCTCGTCAAACCTATGCCTATGGCGACCAATACGATTACTTCGATCATGCTAATACAATCGGCTGGACACGTTTAGGAGATGAAGAACATCCTGGCGGTATGGCGGTTGTTCTGAGTAATGGGGGACAGGGGACTAAGTGGATGGAAGTTGGGCAACCCAACAGCACTTACATTGACATCACCGAACATATCAGCGAACCTGTCACAACGAATGATGAAGGCTGGGCTGATTTTCGGTGCAGTGCTGGTTCCGTTTCTGTGTGGGTTCCCCAGTCGTAGTCGGGGTTTTAGTAGCATTCATCCAGAAAGTTACGCGCTTTCTAAACTTTGCCTAAAAGAGAACTTAGGCAGTATCGCAGTGGACAGATAGCTTAGGACATTCGTAAATCCTAAGAGAGCGGCTGTCACAGCTATCTATAGCAGACTTGTCCTAACCATTATGGCAGCTGCTATACATTAGCCATCTCCCAAAATAACGTAGGCACAATTTATGAATTGTGCCTACCAAGGATTTTGGGCAACCCTCTTCCCTACTCCCTACTACTCTTTGGCATCAGGTGCGGGTGAACCCGGTACGTATTTGACTTGTTCGATAGCACCAGTGTATTTAAAGACCCCATATTTTTTGTAGAGATCCCATGACACGGGACTACGGGCATCTTTACCGATGTCCAATCCTTCATAGGGAAAGCCACCAAACGTTAGCCTCAGCTTACCTGCCGCGACTTGCTGCCCGTTGACAAAGAGTGTTCCAGACCCCTGGCGCTTGCCCAGTGCATCGTAATTCAAATCAATGTTAAGTTGACCTGGCTGTAGTGGGACTGCGGGAAACTTAATCGACTGACCATAGTTATTGTGTTCGTAGAACAGCTTGCCATTCTCAATATAGAAGATATAACCAACTTCCTGTCCACCGTGGGCAAGAATCACCCCGCGATCGCCTGCTTTATACTGAGCCTTCACCTGGATGGTATAATCGCGATCGCTCACCAACGGCAAAATGTCCGGTTCCAGTACCAAGTCACCTACATGGAATGTCTTTGGTTTCACTTTCTCCTTGATATAAGGCGGCACTCCTCCATGTTGCGGAGATTCTAACAGGGGATAAACTTGATACTTGAATGCCGCAGCATCAAAGGCTGCTGCCAGTTCTTTGACTTTCTCTGGATACTGGTTCGCCAGATTGTTGCTTTCGGAGTAATCTTTGTTCAGGTTGTACAACTGCCACTCGGAGTCACTAAATGGTTTCCCAGTCTGATGATCGGTGACAGCATACCAACCATTTTTGTAATACCCTCTATTGCCTGAATTCTCATAATATTGTTCAGTTCTTTGAGAGGGCGTATTGGCATTATTCAAGAGATAGGCAAAGCTGATACCTTCTAAAGGTTTTGTAGGTTTGCCATTAAACCTGTCAGGATGCTTGATGCCCGTCAATTCTAGGAGGATAGGTGTAATGTCTGTGATGTGCGTAAATTGTGTCCGTGTAGCACCCAAATCTTTGATTTTTGCTGGATAGGAAACAATCAATGGATTTCGTCTACCGCCCCCAAGGGTAAAGAACTTGTACAGCTTCAGGGGTGTATTAGAAACGGTTGCCCAGCCAATAGGATAGTGAGGTGCAGTCTGAGGACTACCAATCAACTCGAACCGACTGATATCTAGGGCTTTATCGTCTGGTAAACCGGAGTAATGTCGGGCTACATTCGTCGTGCCATTTGCCCCACCTTCTCCAGAACCCCCATTATCAGAAGCAACAATGATAATTGTGTTGTTGAGTTGCCCGGTGGACTCTAGATACTGATAGAGTTTGCCAAAGTTTTGATCCAGGTTATCAACGAAGGCTGCATAGGCTTCTTGGTAACGAGCAAATAGCTTTTTATCCTCAGCCGATAGTGTATTCCAAGCTTTAACGCCTGGATTTGGGGGTGGTAGTTGAGTGTTGGCAGGAATTAGCTTTGATGCAAGTTGCTTCTGGTATCGTTGTTGGCGTAGTACGTCCCAGCCGACATCATACTTGCCTTTGTATTTAGCAAGGTCTGCTGGATGAATATTAAACGGTGAATGAACAGCATTGTTGGACAAAATACAAGAAAAATGGTTTGTCTTTTGACTTGGTTTTTGCTTGTTTGAGCAATGCGATCGCTTTTTCTGTCCAGTAATCGGTGGTGAGGAAATTCTCAGGATAACGATCAACTGAAATCGGCGTATTGTCTTCGTAGAGAATATGGGGTTTCTGGGGATGTTCTAATCCATCTAAGAAGCCAAAGAAATGTTCAAACCCCCGTTGTAACGGCCAGGAATTTAATGAAGCGGTGGCGGTGCGATCGTAAGTCTGAGTCAAATGCCACTTACCCGTCAGCAGGGTAGAATAGCCATTACTACGTAAAATTTCTGCCAGAGTCACGACATTGCTCTGAATTTCACCCGCATAACCGGGAAAACCAGGGTTTCCTTCAGCAACCCAACCGACACCCGCAGAGTGGGCATTTAATCCCGTCAATAAAGATGCTCTTGTGGGAGAACAAAGCTGATGGGTTGTGAAGTTGCTAAATCGTAGTCCCTTAGCTGCCAATTTATCAATATTCGGTGTACTGATTTCTGAACCGTAGGGGCCTAAATCCGAAAACCCTAGATCGTCAATTAGGAAAACAATAATGTTGGGGGCCCCTTTTGGTGCTGTACCGGATGAAGCCAGAGATTTGTTGGCTAAAACCGATGGGGGCTGTGGAGTCCACCAGGGCTTTGATTCTGCCAAAGTTCTGCCGATTTTGCCTTTAAATCCACTGTAAGCTTGCGTGCTTGCATTACCTACTCCCTTCGCAGGGTTTTGGGCTAAACTGCTGGCGATCGTTGTGCCAGTAACCAGCAAGATGCTAAACACAACTAGTGCTAACCAAGCGGTCGGTGAAACAAGTTTTTGCTTGACTTTTTGAATGAATGATAGATTCCGTTTTCTGTTCAAAAGACCTGCCTCCTTATAAGCGATAGTAGTTAAGCCAGCACATCATCTGCGCTGGAGCATCTGAAAAATGCACTCATATTCCTGCTGATAAATTGGGTAAACACATCCATATTGTTTACATTATTTAGCGCTGAGTGCTGAGAGAGGAAAAAATACTCAGTACTGATGTACTTGGTAAGAGCAATGCCCATTGTGGGCGGAATCATGCACTCAGGAGAAAGTTAATACCCATTGGTGTCAACTTAAGGTGAAAACCAGCCTAGAACCAGCTTTTAGCAGATTATCTCCTTATCTCGTTAAGAGTCTCCGACTGGAATGCCCCTTATTGAGGCTCCGCCTCCGTAACTTGCGGCAGAGCCACCAGGAGCTGCATTTCCAGCCTCTGGCTGGAAAAGAGATTTTAAAAGAGTTTTGGCTTAAGTTGACATGCATGGTTCATACCCCGCCCCTTGTGGGCAGTTTTTTAACTCAGCACTGTTTATTTCGGGGTGCGGGTTGGAATTACTTTTCCCAAAACAGAAGGTTCATAGTACAAATAAATGCAAATATTGTACTATATGTCTATCGAATTATCGTAGTACTAGTGAAGAAAAGCACAATACCCTATTTAGTTCATTAGTGGCGTTAAATTTATCAAATTCAAGATGGATTACTGTCAAATTATTTAATAAAGCAACTAAAACGCCCGAATGTTCCTATGTTTGTCGTTTAGTTGTTAGGCACTCGGCGCGGCTGTGTCACGCCGTCGCTTCTGCCAGTTGCGTAAATCCTGAATTTGTGATGGGATATTTTCGCGCACGAGTTGCCAAAAGTGCTTGATCGGCGGAATTTGGAGACGGTCTTGAGTTGTTACCATTACTACCCGACGAGTCAAACTGGAACCATCTGCTAAACCACTAGTACTATTGCTGGCTAGGGAACGAATCGTCAAAGTAGGGTCAAGACGTGCTTCCACTAATGCTGATTGAGGTAGCAAAGCTATCAGTTCTCCTTGGCGTACAACTCCCCGGAAGGCATCTAGGGTATTTACCTCTAAAGCCGCCTGGAGTGTAGCTTCCATTCGCTCAAATCTATCTTGTATTAAGCGCTGCATCCCATAACCATCTTTAAAAACCACTTGAGGATAACGAATTAGCTCCGACCAAGGGACGCATTCATATTGGGTTAGTGGATGATTGGCTGCGGTTAGAACTTCTATAGGTTCATCATAAAGTACTTCTACCACCATTTCTCTACCAGTGGTTAAAAAGCGATTATTCATCACAATTGCTAAATCCACCAATCCATCTTTGAGAACTTTGAGGGCGCGATCGCTTCCCAATGAAGTCACCCGCAATTGCACATCTGGATAATCATGACAAAATTTTTGCAAGACTGGTGGCAGATAAGATCCGCACAGGGAGTGAATCGCGGCAATGCAAAGTTCTGGCTGCTTTCCAGCGATTAAATCAGCTAATTCTTCTGTAGCTGTCTGCCATTCTTGGCAAATTTTGCGGACACGGGGTAGTAAACATTCACCTCCCAGTGTCAACTTGGCGTGACTTGTTCTGTGAAACAGTTCTATACCCAAATCTGCTTCCAATGCCTGGATTTGGCGACTAATAGTCGATTGAGTGACACCACATGTTCGCGCTGCTTGTTGAAAGCTGCCGGTTTGGGCGATCGCTAGAAAGACTTGCAACTGCTCTAAGCGCATTTTTATGTAGCCTGAATTACATTTATCGGTTTCATTAAGTTAACGGATTTTTCTCCACAATTTAGTAGAGTTTGTTACAAGCTTAGGACTTCCAAATAAAAAAATATCCCATCCCTACGGGACGCTACGAGTAGCTTGCTTCCCCGTAGGGGTACGCTCTCTTGGCAGGGGAGCAGGGAGTTTTCTAGCAGGGGGAGGGAAAGTCGTAGTGAAGTCTATAAATTGGATAATTTATTTTTGGAGTTCCCTTATAATCGCTATCTCATGGCTACAAACCGTTGCGAACCCGTTCAAGAAATTCAGGATAATTTTCCAAGTCCTCTAGAGACTGTAACGGCGGCATTTCAACCCAGTTAGCTTCTGCGTGTAGCTGATCGAGATATGCATAAAATGCTTCTTGATCGTCCTGATGGGCTAAAACCTAGGCTTGCAACTCTTTGTGACTCATTGCTTGAAAGTTAGGTTTGCTCATTGCACATACCTCCATCTGCCATTGGGATATATCTCAATAATATTCTCCTCGCCTGCTAAGAAGAACACATTCCCTGTTCGTTCGTCTACACGTAAGTGTATCACCAAGAACTATTTAGTTAGTTAATACTGAACGCACACAGGTAGCGCATACTCTTTGAAAAAATTTACCATTCCGTTAAAGCGATCGCTATTCCTTGTTGCAAATCTGGTGTGAGTGCAGCGTTATTTGCTAACTGCTGCAACTTTTGATGTGCGGCTGACCCATCCAGATTTTTCAGTGCAGCGATCGCATGTAGTCTCACCGATGCATTAGAATCGGCTAGCAGCCAAATCAATGGTTCAATAGCTTGAATTTTGCCTAACTGTCCTAAAGACAGGGCGATCGCACTTTTAATGCTGGCAATCTCTGTGGCTGGATGTTGCGATCGCAGTATTTGCAGTAAGATTTCTGCGGCTGGTATAGTTAATTGTGGTTTTTGGACTCGTCCCAAAACTATGACAATTTCTTGCCAAAGTGTCTCGGATGTGATTTGGTTAAATGCTGTTTGTAAATGTTTCAAACTGGATGGCGTCCCCACCCAACTTAAAGCGCGAATGGTTTCTAATTGCAGCATTATCGGTGTATAAGGTGAAATCAGCAAATCAAATAAGTATTTGGCAGCGTCATCACAACCCATCCGAGAAAGGGAAACTGCGGCTGCATAACAAACCTCAAGGTTAAAGTCGTAAAGCTTGGGTTGCAGTCTGGTTACTAAATCTAATGCTTGGTGTAAGTCGGGGCGAAAACCTAAACCAAGCACTGCTGCACGCCTGACTGTGGCAGCTACATCATCCAAAGCGTTTAACAATACTGGCGGTACACGTTGGTCATGAAAACTGCTGAGGGCTTCAATTGCGGCGGCGCGGATTGCTGGTTGTGGATCTTGTACTACACTCAATAGCGGTGTAATGGTTTCTGGTTGCCGAATACAAAAAAGCGATCGCACTGCTAAAAGCCGTGTATCTTCATCTAATAGAAGTTCACAGAGGGCAGCGATCGCAACAGTACCCATTTGTCCCAGCACTGTAGCTGCGATCGCTTTGAGTTCTTCATCCTCATCGGTTTTCAACAATTCAACTATTGATGCAATAGCTTCTGGGTGTTGAAGTTCGCCTAAAGTCCTGGCTGCATACCAGCGCAATTCGTCTTCTGCGTCTTCATCTTCTAATATTTTAATCAGAGGTGGGATGGCAATATTTCCCAAGTGAGTCAACACTTTGGTAATTTCCCAGCGTTGTTGAAAATCCCCCATTTCTAACATGGAAAGTGTTAATTTCAGGAGATATTCTCGATTTTTAACTATTTCTGGATGCTCAGAATCTGCCCCTAAAATTAACTGTTGCAAATATTGAATTAGTGATGACCAATCAGCTGCATAATATGCTGCCTTAGCTTGCACCAAAAGCTGTTTGATGTTACTCACAATATCTTGCTTGAATTATCAATTTTCTACCTCCTGCCCCCACTAACCTGGCTTGACTACAACCGAATTACCCTCAATCTTAGCGGAGTAAGTTTTCAGGGGGTTTGTCGCTGGGCCTTTTTGCACTTTCCCATCGGCTCCATATTCCGAACCATGACAGGGACAAGCGAATTTTTTCGCACCAGCTTTCCATTCTACAGTGCAACCTGCATGAGTACATGTAGGATCAACAGCCGTGATTTCGGCTTTAGATGTACCAATTACCAACACAGTCCCAACGGGTGAATTTTTCGCCAACAATTGACCTGTTTTATCTAATTCTGCCGAAGTGCCCACTGTTTGCCAATCCCCGGATGCTGGTGTAGCCGTCTGAGAAGAACAGGCTGCGATCGCTATAGGTAGAGAACTCGCTATCCAACCCAAACCTACCCAATTAATAAAATCACGACGTTTCATAGCTGCTGAAATAATATCTAAGTTTTAACTAACATCTGCCACTCAATTTTGGATTTTAGATTAATCTATGGCGATCCAAAATTGCTTCAGTCATCTCAAATACCGTTGATTAAAGGTTCTAAATCGTTCATTGGTGACTTTAATGCAAATAATGCATAGTATTCATGCGTTTTTTGCTAATTTTACCAAAAAACGTAACAATTTATACGATTTTAACAAAAATCTCATCTTAAGTTATGAGTATCGAAATTGTTACATGAACATTATCTAAACCTGCTTGACGAATTCCCAAGATGTAAATGGCGATAAATTCTCCTTAACTAATCACGGATTTGAAGTTTCGCGTTGGAATGATCTTGAGTAAAAATAATCAGCCGTAATTAAATATTAATTTTTTATTCCCTTAGCCCTTGTAGATACAGCACCTGATGTAACTACGGATTGATTGATATTGGGCAATTACGACCACATTTGCCGATTGTATCAGTAATTTGCAACGAGATTCAGCCTCATGACAGACACAGCAACTACCACTAGTCTCAATAAGTTTGAGAAATTTAAAGCAGAAAAAGATGGACTCGCCATCAAGGGTGAGATAGAGAAATTTGCTGCCCTCGGCTGGGAAGCAATCAACGAAATAGACCGCGATCATCGACTCAAGTGGGTAGGTGTGTTTTTTCGCCCAGTCACCCCAGGCAAATTTATGATGCGGTTGCGGATGCCTAACGGTATTCTTACCAGCAGTCAGATGCGTGTTTTAGCCCAAGTGGTGCAGCGTTACGGAGATGATGGCAACGCTGATATTACTACAAGACAGAATATCCAATTACGGGGGATCAAAATTGAAGATTTACCAGATATCTTTAATAGATTTGATACGGTTGGTTTAACCAGCGTTCAGTCAGGGATGGATAACGTCCGCAATATTACAGGTGATCCGGTGGCGGGATTGGATGCAGATGAGTTGTACGACACGCGAGAGTTGATACAGCAAATTCAAGATATGCTCACCAACAAAGGAGAAGGGAACCCAGAGTTTAGCAACCTACCACGGAAGTTTAACATTGCGATCGCAGGTGGAAGAGACAATTCAGTTCACGCCGAAATCAATGATTTAGCTTTTGTTCCAGCATTTAAGGAAGCAGGGGAGCAGGGGAGCAGAGGAGCAGAGGAGCAAAATTTCTCTTCTGCCCATTCTCACCAACAAATATTCGGCTTTAACGTCCTCGTCGGTGGCTTTTTTTCAGCTAAACGTTGTGAGGCGGCGATTCCTCTGAATGCTTGGGTACTTCCTGAAGATGTGGTAGCTGTATGTAGAGCGGTTTTGGAAGTCTTTCGTGACCACGGCCCGCGTGCTAATCGGCAAAAATCCCGTTTAATGTGGCTAATTGATGAATGGGGTTTAGAAAAGTTTCGAGCAGAAGTAGAAAACCGTTTGGGTAAATCATTATTACCCGCAGCTGCAAAAGACGAAATCGACTGGGAAAAACGCGACCACATCGGGGTATATAAACAAAAACAACCGGGATTAAATTACGTAGGCTTGCACATTCCCGTCGGGCGACTGTATGCCGAAGATATGTTTGAAATCGCACGTCTAGCGGAAGTTTACGGCAGTGGCGAAATCCGTTTCACAGTTGAACAAAACATCGTTATCCCAAACATTTCTGACTTGCGTTTAGCAACATTTTTAACAGAGCCTTTGTTGGAAAGGTTTTCCATCGATCCAAGTTTGTTGACGCGATCGCTAGTATCTTGCACAGGCGCACAATTTTGCAACTTTGCCCTCATCGAAACCAAAAACCGCGCCCTGGCAATGATTAAAGCTTTAGAAGAAGACTTAACCTTCACCAATCCAGTGCGAATTCACTGGACAGGTTGCCCCAACTCTTGCGGACAGCCCCAAGTTGCAGACATCGGCTTGATGGGAACCAAGACTCGCAAAAATGGCAAAACCTTGGAAGGCGTTGACATATATATGGGTGGCAAAGTCGGCAAAGATGCTCATTTGGGAAGTTGTGTTATGAAAGGCATACCATGTGAAGACTTGCAGCCAGTATTGCAAGATTTACTAATCAAAAACTTTGGGGCAAAACTCAAGCAAGAAGCCTTAGTAGTTAGTAACTGATTAGGCATTGGGCAAAAGAGACGCGATTAATCGCGTCTGTACAGTTAGGAGTTATTCTCCTCTCTGCCCCACTCAGTACTCTTGAGGGGCATGGAGAATTGGGAATTGAGTTAAAAGGCTCAACTTCCGAGCTAAAAGGTGCAACTTTCGAGCTAAAAGATGCAACTTCCGAGCTAAAAGGTGCAACCTCCGAGCTAAAAGGTGCAACTTCCAAGTTCAAAGGTGCAACTTCCGAGTTCAAAGGTGCAACTTCCGAGTTCAAAGGTGCAACTTCCAAGTTCAAAGACTCAACTTCCGAGCTAAAAGGTGCAACTTCCGAGTTCAAAGGCTCAACCTCCGAGTTCAAAGGTGCAACTTCCAAGTTCAAAGACTCATCTTCTCCGTATTTTATTCAATTAGAAAGATTAGAATGCTTAAAAACTTATTTTCATTGAGCGATCGCTACCGCATCTTACATCAGACTTGGTTTGCTTTCTTTCTCACCTTTGTCTGTTGGTTTAATTTTGCTCCCTTCGCTACAACTATTGGCAAAGAGCTACATTTAGCACCAGAACAAATCAAAACTTTGGGCATCTGTAACCTCGCCCTCACAATCCCCGCACGACTAATTATTGGGATGCTTCTGGATCGTTTTGGCCCCAGAATCACCTATTCAATCCTGCTGATGTTTGCGGCTGTTCCTTGTTTGGCGACGGCGCTAGCGCAAGATTTTAATCAACTAGTCATCAGTCGTTTGCTGATAGGAATTGTCGGATCTGGGTTTGTTGTGGGTATTCGTATGGTGGCGGAATGGTTCCAGCCGAAGGAAATGGGAATTGCTCAAGGCATTTATGGTGGTTGGGGCAACTTTGGGGCTTTTGGTGCAGAGTTTGCCTTGCCGATGATTGCAGTTTCTACTAGCTTTTTGGCTGGTGGTGCTTCTAACTGGCGGTTTGCGATCGCACTTACAGGGATTATTGCAGCTATTTACGGCGTAATTTATTACAACACTGTTCAAGATACGCCCACAGGGAAAATCTACAAGAAACCTAAAAAGAATGGTTCTCTGGAAGTCACTAGTGTCAAAAGCTTCTGGGCAATAATTATCTCGAATTTTGGTTTGATTTTCGCCTTGGGTTTATTAGCTTGGCGTTTAGAACAAAAGAACATTCGCTTCCTAACTGTGAGTCAAATGTATTTGACTTGGTTGCTATTAGCAGGATTGTTTGCTTACCAAAGTTACAAAGCTTGGCAGGTAAACCGAGAACTTCTAATTGGTAAGAAAACTTACGCTGCATCTGAACGCTTTCAATTTGGTCAAATAGCTTTACTCGAATTCGCTTACACAACTAGCTTTGGCAGCGAACTGGCAGTTGTTTCTATGCTCCCGGCATTTTTTGAAAAAACCTTTGGTTTAGAGCATGTTATAGCTGGGATGATTGCTGCTACCTATCCTTTTTTAAATTTGATTTCTCGTCCTAGTGGTGGCTTAATTTCTGATAAATTCGGTTCACGTAAATGGACAATGACAATTATCAGCGCTGGCATTGGTGTTAGTTATTTGATTGCACATTTTATTAATAGTAGCTGGCCGATTCCGCTAGCGATCGCAGTTACAATGTTTGCCGCCTACTTTGCCCAAGCTGGCTGCGGTGCAACCTACAGCATTGTACCGCTA
The DNA here is from genome assembly GCF_036916575.1 of Nostoc sp. Lineage (GTDB taxonomy): Bacteria > Cyanobacteriota > Cyanobacteriia > Cyanobacteriales > Nostocaceae > Nostoc. The sequence goes on from NZ_JBALGC010000092.1 coordinate 131,792, forward strand.
ATTAAGAAAGAAGCCACAGGACAAATTGCTGGTAATGTGGGAGCTTACGGTAATTTTGGCGGCGTGGTTTACCTGACAATTTTTAGCTTAACCGATGCATCTACACTATTTAGCACAATGGGTTTAGCTGCTTTAGTCTGCGCTTTTATGTGTGCCTTCTTCCTCAAAGAACCAAAAGCTTCCTTTGCCGTTGCTTATGAAGGTGAACTACCAGAAACCGCAACTAAAAACTCTATTTTCTTAACTGAAGAATAATCAGCTGAACGATGAAGTAGAAAATTCACTATCAAATCTGAATAGGAAACTTTAGACTTCATCCTTCTATAAAAGTCTTAATTCATGAAAATCTCTTTTTCTTCTCTTTGCGCTCTCTGCGTCTCTGCGGTTCGATACAGCAGATTGCAATTTAGTGAAGTACAGATTATTGTAAGGGCACAACTTATGTACCTCATTTACCTGAAAAACGCTGTAAATTAAGCTTTTTAGCAATTGATTGCATAACATACAAATTTCTCAAACTGTCGCTATATCTGAGGTTGCACAATCAAAATAACAAAATGATACAACTGCCATGAGTGAATTTATCAAAACCCTCTGTCCTTACTGTGGTGTTGGCTGTGGTTTAGAAGTTTCACCTCCAGCACAACATGGCAAAGCAACTAATAGAGATAGCCAAGGAAATCCAACTTGGCGAGTCCGGGGTGATAAAGCCCATCCATCCAGTCAGGGAATGGTTTGCGTTAAAGGTGCGACGATCGCGGAATCTTTAGATAAAAATAGATTACATTACCCAATGGTGCGAGACTCCTTAGATCAAGAGTTTCGGCGTGTTAGTTGGGATGAAGCTTTTAATATAATCACGCAGCGCATTCAAACTGTGCGCTTTACCCAAGGCCCAGAAGCTATATGTATGTATGGTTCCGGTCAGTTTCAAACCGAGGACTACTACATCGCCCAGAAACTGATGAAAGGCTGTCTGGGTAGCAATAATTTTGATGCCAACTCTCGCTTATGTATGTCTAGTGCTGTGGCTGGCTACATTCAAAGTTTTGGCTCAGATGGGCCCCCTTGCTGTTACGAAGACTTGGAGTTAACTGACTGTGCATTTTTAATTGGCACTAATACGGCTGAATGTCACCCCATCGTTTTTAACCGACTGGAGAAATATCACAAAAAGAACCGCAAAGTCAAAATGATTGTGGTTGATCCCCGTCGCACACCAACAGCAGAAGCCGCTGATTTGCATTTAGCGATTCGTCCCGGTACAGATATCGACTTGTTGAACGGCATCGCTCACTTATTGATGCGCTGGAACTACATTGATACCATGTTCATGGACGACTGCACCAGCAACTTTCCCGCATACGCCCAAGTGATTTGCCACTATCCCCCAGAAGTGGTAGCTCGTCAATGTGGAATCAGCATTGAAGATTTAGAAACAGCAGCTCGCTATTGGGGTCAATCACAGCGGGTACTGTCTTTGTGGTCAATGGGTGTAAATCAATCCTCAGAAGGGACGGCTAAGGTAAGAACTATCATTAATCTGCACCTGATGACTGGACAAATTGGCAAACCTGGGGCTGGCCCTTTTTCCCTCACCGGTCAGCCAAACGCAATGGGAGGACGGGAAGCCGGAGGTTTGGCGCATTTATTACCGGGTTATCGGACGGTGAAAAATCCTCAGCACCGCGCAGAAATTGAGGAGTTTTGGGGACTCAAACCAGGACAGATTTCGCCCAATCCCGGTTTGACTGCTTGGGACATGATTACTGGTTTGGAAAATGGCGCTGTAGAGTTACTGTGGATTGCAGCTACCAACCCAGCGGTGAGTATGCCAGATTTGGAGCGAACTAAGAAGGCATTGTTGCGATCGCCTTTCACCATCTACCAAGACGCTTATTATCCTACAGAAACCTCTGCTTATGCTCATGTTCTACTACCAGCAGCCCAGTGGGGTGAAAAAACTGGTGTGATGACAAACTCCGAACGAGTCGTAACTCTGTGTCAAGCATTTCGCCAACCGCCACCAGAAGCTAAAGCCGATTGGGAAATTTTTGCCGAAGTTGGACGTAGATTAGGTTTTGAAAGAGAATTTGCCTTTGCTAACTCTGCTGAAGTTTATGCTGAGTTTGCCAAATTGACTAAAACTCGCCCCTGCGATATGACGGGTATAAGTCATGAGCAATTACAAGCAGAAGGCCCGACTCAATGGCCTCATCCTGAAGAGAGCAGGGGGAGCAGAGGAGCAGGAAGAGAAGTTGGAGCGGAGGCTTCCTCCGATCCAAACTTCGGGGAAGCAGGGGGAGAAGCATCTGCCAATTGCTCTGGAAAACGCCTCTACACCAATCTCCGCTTTTACACCCCTGATGGACGCGCTCGATTTGGGGCATATTACTCAAAGGGATTGGCAGAACCACCAGACACAGATTATCCTTTTGTGCTAACTAATGGACGCCTTTACGGACACTGGCATACGCAGACACGCACCGGGCGAATTGAAAAAATTTGTAAAATGCATCCGGAACCGTTTATCGAAATTCATCCCCGTGATGCTGCTCAGTTAAGTATTGTAGATAACATGTGTGTGGAAGTACGATCGCGTCGTGGTAAAGCTAAGTTTCCGGCAAAGGTGACAAAGGCGATCGCGCCTGGTACAGTTTTTGTCCCTATGCACTGGGGTTCGCTGTGGGCAGACAATGCCGAAGCTAACGCCCTCACCCATCCAGAATCGTGCCCCGATTCGCTGCAACCAGAATTAAAAGCCTGTGCGGTACAGCTGATACCAATTTCTGTAGAAATTACAATTAAAAATCATCAACTCCAGTCCTCACAATGGTAATCTGCAAAGTGTACCTTGAAAGGGTTTGCTAGTCATAAGCTAAACCACATCTAGTTTGCATAATCTGAAATTGTATATTTCTTGTAGGGTGGGCATGTTGCCATTGGTGTCAAGTTAAAGCAGATGCCCACCCCACAAGAGCTTGATAAAATTTTAATATCCAAATTGGATGTGTTTTAGGTTATCAAATTTTATTACAAATGGTTCTCGTTTAAAACGTCATCTAGAAGGATGTTAGTGTTTATCAATATGTGCTGCACCTTTGCGATCTAAGTGGAGTCTAAGATCATTTTGCAGGAAATAGGTGATCGCCCCAAGCAATTCTAAGTGTTCGCTCACCGATAACTTGTATATTTGACTTTTTAAATCTGGCAAAATCATAATTTTTACTCCTACATATCAGAGGATTTCAGAAATCGCAAATTCATCAGTTATAGCAGCAATTTCTGTTGGAATCTTTGGCTCAATAACCATCACTTCCAATTGTTCTTCGGGATTTTTGGCATCAGCCAATTTATCTTTTGTATACTCCCTTTCTCGGATTTGTCGAGCAATACTTTCTAGCAGCCAAAGTTGTTCTTCCACAGACAAAGCACGGACGGAGCGCTCAATTTCTTGTAAATTCGGTGATATCATTTTGCTTTTGATTCCAAGCGGGGCATATTTTTCAAAGATATTATATTCAGTCTATCTGGTTAACCTAAAGCATCGCAAATCCCTCATCATTTTTCCCACGCCTATCTTTTCACAAATCAAGCCGCTGCGTAAAGTCATTAGTTAAACTCTACACCACTTACGGGAATGGAGTTTGCTATAGTCTAAAGTACGAGAGCTTTCCCGCCCACAAGGGGATGGGGTATGCACTTAAAAGCGCTCTTACTAATGACTAGTACCGCAAGGCGGAAGTCAAAAGCCACTTGTACTGAGCGTAGCCGTAAAGCCTGCGGCATAGCTACGCTTAGGGCGCAGCCTAAGGTAGAGAAGTAAAAGTCACTCATTCAAAAGTATAATGAAATGGGCTTTTTAGGGATTTTAAATGGTTGCTCTATTTACGCCGTGGCGTACTAGTGACTAATGACTAATGACTAATCAAATGAGATTGCTATAAATAACCAGAAGCCAGTATTATGACTTTTTAATTAAGTATTCCTGCTGAAGCCAAATGTACGCTAAACTAGCTACATGAATTACGAAACAGCTCGCAAACTCCTCATAGATCAGACAATCGCAACCGAGGAAAACCCAGATGCGCTGTTAACGCGTATGAAACAGGGGAAACCGCCGGTACCCGGTCAGATCACCTCGATTTTGTTGGCATTAAAAGTGGTGTTTGAAGCCCTCAAAGATGCAAAGAGCCTAGACCGAGAACTGGCTTTGACCCTTTATCAGTTAAGCATTAAGGCGCAACAGCTATTTGCCGCAGGGCGTAAAGCCGGGATAGATTGGCCACCACTACTGAAGGAAGATTTGCTACGAATTTCCTTAGCATCTGAAAGCATCTTTTCGGGTATATGGGAAACCCTAGCTCCTGTAGGGTTGGGGAAGCTCTAGAAAGTATGAAGAAGACGCGGTAAGCCAGCCATTTTGGACTGAGCCAATATGCGGCGTCCTCTTCTATATCTATCCTCATTAACGAATTTGCAGTTCATTTTCTAACTTGTCTAGATCAGTTTTGAGCAAAATCGTCATTTGACCGTTAAAAGCTTTGCCAGTCTTGGGTTGGGCAATTTCCACCCAATATACATAGCGATCGCCTACTCGTAATTCTCCCTTTAAAGCTTCCCGAATCGGAGTTTGGGCAAAATGCGCCGTGTTAATTACCTTTTGGGTAGGATACTTGTACACTACCTGAGCGCGATCGTAGTCTTGATAAATCTCCAAACCATAAATCACTCGCAAGGATTCCTGGAGACGCGCAAATGTCATGCCATTAATAGCATCAATACATGGCAATGCGCTCACTGCGGATTGTGCCACGGTCTTTAGAAAATTCTACCCTACCGGGAGGCAATACTGACGCTTGAAAAGTGAATCGTTGAGCAGCAGTATCAGTCTTTTGCACAAACAATTGCTCCCCACTCCTGGGGCGGAGTGTGGGATGTGCTTTAATCCAGGTGTCTACTTCCTCTGTACTTTGCCCTGGTAAAGCATTAACTTGGGAATCAAAAAGCGTTCCCACGCACAGCCAGGGTGCTAGAGAAAAAGGCAAAATTAAACAGTTAAGCAGAGATTTTTTAAGCATTTTACTATTCAGGACTTTCATGGAAATTTCCCCATTAGGAAGTAACCATAGTTTTCCCGTTTTTCAGCAAAATTATTTTAAGCGTCAACCCAACTTAAGACATATTGATGGTGAAACTTTTGTGAATCAGCTTTTAACACAGTTGAAGCAAGCAAAAGAGGCTTAGGAATAAATTGGTATATTATCTCACTCCCTGCTTCTCGTGATTTACAAGCGATCGCAGATTATTTCGCGGTAGAAAATGTTCCGCATGGGAACGAGGAAAGCCTCATCAAGTTTGGTTTTTAGGACTTGTGTACACTACCGTAGCTTTGGGAGAAGAATCTGTAGTAAATCTTGTTTTTTAATGTTTGAGGTATTCATTTTTTGGGAACCATATATAGAGTCATAGTAAATTTATCGGACTATGTACCAGCAAGTTGTATTTAAATACCCAAATATATCCAGATATGACAACAAAAACAACTACATATATCTATGCTTTTAGCTTTTGGTTTATTTGGAACGCTTTGAGCGCTAAGATAATACTCCAGTATCTACTAAGTCTAAATTTTGTTCCGGTAATTATCTGTTATATACTTATTAATATATTTCCATTTATTCTCTTCTTTGAGGTAGTTGTTAAGATACTATTTTCCTCAAATATTTCTAGTAAATTAAACTTTATACCCACACAGTTAGAAGCTCTATCTCAAATAGATACTAAGACTTTCAACTACTACACAAATGCTTTAGAGTCCCTCGGTTTTACTAGAATTAGTGACTTACAACTCTCAGAATCTACCCTTACTGTCGCTAGACTTTTTTGCCATCCAAAACATCTTTGTTTTGCAGAAGTGATACAAACACCTGGGCGTTCAATCGTGTTTTGTGCTATTAGCAGTGGTTTAGAGCAAGAATGGTCAGTTAGTTTTAGAGATAATTCTCCTAGTCTCGCTATTGTCTATGCCTTTTTACGCCGCCCAAGGGGGATAATTATTGTTCAACAGGGAGTAACTCCTGAAGAACTATTGCGCTCGCATCTAAAATTCCGGCAGAAAATGATGCGTGACTTGAATTTACAGTTATTGAGAGATATTTCTATAGAAACTTATTTTGATCAAGCGCAAAGAATCAGGACATGTCAGAGAAAAGCACTATGGCGCAAAAGTGTCATCATTGGATTGGTAGAAATGTGGCTTTTTAACTTCAAATCAGAGACTCAAAAGTCTCAATGGCTAGGAGATTATGCCCGTTTAGCAGCTAGAAAAGGTTAATCTCAGTAAATCGAAAAGTTTTTCTCTAAGAGAGCGATCGCTAGTTCAAGCGTCAAAGACGAGGATCGTCTACAGATGGATGCCAGCCTCCTTGTATCCATAACTGCCTAGATTCTTGGATAAATCCTTGGTTGTGAAATTCATCATTGATATCTAGTCGATGACAAGTTGCTCGACCTGTAGCACTTTTGCCAATGATCTTTAGTCCATCGCTTGTCCAGATGAAGTGATCTACCCACCGTTGCTGACGAGGATTGAATAGGGCAACTTCTTGCTGAGTTTGAGCATCAATGCCAGTTGTGAAGTTGTAACGACGCTCATTACAGCGACGACAAGCTAGAGCTAAGTTGTCATCTTCATCTGAGCCACCTAATGATTGTGGAACAAGATGATCGATTGTAAAGCGATCTGAACTGGAGCATTCTGGAGAGTGGCAATATTCACAGAGATATTTAGCTCTTTCGCGCACAAACTGCCGAGTACCATCTTTAACACCCACGACTGGCAATCAGTTTAGCGTTAACAAAAGTCAGGATGCGCTCCAGTTCAGCAATTCCAGCATATTCGGCTTCTTCTTCAAAAGTCAGCAATCCAGCTTTTCCTTTCTCAAGCAATTCTTCTAGACGAGTATGTAACTCATCTGTAAACTTAGCAAGGTTAACATTATCAACTTTCTCAATGGTGATGCCAGAGCGTAGCCATGACGAGGGTTCAATCATCAATACTGGGGTAATGACTTGAGGAGTCATAATGCTTTAGCCTAAATCTGTGGTGCTATATTTAGTAATTGTAGTGTGTCCTGTAAATTGGCTGCCAAAATACTAAGGAATGCTCGCCGCCTTAATTACTTTACGCGCCTTCATGTCAGAAAATACCTGTTATAAATTCTTTAACGATCGCTGTTCACTAATAAGTAACTCAAAGGTAATTTTGCGACTAGCTATTAGTCCAAGCGCTGTTCGCATATACTGCGATGTATTATGAAACACGCCTTTGATGGTAAGTTCGGTGTGGTGTAGCTGTTCTGTATTAACGGTAATGCTGGTATCCCGTAGACTATAAGTTGAGTGTTGGACTAAGACGGGTCTTTAAACGGACATGATGTAAAACCGTGTCCTATTTTGGCGAATAAGACACGGTTTCACGAAGTATTAAGTTATAATATTACAAAAATCAAAGTAATATTTGATTTATACCAAAGTAATCCATTTACTGAGATTTGCTTTCTGGTTTATTAACTTTCTCTGTTGTGGGAAACCCTTGGTGATCGTAGCTTGTATTTTCCTGAGTCAGAGCGATCGCACTAAAGAAAATGGCACTTCCTACAGCCAAGGCCACCATAGGACGCTTCAGCAGGACAAAATCTCTGATAATCCTAGCTAAAGGTCGGCTTTGGCGACGTAGCGCCGAAGAAATCATCAATTGTCTCCAAGTAAACGGATCACGGACATAATGACCGCTTTGGCAAACTACTAGCCGTTCCTGGCAATAGGGACAGCAAAACAATCCCATGCGCGTTTTGACTGGTTTGGGCGTAGCATTTCTTTGGCAAATTGGGCAAGTAACATAATGATTATCAAAAGTGTGTATATTCATTTACCTCGTCCGCCTAGTCCATTTACTAGCTCTATAACAATAGATATATTGAATGCCGATCAATACTTAGCAGACTTCCAAGTATGCTCTGACATCAGGCATAAATCATACATACATTGTATTACTACCAAGGATGGCTCAATGGTCGTAACATGAGTATAGCTAGATTTAGGCAAGGATGACTCCTAGTTAATGTTTGCGGGTGCGTCCACCCAGCCCACAAAAACTCTGTTCTCTCTAAAAAGAATAGTGTTGGCGCTGACTCGCACCCCACTAGCTTTCGTTGACCCTTAAATAATTATTGTCTCCCATTTAACCATTCTCTCCACAAAAATTTTGCACAATGATATTTTTTGCTAAAGCTTTGTAAATTAAGTAAATAAAGTCTACTTGTCTGGTTGCTAAATAATGGCTCACAATGAGAAGTAACAGATAAAAATTTAAATTTTTTCTTACATTTACCCCGCCTCTCAATGACTCTCTTGCCTCCCACTCAACTGAGGAAGGTAATGGAACAACCTGCCTTTCCTACACCTTCCGCTCGTTTAGCTCACCTAATTAATCGTTTTCAACCATCCCCAGAAACCGTCGTGCTATTTTTAGCCATGCTTATTGGCGGTGGTACTGGTATGGGTGTAGTCACCTTTCACTATTTAATCCAGCTGATTCACCAGCTGATGCTGGAAAATTTAATGGGTCAAATCGGCGTCTGGGGTGCTTGGACTTTAGCCTGCGTTCCCACCCTTGGGGGATTAATCGTTGGCTTGATGCGCTGGCGCACTCAAGACTTTGGCCCTGGACTTTCATCTTTGATAGCCGCCTCTCAGGGAACAGAGATTAAGCAACGACTACGACCAGTTACAAAGATGCTGGCCGCATCTGTTTCTTTGGGAAGCGGTGCTTCTTTGGGGCCAGAGGGGCCGAGTGTAGAAATTGGCGCAAATTTTGGGATGTTGTTGTCTGTAATCCTAAATGTATCTCAAGAACGACAACGTTTGCTGTTGGGTGCTGGCGCGGCTGCTGGACTTGCTGCTGGATTTAATGCTCCCATCGCTGGAGTATTTTTTGCCTTAGAGGTGGTGATGGGAGCTACATCTTTCGCTACTTCTGCTGTGAGTGTGGTGCTGTTAGCGGCGGTGGTAGCAGCATTAATTGCCCAAATTGGTTTGGGGGCACAACCTGCTTTTGATTTACCTGTTTATCAAGTCCGTAGTCCTTTGGAATTACCCCTTTACCTTGGCTTGGGTTTAGGGGCCAGCTTAGTTTCTTTGACTTATACTGAATCAATTCGTTTAGCAAAAGCCTGCTTTGCTGGGAAGGTTCCAGGTTTTAACTTTTTGGGACGAATTCCTGAACCGATTCATCCAATTATTGGCGGTGTGATGATTGGCGCAGTTGCTTTACACTTCCCGCAAATTTTGGGCGTCGGTTATGAAACTGTAGAAGCAATGCTTCAGGATGTAGAGTTTCCACTCTACCTGTTGGTGATGCTGTTGGTGGTAAAGCTACTGATGACTGCAATTAGTGCGGGTAGTGGTTTCATTGGCGGTTTGTTTGCACCAGCAATGTTTTTAGGTGCTTCTTTTGGATCAGCTTACGCCAAAATTTTAGCTGTGGCATTCCCGGGAATTTGCGATCAGATGGCAGCTCCCCCAGCTTACGCAATGGTAGGAATGGCAGCAGTGCTGGCTGCTAGTGTCAGAGCACCGTTAACGGCTATTTTAATGCTGTTTGAATTAACCCGCGACTATCGCATTGTTTTACCGTTGATGGCAGCTGTAGGTTTGAGTGTTTGGCTAGTGGAAAGGATTAAACCAACTTTTAACTCTAACTCTAACCTACAACAAATTGGTCTTTCGGAATTGAAAGATGAAAAAGCGGAAATTGTGCAGCAAATTTTGGTAGAAGATGCCATGTACCCCTGTCCAAAAAAGCTACTTGCAACCCTTGGGGTGTTAGATGCAGCTGTAGAAATGACACGCGATCGCGCCCGCAGTGCTTTAGTAATTGATGAAGCAGAGCAATTAGTTGGTATACTTTCTCTAGAAGATATTAACCGTGCCCTTGCTCTTTGGCAAACTTACCCAAATTCGCTAACTGAAATTCCAGATAATTTATCCACTCAAACCCTCATAGACATTTGTACTACTGAAATCCTCTACGCATGGCAGGATGAACTATTATCTGAGGCTTTAGACCGTATGAGTCTTCGAGGTTTGCATCAATTACCAGTGGTAGAACGAGACAAACCCGATCGCATTTTGGGTTTACTAGAAAGAGAGCAAATTGCATTAACCTGCAATTTAGCAGTTACGCGCAAGGCACTTCGCCACTATTTACCAGTTTTACCCACCACAGATATAGTTATTAATCATTAGTCACTTGTACGCTCGCTTGTCCTGAGCATAGTCGTAAAGCCTGCGGCATAGCTACGCTTAGGGCGCAGCCCAAGGTAAAGAAGGGCGTAGTTGAAGTATTGTATTGGTCATTGGTCATTAGTCATTGGTTTTCACAAAGGACAAATGACAATTGACTAATGACCATTTATTAAGCCGTGGCTTCTATGGCTTCATCATCTTCTTGATCTTCTGGATCAACCTGTCTCAGACGAATGTGCTTTTTGCCTAAAGTGATCAGAAACTCATCTCCTGGTTTAAGATTCATCTGTTTTGTATAAGCTGAACCTATAAGTAAGTTCCCATTCGATTGCACACTAATTCTATAGCTAGCACTACGTCCACCACGCCCATTAGCACTGGGTGTACTGTCCAACTGAATGCCTTCGGCATCAATTAGGGCATTTAAGAACTTCATCATATTGACGCGCTCTATACCATTTTTGGTAACGGTATAGTAGCCACACTTTTTGGCTTTGTCTTCCTTGCTCTCGCTCTCTAGCTCTTTGACTTTTTTGAGCAGTTCTTCACCGAGTAGGGGTTCAATTTTTTTCTGTTTAGGCATCAACTTAGGTCGAAAACGAATGTTTGAAGTGTTTGAATCGATTTTATTTTAGCTGACGTTGAGCTAATAGGAACATAATCCTTTAGTTTTTATCTCAACCTAGCCAAGTATATTACACTCATAGGCACAATTGTTATGTGATTAACAATATTCCCAAGACAATCTATTTTAGAGAATGCTGGCAATGCTGATAACTATATAATTTGTGAATCACTGCTAGACTATACAAGTTTTAAGTTTTCTAAACTAACACTCAAAAGGTTGTTTACTTGCTGACGATGATAACTGAGTCACAAAATGATAAGTAAAACTGATCCCTAGTCAAAGGTCAAGGGTCAAGGGTTAATATTTGGACTCTGGATTATTGACTAAACAACAAAGTTTGCCAAAATGAAACTAACTACCAAAGGACACTACAGTGTAAAGGCGTTGCTAGATTTGAGTTTACAGCCAAGATATGGGCCTGTATCTGTAAAAGCGATCGCCAAACGCCAAGATATCCCAGCTCCTTACTTGGAAAAACTACTAATAGAAATGCGTCGTGCGTCTTTAGTGAAATCAATTCGTGGTAGCATCGGCGGATACCAATTGGCAAGAGAGCCGACACAAATATCTATAGGACAAATTTTAGAAGCAGTTGGCGAGACTAGCCATTTACCCCATCACACCCCAGCACCTGCACAAGCTGAAGATTGGGTAACATTTAGCCTCTGGCAGAGACTCAACCAAAAGCTCAAAGAAGCTTTGTACAGTATTACTCTGGCAGACCTTTATTACGATGCTCGTAGCTGGCAAGCTTCCCTTGGGGAAGAAGCTAGTTTTGTGGTTTAGTCAATCAATTTTGGATTTGGGATTTTGGATTTGGGATTGACCCCAACCACTTTAGCGTAGCGGGACGTTCGTGTTAGCGTCTCGCTACAAAAGTACGGGTACTGGGCTGCTGATAGCGCAGCGTAAAGCCTACGGCATAGCTTCTCTTCTCTACGAGAGGCTGCGCCAACGAGACGCTAACGCGTAGCTTGCTTCCCCGCAGGGGTACGCTTAGAGCGACTGTGCGTAGCGTCGGATTTTGGATTTGTTCCGCCCACGCTTGGATGGGGCAGGAACCAAAAAAATCCAAAATCTAAAATCTGAAATCTAAAATTGGCACGGTCAATCCAAAATCCCAAATCTAAAATCCAAAATTGCTTGACCCTTGACTCATGACTTATGACTAATACCATCTATATCTTAATAATTGCCGCACTTTTAGATTACTTAATTGGCGATCCTTGGGATTGGCCTCATCCAGTGCAAGTTATGGGGTGGGTAATTTCTCGCCTGACCAAATTTTCTCTCCAATTGTGTCAAAATTCTTTAACACAACGCCTAGCTGGAATTGTACTAGGCATTATCCTAATAATTGGTAGCGGTCTTGTTGGCTTTTTGATTATTCAAAGTGCCAGATGGGTTCATCCCTTGTTGGGAATTGCAATAGATAGCATTCTTTTGGCTAGTTGTTTTGCTGGCAGAAGTTTGCGAGCAGCAGCGGTGGCTGTTTTACAACCTTTAACAGCAGGAGATTTGGGTGAGGCTCGTAAGATTTTAAGTAATTACGTTGGTCGAGATACACAAAACCTCTCACAAGCAGAAATTTCACGAGCCGTTTTAGAAACGGTTGCAGAAAATGCCACCGATGGGGTAATGGCTCCGCTTTTTTATGCAATTGTTGGTGTCTTTGTGCCAGTTGTGGGGCCAACTCCCTTGGCTTTAGCATACAAAGCCAGCAGTACCCTTGATTCAATGGTGGGCTACCGAGAAGCACCCTATACTTATTTGGGATGGTTCTGTGCGCGGTTGGAAGATTGTTTAACTTGGCTACCTTGTCGGTTAACAGTCGTGACTCTGGCGCTGTTATCGGGTAAACCGATGCATGTTTGGCGAGTTTGTCGTCGGGATGCAATTAACGATCCTAGTCCCAATTCTGGCTGGAGTGAATGCGCCTATGCTGCTTTTTTGGGTGTGCAGATGGGGGGTACAAATTGGTATCGCGGGGTAGCTAAGTACAAACCACTGCTAGGAGATCCTATTTATCCCATTACTACAACTTCTATTCAAAATGCTTTGCAACTGACTCGATATTGTTTTTTGCTATGGTTAGGGATAGCGATCGCTATATTCTTAATACTCCCAAATAGGTAATGATAAATATAAAGTTAGAAGTTAGGAGTTAGGAGTTAAGAATAAAAACTCTTAACTCTTAACTCATCACTCCTAACTGATCAATCGCTATGTCTGCCAAAGTAGTTGAAATTCTCTCATCAAAAGAAATCCGTCGTACCTTAACTCGCCTTGCCTCTCAAATTGTGGAAAGGACGCGTGATTTATCTGAACTGGTGCTTCTTGGTATTTATACCAGGGGTGCGTTATTAGCCGAATTGTTGGCGCGTCAGATTGAGACCCTGGAAGGTATAACCGTGTCAGTCGGCGCTTTGGACATTACATTTTATCGAGATGACCTTGACAAAATTGGATTGCGGACTCCAACGAAAAGCGAAATTCCTTTTGACCTTACGGGGAAAACGGTTGTACTCGTGGATGATGTTATTTTCAAAGGACGGACGATTCGCGCTGCTTTGAACGCAGTCAACGAGTACGGTAGACCAGAGGTGATTCGTTTAGCTGTGTTAGTAGACAGGGGCCATCGAGAATTACCAATTCACCCAGATTTTATAGGCAAGCAGTTGCCTACTGCTAAAGAAGAAGTTGTCAAAGTTTACTTACAAAATTGCGATGGACGAGATGCAGTGGAATTGATTAGTCATTAGTTATTTGAAGTTGGAAGTTGGAAGGCAGAACTATAGCGCTTCTGGTTTGGGTTTCGAGTTCAGAACACTAAGTTCCGAGTTCTTTACTTGAAAACTTAGCTACGATCACTACGCCAATACTAAAATAAGGTTGAATCAGCAGTTATTTTTACAAGCTAAGGGCTTTATACCAAATGCTAAGAATAACTACATTGTGATTAAGGAGCAATTAGGTAGCGATCGCTCAAAATCAACTGCCTGTTTAACCGTGATCGGCAAATTAAGGCCAAGAGAAAGCAGGTAGAAGCAGGGGAATACACATTGCTCTTCACCCGTTTAATTTTGCAGCTAGCAGAGAAACCCCAAGAAATTCAAATTTCCCTGTTGACTTTTTGCTGGAATTTAATCAAATCGAAACGCTATCAAGATGCAGTACGTTGCTTAAACAAAGCTCTCACTTTTATACCTGATTGCTCTTACCTAAATCCTAAATTGCTCAAGATGACAAAAACTAATACTGATTTTGACAATATTGGAGAAGATCAGCGGTTTCAAGATTTGATTAGGCATTGGGGATTAGGCACTTGTACTGAGCGGCGTCGTAAAGCCTGCGGCATAGCTACGCTTAGGGCGCAGCCCAAGGTAGAGAAGTATTGGGTATTGGTTAGTAGTTAATCTCCCTCATCTTTCTCTCCTGCCCTTGCTTCCCCTGCTTCCTCATCTCCAGACGGGATTAATCGCGTCTCTAGCCACTCCCTCACCGCAAAATTGGGCTACCGTGATGATGAACTAAATACCACTTTCCGCCGAGAGACTGAAATACATTTGTAGCTGTTGATTGTGCTTCAAGTCTTCTCCCACCTACCACTTGGAACACATTTTCTCTCAGCACAACATAGGCAATATTATCAGTTATTTCTGTAGCAATTATATTTGTGTTTATTTCGATATAAGCGGTGTTTTTAAATATTTGCTCCCAAGAGGTGCGAATCTCCTTCCAACCTCGCAGTATATTACTTCCAGGATGAATACAAAAACTACCAGTTCCTTGTGACCATACTGCACTCATTGTCTCAATATCTTTTCTTTCAAAAGCTCGATAAAAAGCTGCATTAGCCGCTAAGACTTCATCCTTGGTCATGGGTAATCAAATATTAAAACTTAGAAGTAGGAGTTATGAGTTTCTAAATTATAACTCTCAAGTTTGACAAATAAATTAGTAATTCCCAATGCCTAACTCCTAACTCTTTTTGACTGTGCTAACTATATTCATTCTTAACAGGTTAAGGTCATAAACAATTTGTAAATAAGTAAGAATGCTTAAAGAATGTTTGAAAAGTCGTAAAGTATACTATAAACCCCACTTCCATTCCTCTCCCCGAAAGGTCAAGAGGCTTTGAAACCTCCCCATTCCCTTGTAAGGAAGGGGGAAGGGGGGTTAGGTTTGGGAGGCTTTGATGTTAATAAAAATACTTTTCAAACATCCTCTTAAATAATTGGCGAAAATGAGGGTAGAAAACACAATTTTTGGGCTAGCGATCCCGAACGCGAGTGCGTCTCGTAAAGAAGGCGGGCTACGCCTACGCCTCATCTGAAAAAGCATCACTCAATTTTGGCTTTCAAAACACTGTACAAGATTGAATTAGATACCTACGCACTGGCTTCTCTGTGTTCTCTGTGGTAGCCTGTCTTGAAAAGTTCAGATGCCTGCGGCGGGCTGCGCCAACGGCGGGAAACGACGCGATACACTTTTCGCTGCGGCAAGCCGCTTTGCGTCTACGGTTTTCCGTTGCCTGTGCGTAAGTCCTATGTAGATTACGGTTTTTGGCTAACCTATAGCTTCATGTCATGAAAAATTTATATTATTGCCATCGCTCAACATCTAACTAGCTAGCAATGTCATGAAAATATGACAATATGATCCCAGAAGGGCTGATAAATTCGTGAAACAGCCAAAAAAACTACTTGTTACCACTTGATCCCTACATATGCTTAGTGGTTAATATTGACTTAACAAATAGAACTCCTCCGATCCCAAAAAAATGCTGATATTGGCATAACAAGGGATTTAAAGGAAATGACCTGAATTTAAAAACAGACTAAAAAACTTAAAAACTGGGCACAACCAGGAGTCAGGAATAAGAAATTCATCTGGAGTGGATGACATTTTATATAGCATTCCTTAACCAGGGGAATCATTTACCGCTTAAACTACTGGAGGCCAAAATAATGGCAAAAGAACGCCCGCCACTAGAGGAGATGACCTTACGCCAACTACGCAAAGTTGCTAGCGAATGTAGCATCTCTCGCTATAGCCGAATGCGTAAATCACAACTGCTGACATCAATACAAGAAGTCCAGCGCAGTAAAAATTTGCTCAGTCCATCTCGTTCATTGGAGGCACAGGAAACCGTGGAAGCAGCAAAGTTTGAATTAGGTCAGGAAGATCGTACAGGCGGATCTCTGACTGATGTTGATGAAGGACTCGCAGATTTGCCCTCTGGCTATGGTGAAAGCCGGATTGTACTCTTACCGCGCGATCCTCAGTGGGCTTACACTTACTGGGATATTCCCAATGAACACAAACAGGAACTGCGCCGACAAGGGGGACAACAACTGGCACTACGGATTTATGATGTTACCGACATCAATATCGAATACCAAAGCCCCCACAGCATTCAAGAATATCCTGCTGATGAACTAGCTAGAGAATGGTATCTACCAGTTCCAGTTAGCGATCGCGATTATGTACTCGATATCGGCTATCGTGCTGCTGATGGTCGCTGGTTGGTACTAGCTCGTTCTGCTAAAGTACACATTCCTCCTGTTTATCCTTCTGACTGGATAGAGGATGTCTTCATCACTGTCAACTTTGAAGAAGATTTGCGTGGCCAGACTCAGTACGAACTCGTTCCCCCTGCCAAGAAAATTGCAGCTACCACCGCCAATGGTAATGTTGGTAATCCTGTAAATGGCAACCCCATCTACGACGAAATATTTGGTTTAGCGGAATCTGCCGAAGCACAACGGGTCGCTGGTTCTATCTTCGGCTCCCAGCAGCAAGTACCAGGTTCAGCGCGTCCTGAACAAGCCATTAGCTCCTACGTTTTCCCATCTGGTGTGGGTCTGTGGGCAGTTCCCACCGTGTCTGGCTTAACTGCTTCCGGTGTAGGAATGTCAGGTGTTGGCTTCTCGGCTTCCGCCGTACCAGTGCGTCCGCGCCAGTTCTGGTTAATTGCCGATGCTGAGTTGATAGTCTACGGTGCAACCGAACCCGATGCTACCGTAACCATTGGTGGTCGTCCAATTAAGCTAAATCCAGATGGGACATTCCGCTTCCAGATGTCCTTCCAGGATGGTTTAATTGACTATCCGATTTTGGCTGTAGCTGCTGATGGTGAGCAAACCCGGTCAATTCAAATGAAATTCAATCGTGAGACACCATCCCGAAATACTAACACCAAAGAAGAAGCTGTTTTAGAATGGTTCTCTTAAGTTTTGGCTGTTAGATTAACTTCAGACTGAAATTTGAAATTCTTCTCCGCTATAGTAATTCTGTAGCGGTTTTTTTACATTATATGTATACCAAAAAATTATTTTTGTTATTTATTTTGATAATTGGTGCAAGTTTATTATCAAGTTGTAAACAGATTGAAGCAAATTCAGTTCCAAAAGCATCTAAAACTTGCCCTGGAAAAGAAGCCAAGTTCAGTATTGATTTTTTTAAAACCAATAATCAAGGTAAAAAAAATCAAAGAGGTATTAACAATGTGATTATTTTTAATCCCAAATCAGCAGAATTAGATTTCAAAGTTAATGTTGGTCTATCTCATAAACTCTACGCCAAAGATGCTAAAGGTAAACTGCGTAAAGAATATGTACCAAAACAGTTTCATCAACTCATTACCGATGATAATGCCAAATTAAACGGACAGCTACCCATTGCCGCAATTAATGCCGACTATATAGGTACTGATGATAAACCACAAGGCTTAAATATTTCTCGTGGCATAGAGTATTCAGGAGCATTTAAAAATAAACGTTCTTCCTTTGGGATATCAGGAGGTACACCTAACCAGCGACAGGCTACTATCCAAGCTGGTAGAAGAAAAAGCGATATTCTTAATTACAATTTAGTGGGCGGTAATGGCAGATTCTATCGTCAGGCTAAGTTTAAAGATATTTGTGGAGATTTGGGAGAATTTGCCTGTAAAAATGCAACTAATCGCTCTCTGGCAGCTATCACTAATCAAGGCTATGTAATATTATTAGTTAATGACTTGAAAGCTAATTCAGATATTGAATTATCTCAATTTAATCAAGAGTTACTGCCAGATATGTTTGATAATGTCTTGGAAGGTATTGCCAGCAATAACTGTTTAGGTAAGATTCAAGAAGGGATATTATTTGATGGAGGTATGTCTCCAGGATTGTATTACAATCAGAAAATTTATGTAGAAAACTCTGGGCCGATTGGTTCAGTTTTTTTGATTTATAAAAAATAAAATAGTTATGCTAACCACAGTCATTCTACCTCAAACGCTTTGGTTATTTGGGGTCTTGGGGTTTTATTAAGTAATCAAGCGGACATAATATAATATTACGGGTGATTTGCCCGACATTATATAAATAGTTTTGTAGCTGGCTAAAACTAGATTTATTTCCACTTGCCTAAATTTTTCAGTACTGACTCTTTAACTTTTTGCGAATTATCAAGCTTGTTTGGATTCACCCAACGATTAACAAATTCGTTGTTATGTTTGTACACCTTGATTTGCACTTGCTTGGAACTCAACTTGATTACTTCGGCAGGAATTCTTTGGACATCGCTAGAATCTGTGCGAGGCTTGTAAAGCCAAATGACTTTTTGCCCAACTTCAAAGTAGTTAGGATTGCTAGTTAAAGAAGGCGTATTTTCTGCCAAAGAGGGGAAAGCAATTGCTAAGTTGATCAAAAGTACTAAGACCACTAGAGTGATTTGGAAAAGTTTCATGATCATTGCACTTGTCTTGGGTCTGGTGGGGTAATCAATCTGTTGCTCTAGCATTTAACTATTGTCCTCCTTCGCTTTCTCAAAGTTGAAAGGTAGATACACTAAAACTTCCTTGGGCAATTTAACATTAGTTTGCTCTTTGAATGCTCGCAAGATACCTACTTTTATCTCAATACGGTTCAGTTAGCGCCAAAAACCTTTCAGGACTTACGGAAAAACTCTGTGGAACTCTTATTTCTTTGTGTCCTTTGCGACGGCAGTCCCTCATGGGGGAGACCCCCATCGCCTTTGGCGTCTCCCTTTGGGAGAAGACCGCGCTGCCTCCCCTTTGTGGTTCGTTTTTCTTAATTTTCGGGTAAGTCCTGCTCTTAACCCAAGCGTATTGACTTTTATCTCACTAATAAATTGCTGTTGCTCTTTCATTGTCAGCGAAACACTTGCCTTAATCTCATTAAGCGCAGTTTGTATTTGTTCAAAGTTCAAATCTCTACTGATTTCAGGATAAAGCGACTTTGATAATAAAATCAAATAGTCTTTTTTGTTTAAAAGATAAATTTAATTTATGATAAAAGCTGTGATGCTCTGACTTGATCTCAAAATCTCTATCCCAAGAGTAATATATGTAAAACCCAGATTCCGCAGGTGCGATGGCATACCCGCTCGCCGTAGGCGATAAGCGAAGCTTAAGCCTTTGGCGATCGCAAAATATTAGACCTCTTGCATAAGTCAGATATATCCCCGATATATTGGGGATATATTTGAAATCTTGCCCCCTCCCCAATATATCGGGAAGGAATA
>NZ_JBALGC010000093.1:0-10177 GCF_036916575.1 Nostoc sp.
GGCGGTGAGGATGCGCTGCCCATCCGGGCTAAAACTGGCACTTCTGACTGAACCTTCATGCCCCTGTAACTTGGCAATTTCCTTGCCCTGTAAGTTCCACAGCCGCGCTGTCTTGTCATCTGAGGCGGTGAGGATGCGCTGCCCATCCGGGCTAAAACTGGCACTTCTGACTGAACCTTCATGCCCCTGTAACTTGGCAATTTCCTTGCCCTGTAAGTCCCACAGCCGCGCTGTCTTGTCAAAAGAGGCGGTGAGGATGCGCTGCCCATCCGGGCTAAAACTGGCACTTATGACTGGATCTTCATGCCCGGCCATGATTGTAAATCCCTGCACTTTATCCAAAATTGTCTGTAAAGCTAAAACTGGACTAGCCGCAGGGTAAGCTTCTAGTTTTCTCAGATTATGCTTATCTATTAAACCTTTTAACTCCTTGCCATCCCGCATGGCTGCCAGCAAAGCCCCCAGTTGATTAAACTGAACGCGGTTAATATTCGCTACTCCTGACCGTTCCAGTCGCGTAGCGTCTTGGGCAACTTGACGCTCTGCCTCTGCCTCTTTCTTGGCAATCTGCGCTGTTTTCAAATCTCGTTTTGCTAGCTGTTGTTGTTGCTGTGCCTTTTTCTGAGCAATTTCTGTTACTTTCAGGTCACTTTGAGCTTTTCTTGCTTGTTGTTGTGCCTGTTGTTTTTCTATCGTTGCTTTCTTCGCATCTTCCTCAGCAGACTTCACCTTCTTTGTTGCAGCTTGAAACTGCTGATTAGCTTTTACCAAGTTAGCTTTTGCAGAATTTAAATTCTTATTTGCTTGTTTCTCTTCGGTTTCTGCTGCTTTCTGTCTGACTTCTGCATCGTGCGATATCTGCTCGTTTTTTTGACGCTGGGCTTTGGCTTCTGTCTTAGCTGTTTTTAAATCTGTTTTGGCATCATTAGCTTGCTGAATACTCTGTTGTGCAAATATTCCCGAAGCAATTGCCCCCACCAGAGCAAAACCCAGCACCACAGAACCACTGCGAATTCGTTGATTAGCTCTGCTGTTTGCTTTTGCTAAAACTTGCTTTGCCTGTTCCTCTGCCTCCAGCCTTTTCTGCACATCGCCCTTTTCCAACTCTTGGCTAGCAGCTAAAAACCGATAGTCCAAGTCACTCAAACTTTTACCTACTGCCCATTCTTGGGCATCTTGCAAAGTCTGTCCCCGCAACAAGCGCGACTCATCTTGACGTTCCGACTCAACCCAGGCATTAAATGTATCGGAATAGGGGCGCAAGTTTGCTAAAATCTTGTCGCACCATTCCTGCTTAAACACCTCTGTGTAAATCCGGTTATAAATTCGCAGCTTTCCGTCTCGCTTCACCACCAAACCCGTCAACCGTAGTTCAGTTTGTTCAGGACTATCATCAGCTACTATCTCTCCCTGCTGCAAAATCTGCTGATACAACCCCAACAATCGCCCAGTCCGCTGTTCCCCACTCCGCAAGATTCTGTAACGAATCGTTTTCAAATGCTCCTGCTCATCTTGCGTCTCCCAATTCTCAATAATCCCCTCGCGTACCAACTCTTCCACCCAGTCCCCAGCCTCTAGTCCCCAGTTTTTAGTCTCCAGTGCCCCCTGCACCAGCAACTTACAAACTTTTTGCGTCAAAAACGGCTGTCCCCCCGTCCAGTCCAACACCACCTGCATCAACTCTTGAGAATCACCCACTTCTGCCAATCCCCGCGCCAAAGGTTCCGCCTCTGGGAGTTTAAACCCAGTTAAATCAATTGCTTGCCCAATATTAAAAGGTGTGCGCCGTTTATCTTGAATCAAATCTGAAGGTGTAGATACGCCAATCAAAGCAAAGGTGAGGCGATTGTATTCAGGATGGTCTGCTCGTCGGTTATAGCAATCTCGAATCACTGCAAAAAAGTCATCCAAATTGAATGAAAGACTCAGAACGCTGTCAATTTCATCAATAAAAATAACAATCTTTTCAGTAATTGTTTTAAGTAATATTGTTTCAATAAACTTGCTCAAACGCTGTACTGGCGAAAGCAAACCGTTATCAGTCCACCAAGTATCTAGATCAAAAGTTGGATAAATATTCAAACTTCCCACCAGAGTATCAATCACCCCGGCATACCACTGTTCTGGGGTAATATCTGCCGTCCCAATCGCTGTAATATCAACAACAGCACAAGCAAATCTCTCAGTTTGCAACTGCTGCATTACCTGCACCCGCAAGCTAGATTTCCCCATCTGCCGGGAATTGAGTACATAACAAAAATCCCCAGCCTTCAAGCCTTCATAGAGGTCATGGTCAGCTTGCCGTCTAACATAAGTTGGTGCATTTTGAGGAAGACTACCACCGACTTGATATTGGTACTGGGTCATAAACAATTCAAAATTCAGCGCGAGTTAGACAAACCTCTCCCTGCCTTGAACTAAAGTTCAAGTCTGTCCCTCTCCGAATCGGAGAGGGGCGGTTTTGCGTAGTAAAACCAGGGAGAGGTCATAATTACGAATTACGAATTACGAATTAAATCAGCTAGGCGTTTTAACACTTTTACAACAGTATGTAGGTCATCTCCCCGATTAAGCGACAGTGTGTAAGATAATGCATATCTTGGTGTGCCCTGTTTCGTCAACTTCATAAATTGAAATTCCCGACCATTGGTTACAAAACCATACGTAGATTTATCATTACCAGGATTAGCCAACATATAAGCTAATGCTTGAGGAATTGCTACCTCCAAAGAATATTCTGCTCGTTTTGCTTCAATTACAAGAACCCAAAATGGAGGATGGAACACCAAGATGTCAATACCTCCTCTAATAATCGTGCCTTCGTCTTCAGAAGAGATTTTTACTTCTTGTTCTGAAGCAATATAAAAAGGTGGTTGATAAAAACCTGCTAGATGCAATAGTGGAGATAGCACCACCATTTTGACTACAGGTTCCAAAATAGGATATTTCGATAGATGCAAATATTCTGCCTTAACTTGGTTGAGAGATTGCTTTTCTAAGTCACTCAACTCAGGTAAATCAAGCTGCCACTCTGAGAAAAACTGTTCGTTGTCTGCAAGTTGTAGCCCAAATTGCTCGATGAGTTCGGCTAGGGTGATATCTCTTCCTTGAATAACCTCAACCATTGTTAATCCTTTTTGTTAAATGGTAATTGCAGATGAAAGTCCTATTGCACTCCTAATGTAGTTTTTTAATTTTTAATTCCCTAGCGATTCAAAAAATATTGACGATACAA
Organism: Nostoc sp.; assembly: GCF_036916575.1. Lineage (GTDB taxonomy): Bacteria > Cyanobacteriota > Cyanobacteriia > Cyanobacteriales > Nostocaceae > Nostoc. Next base: position 3,236 of record NZ_JBALGC010000093.1, read on the forward strand.
TTCACACAGAGGTATCACTTGATTGCCTTGAAACTTAACTAACCCCATACTGCGGAGTTTAAACGCTTCAGTTGTGCCGACATCCACGGGGCGATTTGCTATCATCACTTGTTTAACCGCAGCTAGCAATTCTGCATCCTCTTGCAAATTCAGCCAATGGCGGCGTAAATGGTCACTGTAAGGCCCTTCCTCAGTTGCCGCGATTTTTTGCAGATTTTCCAGCGTTATCCGACCACGGGCAATTTCATAAAGCGCCACTCGCACTAAATAAGGATGACCACCCACGAGTGTCATTAATTTTTCAATTTGTGAGTTAGACCAATTGAGGCTGTGAAGCTGTACCAAGTCTTGTACTTGTATTTGATTTAAGTCTGGCAACTCAATAGGTAAACCCACATTAAAAGGCGACTGATTTATATTGAGTGGGATATAAACTTCCTTAGAATGCACAATCACCAACCGGAGATTTTTCCAAATTGTTTCATTCTTTGACCGCTCATGCCAAGCTCGTAGCAATCCAAAAAAATCAGCAGCAATTATCGGATGCTTGAAAACTTCATCGACTTCATCCAAACCCAAAGCGATGGGGCTATTAATCGCGGGTAATAAATACCGTTGAAAGTAATTTGTAGATTTATTCTTGCTACCTAAAACACCCTTCCAATACTCGTCTAACTTATCGGGTAGATTCAACTCGTAAGTAATGCTGGCGCAGAACCACTGCAAAAACTGATCTAAATTGCCGAGAAATTCTGCATCGGCTGACTGGAAATTCACAGGTGCAGTCTGATAGCCATCTTGACTAGCATGATGCAGAACCCGCGACATCAGCGAAGTTTTGCCCATCTGCCGGGGAGCTTTGATCCGAATTAAGGCCCCTGGTTGAAGAATCGCTTCATAACAGTCTACCTCAACAGGCGATCGCTCGACATAGAAAGCAGAGTTTAGAGATACCTGCCCCTCTGGATTTTCTAAGGAGACTGCTGGTTTTATCTGGTTATCTGGAATAGTTTCGTTAGCAGAGATAGCACCTTGGGGATTGTTCCGACTTTTCAGCACTGGGGTGGAAGACTCTGGAATACTTTCTAAGTCAATAGCGCTACAGCCAAACTCGTAAGCATCCTCATACGACCTGTCAGCGCCTAGTGCATCATAAAAGCCTACCGCAAATTTAATTGCTGCCTTATCCCCAATTGCCCGATTCATCCCAACTACGCAGTTAATGTGTTGGTAAATTGCCTCAGCTTGCACCTCGCTATAACAAGCATTTAATAATATACACTCAACCTTGTCCCTAAATAACTTAAATAGCCTTGCCAGTGACTCTGTACTCACCAGCTGCATTTGCCCTGTATTATTTTCCAAGGCTAAACCTTGATTTCCTCCCCCATGTCCAGAAAAATGGATAATATGAGGATCGTGATCTAAAAGCGCACGCCGCAAATCGTCAGGACGCACTGCCCATTTAGTAATCAGTTCAAACTTCTCTCGGCTGCGAGAGCGTTGCAACCCTTCCTGAATTTCCCTTACTTCCTCGTCCAAGCGGAGTTTATCTGTCGTCGTGGGATTAGCTGACACAATCAGGATTTTTTTCACAGCGCTATCAACTATTGAATGCAAGCTTCTGGCTTAGATGTAGTTTACTACAGCAGATAACTAGACAATTACTGATAGCGCATTACCATTAACAAGTCTTTAATACTCATTAATGAGGTTTGGAACTCCATTAACGAGTCTTTGATACTCATTAATGAGGCTCGGAACTCCATTAATGAGGCTTGGAACTCCATTAATGAGTCTTTGATACTCATTAATGAGGCTTTGATACTCATTAATGAGGCTTGGAACTCCATTAACGAGTCTTTGATACTCATTAATGAGGCTCGGAACTCCATTAATGAGTCTTTGAACTCCATTAATGAGGCTTTGATACTCGTGGAGATTACACCAATTTTTATATGTGTGAAGTATAAATGATTGTAGGGGCACAATATATTGTGCCCCTACGCATCTGGTCTATTTCATTAAAAACCGCTGTAATTCCTAACCGGAAGCGACCTAATTAATCTTAATGCCCGGTTTTTTTTGGCAACTTGCGTTTAAATTAAAGCTTTGACATTCCGTAGCTTCCAGCAATTGCCTGACTGCACCACCTGTCTGGTAACTCATCAAAGTTGCCCGCACCGCAGCCAGTATAACAACAGTGGCTAGTCCCAGCACAGTAGCTCGTTTGCTAGGTATTATTGTCCTGACTAAAGTATCTATTCCTGTGGCAGTACCAACAACCTGAATTGGCTTAAGTGCTTCCAAAGCAACAGCTGCATTGGCATAACGACGTTTCTGTTTGCGTTCTACCATTTTCATCAACCAGGACTCAAAACGCGGATTAATTAGGGAAACTAGTTTATGGAAATCAAAGCGATATTTATCATCAACAAGCTTACCGATATCAATAGAAGGAGTATCAGTAAGTAAGCAAATCAATGTTGCTCCTAAACTATATAAGTCTGACGCCTCGGTTAGGGAATGGCCAAATGGGCTACGCCAACGGCGGGAACCGCCGCTCAACGCCAGTTCCTTGTCACACGTAAGTGTCCTGAATAGGCAGTTTGCCCTCGTCTTGGGTCTGGGGACGAAATTATTAACTTTGCGCTAGCCAATCGACAATCTGGGCATTGACTATATTTGGAACTTCATCATGGGGGCAATGACCGGCATTAGGAATGGGAACAATTTTGATTTCTTTGCCATTCTGACGCGCCTCTTCGTAAATCTTGGCCCCGGTAATTGGTGTCCAGGGATCGTCAGCACCCCAAATTAATAATAAAGGACATTCTACTTTGGGCAATAGTTCCTCTGGACTTGGGCCAGGAGGGGCTGTGAGAATGGAGGCGAAAACTTGTTGCGCTCCTGGATCGCAAGAGGGAGTATAAAGTAAATCGACTAATTCATCGGTGACGGCTCCACGGTTCCGGTAAATTTGGTAGAGGGTACGGCGAATTTGGGCTTTTTGGCGGATGCGGTTATAGACAAATTTACCTGTAATTGGCGATCGCACAAACCTGTTAAAAGCTGCCATCACAATCCGTAGCGGTGGGTTCAATTCGTGGGGACGATGACTCAACCCACCCGCAGAGTTAATTAAAATACCGCCAGCAGCAATTTTTGGATGTTCTACCAGTACTATTAAGCTCAAAAGTGCGCCGATGGAGTTGCCAATAAGTACAGCAGGTTCGTGTATATGTGCTGTGCAGAAATCTTTCAGCAGTTCCACCCAAATCTCCACACTGTAATCAATGGGCGCTTTATCAGAACCGCCAAAACCTAAAAGGTCTATAGCAAATACCTGGTAGCCAGCATCAGCTAAAACTGGGATATTTTTGCGCCAGTGTCCAATGGAAGCACCAAAGCCGTGAACCAGTACCAAAGGGCGTCCTGTGCCCATGACAGTATACTGAATTTTATAACCCCGCCAAGTCCAAAAGAATTTTTCAAAGGCGTCTTGGGTTGCAAGCTGCTGTGTAGTTACAGTCATTAATAAGATTAATAAAGTGTTTCTTTAATATAGTAATGTTCTCTGACTTCATAACTCCTCACTCCTAACTCCTAACTTCTAACTTCTAACTCTTCACTCAGCACTCAGCACTGATTAGATGTTAGTTTCATCCACCCCAAGAGATTAATAAGTCGAGGGATACCAAATACCCTTGTGACTTTTTAGACGAATGGCAGTGTGAGATGAAATACATGAATCAAAGTAACTTTGCTGATTTGAGCAAATTTGTTCTGGCTGCAAACTCTGTGTCATCTTAGGGATGTAGTACAGTTCTAATCTTGACTGTGAGGCTGTTTCACCGGAATGTCGTCTAAGCTCGACTTTATCCAAAATTAAGAATTTGCTTCTCTTGTATCGGCAAAACCCTAGCTTTTTGGCAAAAACTTTTTCCATATCACTGATTATCAGTGAAAACGAAAAAGTAAAACTACCGTTTCACAAAGCTTTCAGCGTCAGCTTGAGCGTTGCCAAAAAATGGAGAGCTAAGAGGTTGTTTGAAAAGTTGGGAATGTTGTAAAAAAACGTTGGGTTGTAGAGCGGACTTATGGGAAAGCTGATGGGATGTCGCCGATTAGTTCGAGATTATAAGTTATTGCCTGCAACATCCGAGACTTTACATTTTCTACAGGTGCGCCAAAAACCCGCGCATAGAAACTTTATAACACTTAACTATTTTTGAAAAATTTGCTACTTGCATCTGTAGTCATAATCTGATTCAATTAGTTTTAGAAAAATTATGAAGTTAGTTAAAAAACTAACTCGACTTTACTATACTCACTGCAAAAAGATGGATATTTCCATTGCTTGCAGTCACAACTAATGTGTTGATGTTAGATGTTGGTTTTCAATTTGTTAACCTACTTAGGCTTTTGCGAAAAATATCAAAAATTTAGAAGAGGAGACAAGAAACATGTCTTTGAAAAATAGAGCGCTGACAACTGTTTTTTCAACCCTATTTGCCTTGGGTTTTGTAAGTGTAGGAACCTTAGTAAAAGCACAAGAATTAACACAAAAACAAAGTTCGTATTGCACAAATAGGTTGTTACAAGGCTACTATGGAAGTACCTCTTCAGGTTTTACCAACTCTGGAGCCACTCCTTTTAATTTAGTCTTTCTAGATAAATTTGATGGAAATGGTAATATCATAGGGGTTAATGGTAGTTCGAGTAGTGGTGGAGTGATTACTCAAAATCTCTCAGATACTGGCACATACAAGGTAAATAATGATTGCACTGTTACGATAAATTTTAATATAAGTAAAGGTGAAATAAGTAGAAACTTTGGTGTTATTGTTCATGGTGGAAAAAAAATCATTTACATCTCAACAGATGCTAAAAGCAATATTTCTGGAACGTTTGAGAAAGTTAATTATTAAGACGTTGAGCTACGACACTTGCGTTTTGCAATATTAGCTCATCCTACTATTTCTAGGGCTAGTACAGGTTGGCAGAAATAAACAGACCATATTGGTGGCAGAATAAATAGTCAGGGAAAAAACCGTTTCGGCAGGTGTCTGCTTTGTTATACCAAGCCCTGTCTAGCACTGGAAAGGTAGCAAACATCTCCTCGCAGTACGTCGTTGGACAACAATAAGTTGCAGTTTAGGAGCAGACTGAAACTTTGACGGAGGGTGTCAAACCGCGTCGCTATTGCAACCAAGGAATTGGTAATGGTGCTGAGGGCTGTGACCCAGATAACTCCCATTTTCAGGGTGGCAGTCAGGATGAAGGTGGAAGTACGCCTGGTAATAAGTAATACCTTTTTTTAAGAGACGCGATTAATTGTGTCTCTAGCTTGCTCAACTGTAAAATTAATTTCCTGACTAAAGGAAATCTCTAGTGTATGATTATCTGGGTCTCGAAGATAAGCCCAGTAACCAACTGGAGGGCCCCAGTCATTTGGGCCAGCCAGCAGTAGCCCTTCTGAGCGTGCCTCATCACACAGGCGAGTAACTTGCTCACGATTCTGATAAGCTACCCCAAGATGGGATTGTGGTAACAGTGCGCCTTCTATTTTAGCTTCTTTAATTAGGACAATCACAAAAGGTCTGGTCAGGTCACTAATCCAAGCAACATCTACTTGAGTCGTTTGATCAGTGCGACGATGTACGACTGTCATCTGGGCATACTTTGCATAAAACGAGATACTTGCATCGACATTAGTAACTGCAAGTGCAATGTGAGTAAAACCAAGATCAGACATTAAAAGAACTCCGTGTGTAGACTTTACCGGACGAATTTAAGTATTGACCTGAGTGCTTATTAAGAAAGCTGACACGATTGATAATGAAGGTAGGCGTTATCTTCACAAAATTTATGTTTTTAACTTGGTTAGACAGCAACTCTTGGTTACTAGAAATCGCTGAAAAGCGGATACTAATTGACCCTTGGCTGGTGGGTTCGTTAATTTTTAGCAATTTGGATTGGCTGTTTAAAGGTTCGCGATCGCAAAATCGCCCAATACCAGATAATATTGATCTGATCCTGCTGTCTCAGGGCTTAGAAGACCACGCTCATCCACCAACGCTCAAGCTGCTGGATCACAGCATCAAGGTTGTAGCTTCTGTCAATGCAGCCAAGGTAGTACAGCAATTAGGTTACACACAGGTAACAGTATTGACTCATGGTGAAACTTTCACTTTAAATAATCAAGTTGAAATTAAGGCTTTCCCCGGTTCGCCTATTGGGCCAACTCTGGTAGAAAATAGTTATCTCCTCAAAGAATTGGAGAGTGGTTTAACGGTATACTACGAGCCTCACGGGTATCATTCCCCGCAACTTCAGCAGGCTGCACCTATCGATGTAGTAATTACACCGTTTATTGACATGACGATACCTTTGCTTGGGCCGATTATTAAAGGAAACAATAGTGCCTTGGAAGTAGTAAAGTCGTTACAACCTCAAGTAATATTATCTACAGCCGCTGGTGGGGATGTGGCGTTTGAGGGATTGCTGATGAAACTCATTCAGACTAAAGGAAGTGCTGAAGAATTTCGTTCGCTATTAGAAAAGAACAATCTTTCGACGCGGGTGCTTGATCCCAAACCAGGCGATCGCTTTGAACTAAGCTTAGAAAAGCGAGCATTAGCAATCTAATAAGAGCACATGCTGGATGTCTACATCCAACCAATGTTTAGTTGATTATCTGGCGTTGCATATTTGCGGGATGTTTTTTAATTTTTGTGAATTTATAAACCTAATTCCTTCGCGCACTTTGCGTCTTCGCGGTTCAATAATTCATCCTTGTTTCATGTAACGCCGATTATCTACATTAGGAACAGCTAATCAAAATCAGGACTTACGCAAAAATAACGTAATTTCGTCATTACGAGCGATAGAGAAGTAATCCGCCCTGACGCTCTTATTGCTTCCCTACACTCCGTTTCG
>NZ_JBALGC010000094.1:0-160982 GCF_036916575.1 Nostoc sp.
CAACCAACTGCGATCGCAAGACGAACTATACCATTAGTAGCTAAACCACAACCAACTGCGATCGCAAGACGAACTATACCATTAGTAGCTAAACCACAACCAACTGCGATCGCAAGACGAACTATACCATTAGTAGCTAAACCTAAAAAAATAGCAATAGCGCCTAATACTACACCATCGTCAGCCTTACCCCGAAAAACAGCGCTTGCACCTGCTATTAAATCACCAGTACCCAATCCTAAGAAGTTAAGCCAGTCGGGAAGACTTTCAAGTAGGCGAACACCTGTAGCTCAGTCATCTCTGAAAACAGGTGCAGCGAGCTTGCTGGGTGGTACTGTCAGTGTATCTAGTCGGAATTTTAACGGTAATTTTCTGGCAGCCTTACCTAATTCCAACCGAGATAATCAAGCTCCTTCTGGTATTGATGCCAGCAGTCAAGATATAGATATGACCTCTTACTATAACCAACTAAAGCAACAAGTCGAGCAGCAGTGGTTACCAGAAGTAACCGAGTCTTCTCGGCGAACAGTACTTCACTTCACTATTAATCGTTCCGGGCAACTAAGCAATCTCCAACTTGCACAAACCTCTGGATTCAGCCTCACTGATCAAGCGGCGCTCAACGCTATACAACGATCTGCACCCTTTGCACCTTTGCCCACAGGATATACCAGTAACCACATCAATATTCAATTTATATTTAATATCAATGTCTATGGGCAGCTAGATTTATCGGGGAACGGTGGCTAAGGGACTTCCAACTAAAAAAATATCCTATCGCTGTGTAGGCAGGGGAGCAGGGCGCAGGGCGCAGGGGGAGAAAGAAAAATATTATCTGAGTAAATTGGATAATTTATTTTCTGGAAGTCCCTAACCCTCTTCCATCACTCTGGTGAAATAAAAATCTCACGCAACTTTTAAACCTCATACAGCACTTGGGTTTGTCGCTTTATTTTCTAACATTATGGTAAAAATCATGTATTGTGCCTGAAACTCTTGCTTAACAAAGATTATATGTTTTTACTTTAGTGAAAGTGATGAAAGAGCGCTAACAATAGGTAAGCAATTAATTCAATTATGTATTATACCGACTTGACCTTAACGTTAAATAGCGACCTGAATCGGAATTTTTAGTTTCAAACAGACTATTATTTGGGCATTAATTTGAGCAGATTTAAGCAAAGACAAAAGAAGAGTAGCAATATTCTCCTAATTTAATATGAGTGAAAATTTACTTTCTTAATAATTAAAGTGAGCTTGAGGTTCACGCAATGAAAAAGCATCTCATTCACGAGGAACAGATCAATCGCTTTACCTGCTGCCGACTGAAATAGTACAATATGCTTTAATTTTCTAACCAATGATCAACGCTTTCGGAGTGTTCCTACTCTATCAGTAATTTTGCTTTCTCAGATTAAATTCCCCTAGTTAAGATATTAGAATAAAAGTAATATCGCCCCCAAAGCCAATTATGACAGAAGGAAAGACGCGGCGTAATTTCCTAATTACCAGCATTGCTGTGACAGGAGGTATTGTGGCAACTAATGTTTTACAGGAAAATACTACCAACACCACAACACCGCCAGCAACTATGCCAGAACGAGTGCTGGGACGCACGGAAGTAAATCTACCTATCTTTGGGTTAGGAGGAGCAGGACAAACGCCGCTATCCTGGGAAGGAAAAGAGGATGATGCTGCGGCAATAATTCAAAGAGCGCTGGAACTTGGCATTCGCTACTTTGATACAGCGGCTAGTTATGGACCGAGTGAAGATTATTTAGGCAAAGTGCTACCACCCCATCGCTCAAAGGTGTTTCTAGCAAGCAAGACTGATCAAAGAGATCGGGATGGTGCATGGCGAGAATTGGAGCGATCGCTTAAACGTCTGAATACAGATTATCTCGATTTGTGGCAGTTGCATCACGTCTCTTTTTCGGAAGAACTCGACACTATCTTTAGTCCATCAGGTGCAATTAAAGCTTTAGAAGAAGCCATACAACAAAAATTGGTGCGCTTCGCGGGTATTACCGGACATCACGACCCTCAAGTAATTGCCGAAGGGTTGCGTCGCTATCCTTTCCATACTACACTGATTCCGGTGAATGCCGCTGACAAACACCACCCACATCCATTTATCCCAGTAGTTTTACCAGTTGCTCAAGAAAAAAATGTCGGTGTGATTGCGATGAAAGTCCCGGCTTATGGTCGGCTGTTTAAATCAGGTGGGTTGACAGGTATGAAGCAAGCTTTAGGTTACACAATGTCTCAGCCTGGAGTTGATTGTTGCGTGATTGCGGCAGAGACAGTCGCACAATTAGAGAATAATGTCAAGATAGCGCGGGCTTTTGTCCCCCTCAAGGAGCAAGAATTGACAGCGATCGCAGGGCGGACTGCTAATATCTGGGAAGATAGTACATTCTTCCGTGCTTGGACTTAGCCCAACCTTGCACATATTACAGAGTGTATTCTTACCAGTCACGCTGATAATGTTGTACCGCTTGCGACATATTAAATTGTAGTAGCTTCTCTTCTCCCAACTTATATTGGAGACTCGGTTTAAAAGGCGAAACATTCAAACTGCGAATAATTTCTGCCGCCACAGCTTTTGCTAGTAGCGGTGGTACAGAGTTACCGACTTGCCGAAATCCGTGCCATTTGGTTACATGAAATCTAAACCAATCTGGGTAAGAATGCAATCTCGCTGCTTCCCTAACTGTGATACAGCGGGGCGTAAATGGATGAATCGGTCTAGGAGATGTGAAAGAACCTCTATACTTGTCTGTTCCGGCTCTTAAAGTATTACAGACACCAGCCGGATGCAGCTTATAAAAACGACTAATTTTTTCTCTATCGCCTTGTTGAGTCTCCTGAAAACGTTTAATAGTTTCCGCAGAATGTTTTGTTCTTAAACTTGAAGAAAGGATTCGCAAATCATATTCTCGTTTGTAAGAATAATCATCGTCTAGGCATTTTATTCCACGAAGTACAAGAGCATAGTTACTAGGCTTTCCGTATTCTGCTATAACCCAATTTCTTGTTAGTAACTCCGGATATTTTTCTATTTCAGGTAAATCTCCAATTGCATCCAATACTGTAGGACTCAATGGAATATCAGATGTTTTGTTAAAATTTAAATTATTTACTAATGCTTGTTTAGTAATCAGCTGAGGATATTTTGGTAACTCTACATCCTCTCTTGCACCTATGAGAAATAATCTCTCACGGGACTGTGGTACTCCGTAATTTGCAGCGTTGAGAATTTGGTAATTTTCTTCTACTTTATAGCCATAAATTTTAAACTCACTAATTAAGGTTTGGAGGATTTGTTTATGTTCGCCAACTGTGATCCCCCGGACATTTTCCATCACAAAGAATTTTGGTTTTAGCTCAAAAACCAGCCGATGAAAGTGAAATACCAAAGAGTTTCGTGGGTCATCAACAGCCCGTTTACCAATTAGGGAAAATCCTTGACATGGTGAGCCACAAATTACCACATCAATTTCACGATCGCCAACACGAGACCGATTCCTAATTTCTTCCCCGGTTGTCTGTTCAACACTTTTACATAACACTGAGCAAAAAGGGAAGTTAAACTCATGTGTTGCACAGTGGATCGGGTCGATTTCCACAGACGCCAGCACATCAAAGCCAGCTTGTTCAAAGCCAAGAGTCATACCGCCCGCACCGGCGAATAAGTCAACTGCGATCGCTCGTTGTTTTCTCATCTCATAAGCCATGACACCTCAAGATAATTCGTAATTACTTTATGGATAAATGCGGCTTCTGGCAAAAACAGGTGCTTCGCACTTAATTTTACTCATAAATAAATTAATTCTCTACCTTGAATTACGAATTACGAATTATTTGGTCGCATTTGCAAAATTTCTTGAGCAGCGCGGTCGCAAACCCCAACTTCTCCTAAACTCCGCCGCATTTCCTGATAATCTACCAAAGTTTGCTCTCTGCAATTGGGATTGAGTAGCAGTTCCATCGCTGCTTGGATAATATTCTCTGGTGTGGCTTGCTCTTGTAAAAATTCTGGCACAATCGGCTTCATCACTACTAAATTGGGTGGCGATGCGAAGGTTATGGAACCTTTGAGGATTTTACGAGCTATCCAAGCAGTCAGGGAACTTAGGCGGTAAACTACAACTTGCGGCACATTTAACAGAGCAAGTTCCAGGTTGACAGTACCAGATTTGCTAATGGCTAAATCGGCCGCCGCAAAAACTTCCATTTGTTGACTTGATACAACTGTAGCCTGCAAACCGTAACGCTCAATAGCCTCCTCAATTGGCTGTCTATAGACTTCCAAAGATAGGGGAATCCAAAAATGAACTTTAGGTAATTTAGCTTGAATAGTTTGGGCAGCTTGAAAAATAATTGGTAAAAGATATTTTAGTTCTTGGTGGCGAGAGGCAGGGAGGAGTGCGATCGCAATCTGTTCTGGCGCAATCCCCAGTGTTGCACGCGCTGCTTGACGACTGGGAGCGTCTTGCATTCGGTCAACCAAGGGATGCCCTACCCAACTAACTTCTGCCCCTTGTTCGCGAAAGTAACGGGCTTCTTGTGGGAAGATTGCCAACAGCTTGTCTGTAAAACCAACAATTTTATTAGTCCTACGGAAATTGACTGACCAAGCCCACTCTTGGGGAGCAATGTAATATACCACAGGCACATCTGGCAAATGCTGTTTTAGATAAGTCCCAATTTCGATATTGGGACTCATATAATCGATCAACACCACCAAGTCAGGTGGATTTTGCTTTAGGGAAGCGATCGCTTTACGTTGTACCTGAAGAGTCGGTAAAACATAAGGTAGCCCTTCCTGAATACCCACTGAGCCAATATTACTGGTATTTCCCACTAGAATTGCCCCAACCTCGAGCATTTTTTCGCCACCCAGCGCCACAATCTCTAATTCCAACCCAATCGCCACAGCTTGACGCTTCAGCGCTGTAATTAGCAGCGACCCTTGCAAATCGCCAGATACTTCGCCAGTGCTAATAAATATCCGCATTTGATAATTGGTAATTAGTAAAAATTAAAAGTGAGTAGTTAGGAATTAGGAGTGAGTAGTTAGGAGTTAAAAATTTAATTCATAACTGATAACTCATAACTCCTAATTCACATCTCACGATTCATCACTCGCGCTTTTTTTCGCCTTACCGGGAATCAACCCACGCCTTCCTGGCATCTGAGAAAGTAGCAGAAAGCGGCGCAGATACTGCAATTCTTCGCTATCGCCTAACAGTTCCAGTTGTTCCAAGGCATCCTTAAATGACAAATCAGAACGGTAGAGAATGCGGAAGGCTTTTTTCAGCATTTGCAAATCTGCTGAGTCCATACCAGACCGTTTAAGTCCGACAAGGTTGAGGGTTCGTACTCGCGCCGGATTTCCCTCTACCAGCATATATGGGGCGATATCCCGGTCAATACGTGCCATGCCTCCCACCATTGCCTGTCTACCAATATGGACAAATTGATGGACACCTAAAACCCCACTCAGCCTAGCGCGTGACTCTATATGAACATGACCTGCCAACGCCACAGAGTTAGCAATCACTACTTGGTCTTCAATCACGCAGTTATGAGCCACATGGACATAAGCCATCAGCAAGTTACCATCACCAATTACCGTCGCTTCGCCGGCACCGGTAGCGCGGTTAATGGTAACGTACTCACGAATCAAGTTGTGATCACCAATTTTGACCCAGGTTGGTTCTCCCACAAACTTGAGATCCTGGGGTTCCATGCCGATGGCTGCACCTGTAAAAATCTGATTTTGCGCCCCAATTTCACAAGGTCCCTCTAGCACTGCATGAGCGCCGATTATTGTTTCAGGGCCCACTTTGACATGCTCTCCAATCACAGCATAGGCACCGACTTGCACTGTATGGTGGAGTTCCGATTTCGGATGAATTACAGCAGTTGGATGAATTAGCGTTTTCAAGGGTGAATCTCCAGAACTGTCTTGATAAGCCAGCGCCGGACGGAGTTTCTCAGGCAGTGCGTTACTCTGGTTAAGAGGGTTATACCGACTGCCGTCCCATCGAGGCGACTGGCATTGTTAAGCGTGAAGTATTTCAGTGAACGAAAGTGTCGGGCAAAGCAAGTTAAGTGTGTTCGCGAGTGCGTCTCGTAGAGAGGGCGTCGAAAATCAAGAAATTATCAGATGCTGTTGTGGATTTTTTTTAACTGTTATCCTTTTTCAGGATTCAGTAGGGGCATTTCACGGCCATGCCCATACCACGAAAGCAAACTTTTAGTTAATTAGAGAAAACATTAATTCCCCTTCACAAGCAAGTTGACCATCAACTTCGGCACGACCTTGCATCTTACCGAAACGACGTTGTTTTACCCATAACAGTTCCAACGTCATTACTAGTTGATCCCCCGGTACAACCTGGCGGCGAAAGCGGACTTTATCGATACCAGCAAAGACGAACAGTCCGTCTTCTTCCGGAGACATTTGAGTCAGGACAATGCCCCCAACTTGCGCCATTGCTTCGACAATTAGAACCCCTGGCATCAGTGGACGTCCAGGGAAATGTCCTTGGAAATGGGGTTCGTTAATAGTGACATTTTTAACGCCAACAGCTTTTTTACCTGGAACGTAGTCAATTATTTTATCTACAAGTAAAAATGGGTAGCGGTGGGGTAGCAATTTCTGAATTTCTTCAGATGTAAAAGTTGTTTTAGTCTCAGAGCTGATTTTAGTCTCATTTATAGCCTGTGGTTCGGTAGATGTAGGTGTAGTCGTATCGATGGTATTCACTTCAGTGAGGATTGACATTGGCCGTGTAGTTGATTTTTCATCTGATTAAGTAGGCAGGCGTATATCGAAAGCCTTAATGATCCTAGATTTTCGGTTCAACTTTTCAATCCCAAATCCGTCTTGGAAAGTTGAGCGACTGCGTTGGAGAGCCAGGGCGGTCTTCTCCCAAAGGGAGAGGCTAGCGCCAAGGGGAGTCAGTCCGTTGCGGAGGTTCCCGATGCTCGTTGCGCGGCATGGTCTCCCCAACTCTTGGAGACGCTATGCGAAGGGAGATGACTCGAAGAGAGCTTCTGTACAAGACGCTGCGCGTAGCTTGCTTCCCCGTAGGGGTACGCTATCCGTTGAAGGAACTGGCGTGGTTTCCCCCATGAGCGACTGGCGTCGGGTCTCCCGGCTTGAAGCCAGTGGCGTCTGATCTAAGCAAGCCTTAGCTCAGACTTTCCGCTAAATCCCAAATCTAAAATTTTTTGAGCCAGTTGAATGTGTAAATTGTGACTTGCTTTATACGCTAAGAAATGAGCACTAGGAAAAGTTCCTAGTAAACTTAAATCTCCTACTAAATCCAAGATTTTATGACGGACTGGCTCATTTGCAAATCTCAATGGTGGATTTAGCCACCCTTCTGGGCCACAAACGAGTGCATTATCCAAACTGCCACCTTTAATTAACCCTGTTTTTTGTAAGTGTTCAATTTGATGCAGTAACCCAAAAGTACGTGCAGGAGCGATTTCCGTAGCAAAGCTAGCAGAAGGGTTTCCTAGTTCAGCGGTTAGTGACCAACTGTGCCATTGATTACCAATGGCGGGCAGGTCAAAATCAATACCGTAACTAAAGCGGGTTTCTGATGCTGGGAGGGCAGATACAAAGGCATCTCCTTGATAGATCCATATTGGTTCTGTAACAGCCAAGGGAATTTGGTTGTTAACGGGTTGTGATACTAAGCCAACTTGGGCAATGTTGGCTATCCATACACTTGCTGAACCATCCAAAAGTGGAACTTCTGGGCCATCAATTTCAATGCGGGCATTATCCACACCCATACCTGAAAGTGCTGCTAACAAATGCTCTACCGTGCGAACATATACCTCACCCTTGCCCAACTGAGTTGAGAGAACAGTGTGACTAACTGCCGCAACTTGGGCTGGAATGATCGGCAAATCCGGTAAATCCACCCGCACAAAGTAGCGTCCACTTCCCGCCTCAGCTGGTAGTATCTGCACCTGGGTATTCACACCGCTATGCAGTCCCACTCCAGTTTGAGTGATTTGGGCTGCTAGAGTGTGCTGTTGCATAGCCGAAAAGTCAATATATTTCGTTTAGTATTGTTCATGGTCTGTTTTGGTAAAATCCCTGATATTCCCTTATAAATATCATTAATCCCTTTATCGGAACAGTATTGAGGTAAATGTAAAAATTAGCAAGCTAATCCCAAAAAGTTATGAGTTGAGAGTGAGGAGTGAGGAATTAAAACTCATAACTCCTAACTCCTAACTGGTTAAAATCTTTCGCCAATACCGAAATTAATTCGGCTATCACCGTCATCGTTGATACCGTAATCAATCCGAATTGGCCCCAGTGGAGACTGGACGCGAACGCCAAGACCATAGCCAAAGCCACTGCCATTTTTGTTCAACAATTCAGCTGCTTGAGTACTAGTTCCCAGGTCACTACCGACATCAAAAAATAGTGCGCCGCTGACTACTGAAAAAACTGGGAACCGATACTCAACTGATGCTTGTACATAAGAGCGTCCACTACCTAATGCTCCTTCTTCATAACCCCGGACGGAATTGCTACCTCCAAGGGTAAAAGCTTCGTAGGGAGGCAAGTCACCGAGAACTGTTCCTGCTTGCAAGTTAAATGCTAGAGTTTGTGCCCCTTTACTCAGTTTAATCAGCTTGATGGGTAAATATCGGCTGTAGCTACCCCGTAATCTGGTGAGGAAAATGTTGCCTAGTCCTATAGGAACTGACTGATCGATTCCAAAGCGGAGATAAGAACCGCTAGTGGGTTGCAAAGGGTTATTACGGAGATCACGTTGTACGCCGAGTTGAAACAGCAACAAATCGTCTTGACCTCCTGGAGATTCAGTCAATTGAGTGGTGATTGGTTGTGGGACAACATTTCCATTCTGGTCGATAGGATTTCCATCATCATTGAATAGTGCTCCTGTTCTTCTGAGATTGCCATCAGCATCACGGGCAGAAACTCGTTGATACTGTATACCCGCTGAGGCAGTCCAGACGGAACTTTTGTAGGGATTGGCAGACAGCGGACGGGTAAAGGTGACACCACCACCTATACGGAGAATCCGGGGGCGATCCTGAGAATCTCTATCAGTGGGATTATCTGGGTTAAACGTCCTAATATCTTCATCTTTGCCATCAAAAATCAAAGAAATCGAACTACGACGAAAAATATTGGTTGTGTAAGAAGTCCGGTAGGGATCTCCCGCGATCCAGGGGTCTGTGAACCGCAGGTCAAACAGCAGTTCCCGTTCTCCCACCTGTACTTCTGCCCCCAGTTTTTGGTTTCTACCGTTCAGGTTTTGCTGTTGATAGCTTACTGTTCCAAAAAGTCCGCTAGCAGAACTAATCCCTGCGCCAGCCGCAATAGAACCGCTGCTGTGTTCGGCCACATTCACTACTACATCTACCTTGCTGGGGTCAGTACCAGGGTCAAGGGAGACATTTACATCTTCAAATAGTCCCAGTCCATACACGCGCTGTAGGTCTTTTTGCACCGTGTTGCGGTTGAATACTTGTCCTGGTTTTAATTCTAATTCTCGTGTAATGATGTAATCTTGCGTCCGTCCGCGAATTGGTTGTCCCTTCTCGTCTGTCTCTTGACCATCTTTATTGCGGAACCGGACTCTAATGTTTTCTACTACACCTTCTGCTACTTGCAAGGTAACAACTCCGTTTTCAGAGACTTGTGGCGCTCCAATCACGTTGGCTAACACGTAACCTTGGTCTTGATACCGCTTGTTTAACTGCTTGATGCCTTCCTGCAAGTCACGCAAGTTGAGGATTTTGCCATACTGTTCACGAAAAACTTCATCTACAGTATTAGCTGGTAGTACGGAAGCAACACCAGTGCCAGGATTGGCTTGCACTTGTACCTTGCTGAGGACGGGGTTAGGCTGTACAACAAAGCTCACTCGCACTCCCAAAGGGGTATCTTCTGGCGTTGCTTGGACGTTGGAGAAAAAGCCAGTACCAAAGATGGCATTAATATCTTCTTGCAGTTGGCTACGAGTTGTGGTTCGTCCTGGTTGGGTACGAATTACTCTGTAAACTTGGTCTTCCAGTTCTGGTGATAGTTGTCCAGCCTGTGATCTAACTAGTACTTCCGACACTAGTACGCGAGGGTCATTCGCTTCTGGGGCTGTGTTGGGTTGAGTATTTCCCGGAGTTGTCGGGGGGTTAACATTCTGTGGACTTGGAGTAGCGCCTGGACGTGGAGTAGGTGTTCTTTGTTGACTACCTGGGGGGGGAATGTCTGGAGCGGCTGATGGTTGTGGAGTTGTGGGTAATAAAGGTTCCGTTGTCGGTGGATTAACATTTTCTGGGACTGGAGTAGTCTCAGGAGTTGGGGAAGGCGTTGGTTTTTGACTACCTGGGAGGGGAATGTCTGGAGCGGCTGATGGTTGTTGTGGAGTTGTGGGTAATAAAGGTTCCGTTGTCGGTGGATTGACATTTTCTGGAACTGGACTTGTCTCAGGAGTTGGGGAAGGCGTTGGTTGTTGAATTTCTGGGGGTGGGATGTCCGGGGCGGGAGATGGCTGTTGAGTAAGGTTAGGATTGATTTGAGGGGCTTGTGCAGTTTTTGGCGTTGTGGAGGTTGGCACTATTACCTCTGATGTCGCGTAGGCGTAGCCCGCCGCAGGCATCGCTGCTGGATTGGCAGGGTAAACTGCGACAACACGGGATTGGGGACGCTCCGCCTCTATAACCCTTGTGAGTTTAGGTAGAGATTCTAGACTTTTACTAGAGTTACCCTGACCAGTGTCCTTTTCTGGCTGCTGATTTGTTTCTGGTGTCAAAACTTCTGTTGTCTGTTTTGAACTGTTGGCGGTTTGTGCATTTGCACTCAGTGAGCCGCCCAAAGGGACTGCAATTGCCACTGCTGCCAGCAATACGGGAGATAAACGCATTTTACTTATGATTCCTCTTCACAACCACACACACACGATCACAAGGCAATAATGCCCTTATGCCAAAGGTAAAACTCAAAACATAATTTTTTTCTTTTGCTTTTTTACTTTACAAGGCAAAAGGCAAAAGGCAAAAGTTAAATATAATTCCTTCTTAACTTTTGGTTTTTACCTGTTTAACTTTTAGTTTCTACAGCTTTTAGCACTCTCTGTAAAACCTCCTGGTAGGCATCCTCTACATTTCCTAAGTCCCGGCGAAAGCGATCTTTGTCCATTACCCGGCGGTTTGAGTCATCTTCTCTGGTATCCCACAAACGGCAGGTGTCGGGGCTAATTTCATCTGCCAAGAGCAACTGCTGTTGTGAGTCCAAACCAAACTCTAGCTTGAAATCTACTAGAGTAATGCCGCACCGCTGCCAAAAGTTACTGAGAAATTCGTTGATTTGCAATGCTAGATGGGTAATTGCGTCTACTTGTTCCGGAGTAGCCAGTTCTAGCAGGTACAGGCGATCGCGTGTTAACAAAGGATCTCCTAATGAGTCATTTTTGTAATAAAACTCTACTAAAGGCTGTTTTAGAATTGTACCCACTGGTAACCCTGTTTGTTGACACAGACTGCCAGCAGCAATATTTCTGATAACTACTTCTAAAGGTAAAATCTTTACTGCCTTCACCCGCATCTGATTCGGGGCAGGGCTGTCAATAAAGTGAGTCTTTATACCATTTGCCTGCAACTGTTTAAAAAGCTGGCTGGAAATGCTACAATTAATTTTTCCTTTATCTTGGATACTGCCACGCTTTTGGGCATTAAACGCCGTGGCGTCGTCCTTAAAATCAGCTAACAAGACTTCCGGATCGTCTGTTGTATAGAGAATTTTCGCTTTGCCTTCGTATAACTTGGAATTAACAGACATGGTGGCAGGTAAAGTTTTAGGCGATGGACGAAAGTTGTCCTTTCAGGCTTCACCATTTTATCTTTAGTTATTAACTATTAGCCATTGATGATTATTGAAATGGATGTGGGGACATGGATAATTGTGCAGAGGGGTAGAGGAGCATAAGGAAGATGAGGGAGAAATAATTAATGCCCAATATCCTCTTGTTGGTCACTGCTCAGTAGCCAGTTGCAAAAGATTCAGAACTGAATCTCTAACTTTTAACAGAGGACAATTGGCTTTAATACATAGTATGTTTACTTAAGTAGTTTTACCTGATTTGTGTAATGATTTTTGTGAATCAAACTTAACTAATACATACGGTTATGTTTTAATAGTTTGTAACTCAGGGTTTCAACTGAAGTTAATTACAATCCAAACTTCATAAATTAAAATGAGATAAATTGACAACCTGGAGGAAAATCAAATATTCTCTCTAGTTACTTCAGCAAAAACTTTTTTTGTAAATGTTACAACAAAAGGATTGCAAGCTTTATCCTCTATTCTCAAAATCTGAATCAACCAATTCCTGCATCACCAATTGGAAAAGGAGTTGGATGATTTGATTTCCCCCAGTCTGACCAAAGAAAGATTAGGTTAGCTAGTGATTCAGCTTCAGAGATTCAAACAGAAAGAAAGTTGAATAAATTGGAGAACAAAATATTGAATAAGGATGATTTTCTCTACCCTCGTGGTCGCTACTACGGTCAGGTCAAGCCAGAAAACTTGGTTTTTAATGCAAATCTACAGGAATTTGCCCAACGCGTAAGCTACATTTGCAACTTAGAAACAGGTGGAAAAGTGCCTCCGAATGAAGCTTACGAACAAATAAAGGATCTATGGAAACAGTTGAAACGCTCAAAAAAAGAGCTAAGAATTGGTGAAGACCCATTTCAGGATGACCAAGGAGAGGTTCAAGGTTGAAAAAAAGACGCAGGAACGCGGGGATGAGGGAGTAGGGGACCAGAGGGGAAATAATCAATGCCCAATGACTAATAACTTCTCTACCTTGGGCTGCGCCCTAAGCGTAGCTATGCCGCAGGCTTTACGGCAACTCTTAGAGAAGCTCTTGCGTTCGCTCAGTACAAGTAACTAATGACTACTTAGTAAGCATTGCCCAGACACCATCCCAAGACTCTGGGGGCGGCGTTTGTTTGTAATTACGCGCCCGTTCTAGGTGGATATCAACAGCTTGGTCTTGGGGTTGGATGCATTTGGCGGCTTGAAAACAGGCGATCGCTTGTGAGAAGTTGCGCGATAAATAAGCAGCGCGTCCAGTATGATAGTGAAACAAAAACTCTTGGGTTTTGGCATCTAGGGGAGTAGTGCGATCGCCAATTAACTCGTAGATATTCACCGCCTGGTGTTTGCCTTTGACGCGAATTTTATCTAACTGGCGCACCCAAATGCGATCGCTGCACAACTGGTAAGTAAATTCACTTAAAAGAATATCACAACCATAATCCTTAGTTACCGCTTCCAAGCGCGAACTCAAATTTACGCCATCTCCAATTACGGTGTAATCCATCCGTTTGCGGGAACCAATATTAGCCGAAACCACATCCCCAGAACTAATTCCAATGCCAACACGAATTTGTGGCTGCGCCTGGATAATTCGTCGTTGGTTAAATTCTTTTAAGCGGCGTCGCATATCTAACGCTGACTGCACAGCCCTCCAAGCATGATTTTCTGTCAATGGTAGCGGCGCACCAAATACCGCCATTAAGGCATCACCAATAAATTTATCGAGAGTACCTTCGTGGTTAAAAACCGCCTCCACCATTGTTTCAAAATGCGGAGCGTTTAGCCCGTCCTGATTTTCACTTAGCACTTGGTAAAGTCCAAGTATCAAACTTTGCTCTGGCACATAATGTCTAGCTCCAGTTTTTAGACTATCTTCTAGTCGCATTTGGAGATTTTCAATTGGCACAACTTCCCAAACTAAACGACCAATCAAATTTTGTTCCCACAAAAGCTTGTTGTTCTTACTATTAGCGTCTCCTATTGGACAACCCAGCAACTCTAGAGCTGCATCATTAATCGTGACAATCTGTCCAGCCATATCTGTAGAAATCACAGCATCTGACAGACTTTGTAAAATATCTTTTTGATACTGTTTTTCTAACAGTACATTTTCAAATAGCCGAGCATTTTCTAAGGCAATTCCTGCCTGATTATTAAAAGCCCGCATAAACTCTTCATCAGAAGCAGTAAAACTGTTTTGTTGCTTATTAATTAATTGCGTGACGCCAATTAATTCATTTGCCGAATTAAATACTGGCAAACATAAAATATTGCGAGTTACATACCCAGTTTTTTTATCTGTAGTCGGGTCAAAGCGGGGGTCTTTATAAGCATCGGAAATATTTAAGGCTTCACCAGTGGAAGCTACATATCCAGCAATGCCACGGTTAGCAGGAATGCGAATTTCTATCAAGTTTGTGCCATCTGCTGCCACTGCAACTTTCGTCCAGAGTTCGTTTAGCTCTTTACGATATAAAAATAGTGTGCTGCGGTCTGCTTGCATTAAAATTCGAGCTTGTTCCATGACTATCTGCAAAGTTGCTTCTAAATCTAAACTTTGCCCCAGTGTTTGAGTTGCCCTCAACAAAGCCGTTGCACCTCTTTGATTACGAGCCGCTACATAAAAAGATTGGCAGCTTTCCAGGATAATACCAATCGAAGCAGCAAAGTCTCGAAAACGTTCTTCATCATCATGATTAAACGGAACATTCCCGGTTTTATTAGCTAGTTGCACTACCGCTACAGTCTGGTTTTTGCTACTGATAACAGGCATACATAAAATATTATGGATTTTGTAGCCCATTTGTTTTTCAAGTTCTGGGCTAAATAGGGGGTGAGTATAAGTTTCAGATATATTTAGATATTGACCTGTACTGGCAACATAACCGGGGATACCCACTGTAATGGGAGTGCGAATTTCTAAGAATTTTTGAGTATTATCTTGAGGAACTTTTGACCACAGTTGACCTTTGTCATAATCAACTAAAAAAATGGCTGTGTGTTCTGCTTGAAGAATTTGACCAATTTTGAGTGTGATAGCTTCTAGCACTTTCTCCAACATAGTTTCTAGAGCTTCATTATTGATTAGTTCAATAGCTCTAAGAAATTGCTGGAACTCAGCAGTTATAAAGTCGAGTAAGCAAACAAATTCATTAACAGATAAGTCTTTTACGCGACGCAGTAGGGCGTGAGTACGATTAACTTGAGTCAGTTCAGTTAATGTAGCCAAGACGCTGCCAGGGTAAAGGAGTGTCATGGGAATTTTAGATTTTAGATTTTAGATTTTGGGGATTGGGAACTAGGGATTGAGAAGTTTAAGGTTCTGAGCTTCATTAATGAGTCTTTGAGCTAGATGAACAAGTCTCTAATTCCCCTTGTACAGCGGGCGCGTAAATAGCGCAAAGTCAAGCCAGTCCGTTGGTGGGGTTCCCCTACTTAAAGGAACTGGCGCGTTGAGCGGCAGTTCCCGCCGCTGGCGTAGCCCGCCTTCTCTACGAAACGCACTCGCGTTCGGCATCAGTTAGCGCAGCGTAAAGCCTACGGCATAGCTTCTCTTCGAGACGCTCTTGCGTTCGCTTAGAGCGACGCAGGAGCGTCACTTTGCAAGACAAGTAACCATTTAAAATGGCGCAAAAGCCCGGAATATAATTCTTTTGACTTTTGACTTTTGACTTTTAACTTTTGCCTTGCGGTACTAGTCCCCAGTCCCCTATTTTGTCAACTGTTCAGAAAATATCACCTTTTGGTAGTAATCTTGTAACTGCCTAGTGGCAGCTGCCCAACCCCAACTTTCTGCTTCCCGGCGAGCATTTTGACGGATGATGTCTCGTTGTTGTTTTTGTTCTAAGAGGCGAATAGTAGCAGCGATGGCTCCTTGAACATCTGCTGTTGGCTCAAAAAGATATCCATTTACCCCATCTGTGACAATATCCGGAATCCCCCCCGAACGGGCTGCCACCACCGGACAGCCAGCTGCCATTGCTTCTAGTAGTACTAAGCCTAGTGTTTCTGTACGGGAAGGAAAGATAAAGGCATCAACACTCGCAAAGGCAGAACCTAACTCTTGCCCCATGAGATACCCAACAAAATAAGTGTTTGTTCCAGCAAAGTATTTTTGCAATGCTTGACGATGGGGACCATCCCCAACTAATGCCAATCGCGCTTGGGGAATTGCCTCTAAAATTGGTTTAATGCGCTCAATTTCTTTTTCAGCAGAAAGCCGCCCAACGTAAAGTAGCAATGGACTTTCTGGATGATTTTGTGATAAGCGCGATCGCATCTCTACACTAGCTAAATCGGGGTGAAATAATTCCGTATCCACCCCGCGCTGCCATAAATCTACACGTTCAATACCATGTGCTGTGAGTTCTTCTATCATCACTGTGGAGGTACACAGATTTAAAGTTGCTTGATTATGAGCGCCTTTGAGCAGTTCCCAAAGAAACCCTTCCAGCATCCCCAACCCGTAATGCTGGAGATATTGGGGTAAATGCGTATGATAAGAAGCCACTAAGGGTATTTTGAGGATTTTGCTATAAAATATCCCAGCTAAACCTAAAACTGCTGGATTCACGACATGAATAATATCTGGCTTGAACTCTTCTAAGGCGTACCCAATGGCTGGGCGGGGAAGTGCCATTTTCAATTCTGGATACAATGGCAGAGGAAAGCCTGTAACGCCGTAAACTTTAGCGCCTTTGTATTCAGTGATGCCTCCATCAGGGGCAATTACCAGTACTTGATTACCATTGCGCTGTAGATGGTCAACGGTATGGCGTAGACGCGTCACAATGCCGTCAACCTTGGGCAAGAAGGTTTCGGTGAATAGGGCAATTCTCATATAAAACTATTCAGTCCAGGCAGATAATCTCAGCTTTTTTTGTATTTCGGTATCAAACACAGAGTAAACTGTCTCTCGTGGTGTAATCAATTCTGCACAGTCAGATTTAATGTTTTGCCGCTGTTTTTGTACAAAGTCCGAGATGTCCTCAATGTTCACAATCCAATCTTTGGCGTAAGCAGCTAACACTTCACCACGTAACCCTAACTGAATAGCGCGTCGTTCTAATTTTGTCCCATTTGGGTGGTGGTCTGGGTCCCATTGTAGACGGACTTGTGATTGCTTCAATGCTCTTTGCCATGTACTTTGATTGGCATAAAGTTCTGGAACATAGGTGGAATGAACAGCCGCCGCTAAAATTTCATCAAAAGCCGAGCGCTTAATCCAAATAGCTAACACTACCTCTTGCCCATTTTTTGCACCCCATCCAGAACGATACATCATCCAGAGGAAGTTAGGTTTTATCCAACTCATACGGTCAAAACTGAACTCATCACCAAAATAACCGTAGGTGGCAGCAAAGTTACCAATAGCTGGACGATATGCCTGATAAACAACAATTGAATGGTCGTCATATTGTGCTAATATATAACGACCATTTTTAGGCCAATTACTGACTTGAGTTAAATAAGGTTCTGTGATCAGCCGCACGCACGGTTTACCCTAATTTCTGTGCCAAGAGACTTTGGGCAGAATTTGTTTGTGATCAACTCGTTTTTGATACTTGATGGCAAAGTTTAACAGAGAATCGAGTAGAGAATCAGAGAGCAAGTGAGGCTGTAAACCTAAATCGAGCAATTTAGTGTTTTTAGCGTTGAAGTAATGTTCTTCTTTCTCGACTCTGGGATTATCTAGGTGATTGATATCTACATTCAATCCCATAGCGTTACCAGCTTTTTTCACCATCAATGCCAAGTCGCCGACGCTGAATTGTTCGGTAAATTGGTTAAATACGCGGAATTCACCAGCCTCAGCAGGGTTAGCGATCGCTAATTCCACACATCGGACTGTATCCCGAATATCCAAAAATCCGCGAGTTTGTCCGCCTTTACCGTAGACGGTTAGGGGGTGTCCAATAGCTGCTTGAATACAGAAACGGTTCAGTGCTGTACCAAACACACCATCGTAATCCAGCCGATTAATCAATAGTTCGTCCATCCCCGTTTCTTCGGTTAAGACGCCATAAACTACACCCTGATTTAAATCTGTTGCCCGCAATCCCCAAATCCGGCAAGCAAAGTGGATGTTATGACTGTCATGGACTTTGCTTAAATGGTACATTGAACCAGGCTGCTTGGGATAAGGTAGGGTATCCTTGCGTCCATTGTGTTCAATGGTGATGTACCCTTCTTCTATGTCGATGTTAGGTGTACCATATTCACCCATCGTCCCCAGTTTGACCAAATGACAGTCTGGGAAATCTTCCCGCATGGCGTACAGTAAATTCAACGTACCAACTACGTTATTGACCTGGGTAAGAACTGCATGTTCGCGGTCAATCATCGAAAATGGAGCCGAACGTTGTTCACCATAATGCACCAGGGCATTTGGCTGAAATTGCTGTAATGTTTTATTGAGAAACTCGTAATTAGTAATATCGCCGATGAACAAGTCGATAGATTTACCAGTCAAATCTTGCCAGCGCTGGAGGCGTTGCTGAATTAGTGCGATCGGAGTGAGAGTTTCGACACCAAGTTCATTATCCCAATGCCGCCGCACCAAACTATCTAAAATTCCAACTTCATAACCTCGATTGGAAAGGTAAAGAGCAGTTGCCCAACCGCAATATCCATCACCACCAATAACCAGGACTTTCATCTTCACCAGTTTTTACTTGCTGATAGCTAAATCTATCAGGTTTGTGTCCCCTCTCAATCATCATTCTGAGGGAGATGTAGATTTAGAGAGAAGAAGCAGCGGGAAATGAGGCAAGATGAGAGGTATTCTCCTAACTTCTGTACAGACGCGATTAATCGCGTCTCTACTCATTCCTAACTGCTAACTCAGGGCTTGGAAATCCGATACTGCTGGGCAATGTAATAAAACAAACGATAATAATCTTGAAATTCTTGGCTGTTGCTTCGTCCCTGCCAGCAGTATTTTACTTGACTCTGAATTAGTGTCAGTGTCATCGAACCTACTCGTTGATCAACTTCTACAACCAGCACCCCAGATACTCCTTGGGCAGTCTGAAAGTTGGATTTTATCTTTTTTACTGGCTCTTGCTCTGTAACAATCGAATTTGGTAGCTGCTGACTTGCCCACCCTCGAATTTCCACCGTTTTGTTCTGGGGTGAAGTAAACGCAATTCCATCATCATTTTCTGGGGCTACTAAAGAAGTCCAGTTACTGGGGTATGGAAATTCAAAGCCATAACGGGAGTTGCTATAAGTTTTCCATGCGATCGCTCTGGCGTTAAAATTATTTGCAGTACAACCCCACAGGATTATTAACAGGGCAATGATCCCGCTAACGCTGGCGGCAAACCGATAAATTCTTTGCTCTAAACTACAGGTTTTATTAGCAGTACCCATTTACATTACACATTTTGCCAAAGTCACTGATTTTATAGAAATACTAGAAACTCAGATCAATACCTTCGCCAATTTACGAGTTATTCCCGAATCCGTAAACTGCTGAATAAACTCCACCAAAAGAGCGCTCATTAAAAATTCAATAATATTCAGGATATTTACCATTCTCTTTTAATTTCTCAGTAGATAAATTTATATAAAGTGCTTTATCACACAAATTATGTACAGTGCATCTCAGACAGCCAAGGTAAGTTTGGAGCTTTTTCACTTCCAAACCAACACATCTTTGCAATCTCCATCAAATCTTTCTGTAATTTGCGTCGGTAAGCCAAACGACCAAAAACCACCAAATATTGATATTTCTGGCTTACCAGATTCGGATGTGGTATCTCGCATCCACGCGCAAATTTGGGTGAATGGGGATGAATACCATATCACGGATTTGGGCAGTTCTAATGGCACGTATGTTAACGGTGCGAAACTTCAACCTCAAGTTTTTTTTCCACTGCATCTAGGAGATAGAATTTCCTTTGGACAGGGAGACAAAATAACTTTCATGTTTAGGGTGCAGCAGCACTCTGCATCTGCCACAAAAAATCCTACACCAAACTTTGCACCAACAAAAATTACAGCACCTACCACTAGTAAAGAAGATGAAGATCAAGTAATCCTTGCCAGTAAGCTTATTGGTTTAGGACTAATCCTAGCAGGCATTACATTTTTAAGTACAAGTATTTATGTAAGCCTTTACTTACGCAGCACACCTGGAATTTTGCTGTGTATGGGAGGTGTAGTAGCTCTAAATTGGGGTGGGCGCGATAATCGGAAACTGGGATGGGTGTTGATTGGGATAGGAATCGCTCTGTTTATTGCCAGTGGTGTTGTAATCGGCTCAGTGTCACTTTTTTCTATGCTAGTGTCATTCGCTGCCATCACCTGTGGATATCAGTTGTTTACAACTGGAAAGGTGTTTAACTTTAATCCGCTTACGCTCCAAATAATTAAAAAATAGGCCAAGTCAGCCAATCATTGCTTCATCGCTAATTCCCGTTCCGGTAAAAATCTCGGCATGGCTAGTTATCAACAGCATTCTAGTCCGAAATATAAATAAATGTAACGAAACTGCCGTTAAAACGTTTTGCCGTCTTGACAACCAATAAAGAAACCGATAACTTGATAAACATACCCGGGTAAGACCGTTAAAGAGTTATATGCAAACGCAAACTAAGCAAAAGGTCACTTTGTATTTATCGCCAGAGTTGCACAGAAAATTGAAGATCCGTTCAGCAGTCGATTCAGAACCAATGTCAGAACTAGCCGAACGTGCCCTCGTTTTTTACCTGTCTAATTCAGAATTGGTTGACGAGGTAGAAGATTCTTCTTATGGGCGGACTCATAGAGTTTATTCATGCCCAACTTGTGATAGCTCACTAGTCTTACGTGATGGGGAACTGGTTACTTTGGGCAATCAACCAGGAGTAGTTGGTCAAGAGCATCTTTCTATTGATGAAATGGATGAAGATGAAACCCATCCCAAGGGTGAGGAAGAGTTAGTTCCTTGCTAGATAGATAGGAATTATGAATTATTTATTCATGATTCGGTTATCTTTACCAGAAGCAATGTCTCTACTGTCTCTATAAGGTCTCAAGTAGGTCGATGTATGAAAGAAGAGCTCAATATCCTAATTCAAGCTCAATACCCTTTAATCTACCTTGTGACCTCCGAGGAAGAGCGGGCTGAGCAAGCAGTTTCCACGATCGCTCAGTTGTTAAAGCCCCAGCGTCGGGTGTTTGTTTGGACAGTAACACACGGGATTGTGGAATATGGTCAACCCCGGAATGTCACCCAACACAACACTGTGTCTCCAGAGGCAGCGATTGAGTGGATAATTCGGCAGAAAGAACCTAGTATATTTATTCTTAAAGATTTACATCCATTTATAGATGCACCTGCAACAAACAGATCGTTGCGCGATGCGATCGCTAGTTTCAAAGGTACGCAAAAGAATATCGTTTTGATGTCGCCGATGCAGCAAGTACCTATAGAACTAGAAAAGGAAGTTGTAGTTCTCGATTTTCGCCTGCCAGATATGGCTGAGTTGAATAAAGTATTGACTTATCATATAGACCAAAATCGTGGTCGGCGGCTGACAACAGAAGCGCGAGAAAAGCTTCTCAGAGCAGCTTTGGGTCTAACTAAAGATGAAGCTGAAAAAGTCTACCGCAAGGCGCAGGTAACTACAGGGCGTTTGACGGAAGATGAAGTAGATATAGTTTTATCTGAGAAAAAGCAACTAATTCGGCGCAATGGGATCTTAGAATACATTGAAGAAGATGAAACCATTGATGCTGTAGGTGGCTTAGAAGAGTTAAAAAGATGGCTCAAGCAACGTTCTAACGCTTTTACAGAAAGAGCGAGAGAATATGGTTTGCCTCAACCAAAGGGAATGTTAATTCTCGGAGTTCCCGGTTGCGGTAAGTCATTAATTGCCAAAACTACTTCCCGACTGTGGGGTTTACCACTGTTGCGGTTGGATATGGGGCGAGTCTACGACGGCTCAATGGTGGGACGAAGTGAGGCAAATCTGCGGAACGCCCTGAAAACAGCAGAATCTATTTCCCCGGCGATTTTGTTTATCGATGAATTGGATAAATCCTTTGCTGGTAGTGGAGGTTCCTCCGATTCTGATGGGGGGACTTCAAGTAGAATTTTCGGTTCTTTCCTCACATGGATGCAAGATAAGAAATCACCAGTGTTTGTGATGGCAACCGCCAACAGAGTAGAACGCTTACCTGGCGAGTTTTTGAGGAAAGGACGCTTTGATGAGATTTTCTTTGTCGATCTGCCAACACCAGAAGAACGGCAGCAGATTTTTAATATTCACCTGACCAAACGCCGTGAAGACATCTCTCGATTTGATCTTGAGCAACTAGCCAAGATGTCTGATGGCTTTTCTGGGGCAGAAATTGAGCAAGCGATCGTTGCGGCAATGTATGAAGCTTTTGCCCAAGATCGGGAGTTCACCCAACTAGATATTATTGCTGCACTGAAGGCAACTTTGCCGCTGTCTCGAACGATGCAAGAACAAGTAACGGCTCTGAGAGATTGGGCCAGACAGCGCGCCCGCCCTGCAGCATCCTCCGTAGCTGAATATCAGCGAATGGAGTTCTAAAAGCTTTCCTCTGCCATCCCAGGGGGAAAGGCTAGCTCTTAATGCTAGCAGTTATAAGAAAAGCCGCATCCTGTTAAGCGCGGCTTCGCTCAAAACAAACCGTTGTCGTTTTTCTCAATCTTCTCATTGGAGGAAACCCCAAATGTCTCACTTTAGCACCCTGCGTACCAAAATCACCGATGCCGAAATCCTCAAGGCTTCCTTGCGCGACCTCGGTATCAGCGTAAAGACTGAAGCTGATGTCCGTGGTTATAACGGTCAGCGTGTCCGTTCCGACATCGTTGCTATGTTGGAAGGTGAATATGACCTCGGCTGGTCTCGCAACAGCGATGGTTCTTTTGACCTAATCGCTGACCTGTGGGGAGTTGCTAAGAAGCACAACCAAACCGAGTTGATCAACTCCATCAACCAAAAGTATGCCGTTAACAAAACTTTGGCTGAAGTAAAACAACGCGGTCTGCAAAACGCCAATGTGAAGTTGGTATTGCAATAACAATTTCTCTGCGCGTTCCCAAAGCTGCACGGGTTAACCATATAAATAGCGGTTAACCCGCTTTTTTATCGGGACTGAGAAATAAATCTCAGTCCCGATTTTTTTTATTAAGCTAGTCCAGTTTTGAATATACTATCTGCTAGTAAGAGGCAGCAGGTGGTACTGACGATGAGGAGAATCTGTGGCTTGCCTGTACGGTTATGCAATGCCTAGCGCAAGGACTGTTTTTTGCAGAGATGCGAAAGTTTATTGTTTCTTATATTTGGAGATTTGGGCGTTGCAGGAATTGCGATCGCAGCCTGCACTAGTGCAATGACAGGGGCTGCAATTGGTAAATCTGTTGGTTCATATCAAATAGTTCTTGAAAAAGTCAATGTTAAGTAGCTGGACAAAAATATTTACAGTCATTGCCAGCCGAGCGTACTCCGTAGGAGTACGCTTCATTCGCAATGACACTGTGTAATTAATTTTGTCTAACTACTTAGTAAAGTATTTCTAGTTTAGAAATACTGGTATTAAACAATCCGATTGACAATTGTCCACACTTCCCCATCTGATCGGACATAAGGAACGGAGATTGTCTTGAACCCAGTAATGAAGGGCTTGTAATAAATTCGCCAATACATTGGACTCAGTTCATTGGCACAAGCCTTCAGGAAACGGACTTCTGCCGCCAATTCCCCAGCCAGCTGATTAATGCGTTGAGCATGAACCTGAGCGACTTCTTTAGCTTCCTCTAGCTGCTGCTGTTGGGTAAGTTGTTTTGATTCAACTTGCCAACGCACTAACTTACCTTGTTTTTGTTTTATCTGGACTTCTAAGGCTGCGATCGCCGCATCTATGCCCTGGAGTTCAACTGATAATTGGGCATTTTCCCTGGCTTGACGGCGGTACGCTTCAACCATTGCCTGGGGTGAATCATTATCAGCAGAGATTACATTATTAATAGTGAGTGCAGCGCGTTCTTCTAGGAGAATCTGAATTTGAGAGTTAAGCGCCGCCATTTCAGCCTGAATTTGCTCCATAAATCGAGTTTTAAGTGCTGAGTAAAATAGTGATCTGATTTGTTAAAAGCTTTTTGCACCTTGGGTATCGAGAGAAAGTGATCGCACATAGGCTGTAATTCCTTCTTCTTGCCAAGCAGCTAACATCGCCGCCTCCACAGCCTTTGAGTGTAACTTATCCGCCAAAGCTAACAGTGTCGGTCCTGCACCACTAATCACCATACCATAAGCACCAGCACTAACAGCTGCGATGTTGACAACATCATAACCACGAATCAAAGCTTTGCGATAGGGCTGATGCAACTTATCTTGCAAAGCTGTCTTTAACCATTGTCCGTTACCAGTTTCCAAGCCGCGCAACAATAACCCCAAATGTGCTGTATTGAAAATCGCATCGGCGCGACTCACCTGAGTTGGAAGAACGCCCCGCGCTTCCTTGGTGGAAAGTTCAAAATTAGGAATAGCCACAATTGGTACAACATCTTTATGCCAGGGAACATCACAAATTTCCCAACCTGCGCCACTGGTAGCAGCGAGACGACATCCTCCTAACAAAGCTGGAACTACATTATCAGGATGTCCTTCGATTGCGATCGCTAACTCCATTACCTGTGACTGACTTATAGGCGCACCCTCAAGTTGATTAGCAGCAACCAAGCCACCAACAATTGCTGTCGCCGAACTACCCAAACCCCTCGCCAACGGGACACCTAATTTAATCTCTATTTTCACAGTCGGCGGTGTCTGCTCTATATGTTGATAGAACTTGACAAACGCTTGATAGAGGAGATTACTTTCATCAGTTTGGACTCGTTGGGCTTCCGTACCAGTGACATGAATAGTTAGCCCACCTTCTTGGCGAGTGAACTTGAACTCGTTGTACAGTTTTAATGCTACACCGATGCAATCAAAACCAGGCCCCAAATTAGCAGTTGTGGCCGGAACGGTAACAGTGACACCAGAAACAACAGACATTGGCAAAACTTACTAATCATCAACCAGCATCCCATGTATTGGTAGCAGTTTGGGGCGAGTTTTTGAGCGCTGCTGGGGATACTTTGATTTACTGTTCCTTAATCCATCCTCCGAACCTTGAGTTTCAGTGCTTGCCATTTTTATCAGGCAGCACAGGGATGAGCAAGGCAGCAACGAATGGCAGCAAAACAATCGCAGTAAGCCAGGGAAATTGATCCGCTATCATATATATGAGAAAAAATACTTATTTGCCAATTATGTCATTCTACTAAAGTTTGTAACGATTTATTCATAAAATGTTCTCTCAGATAACCGCTTTGATCAAAAAACAATTATGAACAAGCACTTCGTTAGCGCAGCATCGATTTAAAAAGTTGCAGTTTTGAGGTGGATAGTTCAGTACCTGCTTTCAAAGAATTAAAAATTACTGTGGAAATTGCAATGTGAGTAGGTGAACTACTCACTCACGGTACTAATCCAGCACGCAAAGCACGGACAGCAGCCTGTGTACGGTCAGCAACACAGAGTTTATTGAGAATACCTCGAACATGAGTTTTTACAGTACCGACTGTTAGATAGAGTCTTTTAGCAATTTCTGCATTGTCACACCCAGCGACAATCAATTCTAAAACATCCATCTCCCGTTGAGTTAAAGGATAGCTGACTATACTTTTCTCAACATCTGGGTCAATACCTTCAATCAAGACTCTTTTTCCAGATGCCCCTCTGCTACCATCAGGGAAATCTTGACGTATTTGCTGTAGTATAAGGTCTGCGATCGCTGGATCGATCCATGAACTACCTGCATAGGTCGTTCGCACAGCCTCCACTAGTTTCTCAGTTTCGATATCCTTCATGCAATAAGAATCTGCACCTGCTGCAAAAGCTGCTAAAACTGCCTGTTCACTATTCTGCATCGTTAAAATTAGCAGCTTTGTAGTATAATCTTCATTCTCTGCTTGATATTGCCTAAATGTGCGTGTTAGCTCAATACCATCCATGTCAGGCAAACCAATGTCAATAGTAGCAACATCAGGCTTGAGGGTTTTCAGAAGCTTGATGCCGTCGGCTGCATTGGCTGCTTCACCAACAATGTTTAAATCTGGCTGGGTTTGCAAGGCAGCCCGTAAACCGATTCTCGTAAGGTTGTGATCTTCAATCACGAGGATCTTGATTTCACTCATAGTTGCTTAACTTTACTGTTATCTATCTAAAGTACAGATTAAAATAATCTCGTTCTTGTATTCGGTATCTTATACAAAAAACAATGTATTTGGTATTGTTGCTTGAACTTCATCCACCATTAGACATAAATAACCTGATATTATAAGTTTTTCTAAAGCAATAGTTTCGATATGACAATATAATTCAATCAAAAAATATTTTTATACATTCACCTGAGGATAGATGTTTTATGGTAAAAATTTTTCGTTCAAAATCCGCTAGCAAGCAAAAGTGGGTGACTATTAAATAGTTGCCTTCGTAGTAGCTAGGATGATCTACACAAAATGGATTAAACTACCTCACCCTAGCACCCAAATATAGATATTGGTTGGATAATCAGACGGCTAAGATAGTTGAAAAAATGTTATTTAATTCAATACCTTCGCCAATTTTTTAGAATGCCCGCAGAATGCGGGTTTTGGGCTATGGGTTGAAACCTGAATTCAAAAGCCTGAAACCCTTACTGTCTAAGTAATTTAGCTTTTTGGTCTAGCTCTAAACCTCTAATTTTGGCGAAGGTATTGTTAATTAAGATATTTTTGAATAAATTAAGTGTAATTACTTACAAAAGTTAAGATATTTAATTCAGTAAACTTTAAAGGAAAATATGACTCATTAATACTCTCAGCGCTGGTAAAGTAAGCTATTACTAGATTTGCTAGGAATAGCCAAGCACTTCTTT
The DNA here is from genome assembly GCF_036916575.1 of Nostoc sp. Taxonomy (GTDB): domain Bacteria; phylum Cyanobacteriota; class Cyanobacteriia; order Cyanobacteriales; family Nostocaceae; genus Nostoc. Next base: position 26,819 of record NZ_JBALGC010000094.1, read on the forward strand.
TTGTATTTAGCCATGTCTTTAACTAAAACTGTCAAAAAAGATAAAATTCTCGTTGTCGATGATGTTTTTGACAATTTACTGGTCTTAGAAGCAGTCCTAGAAGATAAGGACTATGAGATTGACTTGGTGGAAGATAGCAAAATTGCTCTGGCTATGGTTGAGCAGTCACCGCCAGATTTAATTCTCTTAGATGTGATGATGCCAGAGATAGATGGCTATGAATTTACTCGACGTGTCCGACGGAATCAAGCGTTGCCATTTATCCCCATTCTGCTGCTCACGGCTCACTATGAGTCTAGCGTTGTTGAAGGACTCGATGCTGGTGCAGATGACTTCATTCGTAAACCATTCGATCCAGATGAACTACATGCACGAGTGCGATCGCTCCTGCGCCTCAAACATAGTATCGACGAACGAGATCAGATGGCTAACCTACGGGCAGATTTTGTCTCCCGTTTTACTCACGATTTACGCATACCACTGGTAGCCTCCAACCGCGTATTAAAATTATTGCTGGAAGGCAGGTTTTGCGAAGTTTCACCACAATTGCAAGAAATAATTGATACCATGATTGGCAGTAATCAAGACCTGCTGGAAATGGTAAATACCTTGCTAGAAGTTTATCGCCATGAAGCGGGCTGTAAAACCTTAAAAATTTTTCCCTGCAATATTCAGGAATTAGTTAGTGAAGTTTCCCAGGAATTAACTCCCTTAGCTGAAGAAAAAGGATTAGCTGTAAATATTGATATAGGTGAAACTGCAAGCACTATCATGGGCGATCGCGTAGAACTGCGGCGGGTATTGACAAATATTATCGGCAATGCTATCAAATTTACAGACAAAGGTTCTGTAGGTATTCACTGCTATCTTACTCCAGTAGCTGTGACTATTGATATCCAAGATACAGGGCCAGGAATTTCTAAACAAGACCAGGCAATATTATTCGAGCGATTTCGTCAAGGTAAACACCAGCGTTCTGGTAGTGGTTTGGGACTATATCTATCTCGCTGTATTATCGAAGCACATCAAGGCACAATTGATGTGACATCTGAACCAGGGCAGGGTAGTACATTTACTATACGTCTACCTGTAGCTGAGGAAAACTAAAAGTAGGCAGACAAAAAATTATTGGTATAGTGCTACCCTTACAAAGCCGCTGTAGATATCTACTTTTTGTGATAATTAGAATTACTGTGCTATTTATTCAGCAATAACTTCTTTTTATATAAAACTAGTAATCCAACAAAACCTAATCCTAACAAAGCTGAAGGTTCTGGGACAGAAATGTTTTGTGCTGTCAAGCTGGTTTCATAAGAAATAGTCAGATTCCTGTTAGATGGAAGTGAGTAGCTAGCTTCAATAGGTTGCTCTAGCCCGTTTTGAGTAATGGGTATGGAAAAAGTGCCATCTAAGTTTTTTGCTACTACTTGACCAAAATATTCTACTGTAACATTATCATTAATTGGTTTCCCTTCAGATAATACCCGAACTAGTAAGTTTCCACCTGGAGTAACAGCCAAAGGGTTTTGTAAAGGTAGAATTTCTAATGGCAAATTGAATGGTTTGGCTAAAGTATCAGACCAATCATAAAAAGCCTTGGTGTATTTAAGGTAATGACCGACATTATTATACTTAGGAATTTCCTGTTCTGTGATGCGGAGATATTGATCATTAGATAATCTGGCAAAATAGCCATTATCAAAAAAACCTTGGATAGCTGCCACATTATTATCAGCAGTTAGAGATAAAGCATCTTGTTTTTGATTGAGGTTAAAAGGAAGAATTTGTTTATCATTATCATAAACTATTGCTTGTTTTAATCTAGAGGTTTCATAAGGTTATGGCCCCTCTTATGGATGTCCAAACAAAATATTATATTCGCTATTTTTGTAATCAAACCAGACAATATGTGCTGATGCTGGTTGGATAAAGCATGGCAAAATAGCAGCTGCTATGAGCAGCGTTTTAATTTTTGGCAGAAACATTTTAACTCCCCTGATTACTTAGTTTAATTCATTACTTACGTTTTTAGAAGACCACATTTTTTTCTCCTGAGCAATCCCCCCAATAGGGATAAGTTTTTAATATTTAGATTTTATTAAGATTATGGGATTGGTGGTAATGCGGCATATTTGTGCGTTCGGCGCTTCTCTGCGAGACCTCTGCAAACGCCGTAGCACTTCGCTATCATGATTTCATGGTTGAGGGATTAGCGCCCGATGCACTTCAGCAAGAGAGGTTTATTAAAAATCTGCGTTTCGGATTTTTTTGCAACCTGTTATATAAGAATAGCTTGAGCGATTTTCCCATGATCGGAATCTTTACCGAGATGGTTCAAAATACTTTCGTGTTTAATCACTAAATGAGGTTAGTCACATGTCTGAACTTACGGATGAACTTCAATATATTTTGAATTGGTTAGAATCTACCAATCTTGAATTTTTTGACTGCTACAATCCAGGTTTAACTCGCCAGCAGATTGACGAAATTACTAAGGATTTACCATTCAGGTTATCCGAAGAAGTATACGAACTTTATCAATGGCGCAATGGAACCGCCGATCTTGGTTATAACAATGGCTATCTCCCACTCTATTTTTTGTTTCCTGAGCAATTAAGAGCCGATGTTATTTGTTGTTTTCGTTCTTTACAAGATTCAGTTTATATTTACACAACTATAGGAGAAGCTACTAACTATGATGATGCATATTGGAACCAAAAATGGTTTCCTATTGCTGCGTATGAAAATAAAAGAATGCTTTATGTAGTTGGCGATCTCGATCCATCTCCGGTTTATCTTTGGGATGTTGGTTGCCTTGATGATTCAGTAAGAATATATAAAAATCTCATCAGTATGATATCTGTAATTGCGGAGTGCTGTGAGTTTGGTTTATATCAACTTATACCAGATAAAGACGGAGAAGAAGATGACATGATAATCCGAATAGATGAAGAAAAGCTGCAACTTGAAAAAGAGATATATCTAAAATATAACTCCTAATTACAGAGAATCTGAAACTGGGAAGAACAAGTTGCTTCCTTAGAGAAGCTGTAGTATTTGAATATTAATAAAAAAAGAGCTTGAAGAAAAACAATATAGACAATGAAGTACTTATTTATAGTTTGGATGCTTATTCTCTCTTTACTCGCTCCTAATGCGGCGATAGCTCAAGCAAGACAGCCCTATACTTTAATATCTGGACTTGGCACAATCCACCATCCAGTTTCCACTGCTAATCCCCAAGCGCAAGAGTTTTTCGATCAGGGATTAAATTTAATTTATGCTTTCAATCATGATGAGGCGGTGCGTTCTTTTCAATATGCTGCCAAACTTGATCCGCATTTGGCGATCGCATATTGGGGTATTGCTCTGGCTCTGGGGCCCAATATTAACTTAGAAATAGACCCCAACCGGGAATTAGCAGCTTATCAAGCGATACAGCAAGCTTTGGTACTTTCAACTCAAGCATCTACCCAAGAACAAGACTACATTACTGCCTTGGCAAAACGTTACTCCCAAGATCCCGATGCAGACTTGTATCAACTAGCGCTTTACTATGCAAAAGCAATGGCAACCCTAGTCAAGCGCTATCCTGATGATTTGGATGCGGCGACGCTTTACGCTGAAAGCTTGATGGATCTGCATCCTTGGCAGCACTGGACTAAAGATGGCAAGCCACGGGAAGATACAGAAGAGATTGTAGCTGTTTTAGAATCAGTTCTCAAACGGAACCCAAATCATCCGGGAGCTAATCATTACTATATCCATGCACTGGAAGCTTCACCTTCCCCAGAACGGGCCCTTGTGAGTGCCAAACGACTTCAAACCCTAGCGCCAGGGGCGGGACACTTGGTACATATGTCTTCCCATATTTATTTTCGTGTGGGAGATTATCTAGGGGCAATGCAGGCAAACAAGCAGGCGATCGCTCAAGATGATGCCTACATCAACAAATATCAAGTCCAGGGCACTTACCCCATGATGTACTATAACCACAACGTATATTTCCTTATGGTGGCCAGCAGCATGGCAGGAAGATATGAAGATGCTCTTAAATCCGCAGATAAATTAATCGCAAATGTTACTGCTATTGACCCATATATACCAATGCTTGAGGGATTTCTGGGCAGCAAAATGCTGATTCAGACACGCTTTAGTAACTGGGATGCCATCTTAAAAATTCCTGCCCCCGATGCTAAATTGCCTACTACCACAGCACTCTGGCATTTTGCTCGCGGTATGGCAAAAGCAGCCACAGGCAAACTTGAAGATGCAGCAAGTGAAAGCCGCGCATTACTGGTTGCCAAACAGGTAATTCCCACCGAAGCAACCATTGGATTCAGTCTTGCCAGTCGCATTTTAGACATTGCCTCAAAAGTTCTAGACGCCAAAATTGCTAAAGAAAAGCATAATTATGAATCTGCCATCAAATTACTAGAAAAAGCAGTAGTAGCAGAAGATGCTCTTGATTACCTAGAACCACCAGACTGGTATTTTCCGACGCGGGAATCTTTGGGCAGTGTGCTTTTAGCTAAGGGTGACTATGGAGAGGCTGAGAAAGTCTTTCGTGCTGATTTAAAAAAGTATCCCCATAATGGGCGTTCTCTATTTGGCTTGCAAGCAACTTTACAGGCACAGGGCAAAAATCAGGTCGCTCAAGTTGTCAAAGCCGAATTGGAAACAGCTTGGAAAAGTGATAATAAGCAACTTGACATAGCCAAAATGTATTGAAGAAGAATTTAGAAGCCAGAATTCAGAATTTAGCAATCTTTTAGGGGGAATGAGCGCCCAAAGTCGAGTCAGTCGCAAGGGAAGGGTTCCCTCGATGAGCGACTGCCGTGGGAAAATATGCAACGCAGTAGCTCCCCTTTTCCCAAAGGATAAGACTCGCTCTTGCTGCGCGCTTGCCACCAAAAAGGTCAGGTACGCCATCGCAGTTGCTTTCATTGGGGTTCTCCAAAGGAGTACAAGTCGGCATAGCCTTTATTTGTTGCCTGACTTTGCCTTTCATATTAAAATTTTGAAGTAATGCTTCATGGTTAATGCAGTCAAATGTTCAATTCGGATATTAAAGATGCGCCCCTGCATGTCTGATTTTTTTATCACCCTACAGAATTTATCTTTTTCTATTTCCAACCCTTTTTTGCGGTGGGCTGTACTTAGGGTAAGTGGGGGCAAGCGATCGCAGCTACGCGATCGCATCACTGGTTAACTATCTACTGGATGCAGAGAGTTGGCTCCTATGTCATCCTAGATTAGGAGAGTTAATTCGGTGATGTCTTTGGTTTTAGTATTGAAAGGCTTTTTCCTTTTAGTATTTACAGACTTCTCAGAGAAATTAAAATCTCTACACAGTGATGATTTTGGAGAGAATCGATGTCAATTTATGTAGGTAACCTCTCTTATGAAGTTACACAAGAGGATTTAAGTGGTATTTTTGCAGAATATGGTACTGTAAAGCGGGTTCAAGTACCTACTGACCGTGAAACAGGTCGTCCACGAGGCTTTGCTTTTGTGGAAATGGGAACTGAAGCTGAAGAAGCAGCTGCCATTGAAGCTCTAGACGGTGCTGAGTGGATGGGTCGTGATCTGAAAGTGAATAAGGCTAAACCCAAGGAAGATAGAGGTGATAGAGGTTCGTTTGGTGGTAACCGAGGAGGATACGGCGGTGGCGGCGGACGCAACCGCTACTAACCTTGGAAACAAAAAAATTTGCCTAGAGTCTTAAGGTCAGACAAGGAGTCTGTCTTTTTTTTGTAATGTTACTGCCTGCATAGTCATTGATGAAGTCAACTTAGTAGGAGAAATAATGACCCAAGTAATTGTAGGTGACAATGAACACATTGAGTCAGCCTTACGACGATTTAAGCGAGAAGTTTCCAAGGCTGGAATTTTTCCAGACATGAGAAAGCATCGTCATTTTGAAACGCCTCTAGAAAAACGCAAGCGCAAAGAAGTTGCCAAGCACAGGCAGAGTAAGAGAAGTTTCCGTAATTAAGGACTGACATAGATATAAACGAATCCCTCATAAAATCTATGAGGGTTTTCTTTATGGGAATCAGCACGAGTAATCAAAAAGTCAGAATGGTATTTTCTCAATAAACGCTAAAATCAAGTCAGCCTTTGTATTGTAGCGGTTGTGTCCCACATCACTCAGAGTGCGGTTCACTGCATAAATCCTGATTGTCAACGTCCTTATCCTCAACCTTGGGGAAACAAATTTTGCAACAGCTGTGGCGCACCGCTAGAGTTGTTAGACCGCTATGTTCCACTTCAGCCATTGGGGTCAGGAGGATTTGCTCAAATTTACACGGTTTGGGATGAAAAAACTCAAACAGAGAAAGTGCTGAAGGTGTTGGTAGAAGATTCACCAAAGGCACTGGAGTTATTTACCCAAGAGGCGGCGGTTTTATCTAGCTTGCAGCATCCAGGTGTCCCCACAGTTGATGCAGATGGGTATTTTCACGTAAAACTATTCAATCCCAAACCACACCAACTGCCTTGTCTGGTAATGGAAAAAATCAATGGGCGGACTTTAGAGGAGATATTAAAAAAGTTTCCTCAAGGGTGTCCAGAGGATTTGGTTTTAAACTGGTTCGCTCAAACTGTACAGATTTTACAGGAATTACATAAACGTCAGATTATTCACCGAGATATTAAACCTTCTAATTTAATGCTGGGCACCTCTTCACCAACTCTAACCCCGCCTGAAGGGGAAACAGAGGGCGATCGCTTGGTACTAATTGATTTTGGAGGGGCAAAACAATTTAGCGCCTCTAAACTGCGTTCTCAATCTAGTTCCACTCGATTATTTTCTTCTGGCTACAGTCCACCAGAACAAGTGACTGGAGGTATTGTCGGGCCAAGTGCCGATTTTTATGCCCTTGGTCGAACGATGATTGAACTACTAACAGGTAAGTACCCGCTAGAGTTGGAAGATCAGCAAACTGGGAAATTGCGCTGGCGAACTGCGGTAAATGTCAACCCGCAACTAGCTTCTTTGCTGGATGAGATGGTACAGGAAGATGTGCGATCGCGTCCGGCAAATGCAGCTATGATTCAAAAACGTTTGGCGAAAATTTCTCAACCATTACCGCCGCCGGGGTTGTTTTCCCAACTGCGGGCCAACATTAAGCAAGCGTCCCAGAGATTAACACTGCTAACACAAGCTATTGAACAAGCTTTAGCTAAATTTAGCCAAGCTATAGGCAAAACCATTATTTTCATTGCTAAGGCGATCATCAAAATTTTCCAAGCTTGTTTGGCGACGATTTGGGCAATGATCCTGAGTAGTATCGGCGCTTGTTTTGGGGCGATCGCTGGTTTTATTTTGGCCTATCGCACAAGCTTGGGGCGTCGGGTTGTGGAATTTATTTGGAGTCAGCTAAACGAATTAGTGCCAAATACTCAACCCCTTTTCGGGACAGATATTTTGGTGTTCGTTGCAGCAGGCTGGGGAACCGCTTGGGGACTGACAGTATCAGGGTGTTTTGGTCAACGGCGGCGCTTTTTAGTGGCGTCTGTGATGGGCATGATTAGCTATGGCTTCGGCTGGTTGATTTTGCAATTAATCACACCAAAAGACAGCGGCGAGGGCTTAGTGGCAGTAATTTTAGTGGCAGTTTGCCTACTCACCTTGAGCTTAGGACTTCGCAGCCATCACATAGTCTACGCTGTGTTCGCTGCCTTTGGCAGTGCGATCGCCTATGCAGTTTTGATTCTTTTGAAGTTAGCACCTCCTATCCTGCAATTTTCTAGTCAACCAGGCTGGTCGGAGTTATACAAGCCTCTGATTTTTTTTGGTTTTGTAGGCTTCTTTATTAGCTTCTGGTTAGGAGTGAGTTACTACCTAATTGTCCCTGGATTGCGCCTTTTGGGGTGGCGTTAAAATAATTCGTAATTCATAATACTTGCAAAAGGCGAGTATTATGAATTAGTAATTAATCAAGTGCCCAAAAACAAGATCCCCCTAGTCGTTTTTTATCGAGCTAGGGGGATCACATATGTGGTAGTCTATAAGAGGTTCGGTATAGTTGCTTACGACTCGATTCTATAGCTTCTATTTCAGTTTGAGTAGTCTTACCATTATAATTCATCGTATTTTTACAGCTTCTTAATCAATGCTTTATCCCGGTTCTTCCTTAAGCAAGTGGTATATGTAAGTATGGCAGTAGGCAATGTGCGTCATTTGTTATCCTGGTAAATATCTGTATAAAATATGAAACTTAAGATTGTTGCTACCGTCGTCTTGTTAGCTTGTTTCGGGTTTGCAGAGCAGAGCCTTGCATCAAATCAGCTAGACCTGGATCAGTTGAAGGCAACAAGTGCCTGTCCTCGATGTAATTTGAGTGGTGCTGACCTAACTCAACTGAATCTAACTGGAGCAAATTTGCGAGGGGCTGACTTGAGCAGCGCTACATTATCTCAAGCTAATCTCACGAATGCCGATCTCACCGGTGCAAATTTAGAAGGTGCGATTCTGAATTCGGCGATTCTCAGTGGTGCTTCCTTAACAGGAGCAAATTTGAAATCAGCATCTTTAGAAAATGCCGATCTGTCTTATGCCGGTTTCATCAGCGCCAATTTGGAAGCAGCAAACTTTAAAAATGCCAAATTGCAGTTTACCAATTTTCGGGGGGCTAACTTCCGACTAACAACTCTATCCAATGGTGTCGTCACCTCCGACAAGCCTTATGGCTGGTCGTTAGAGCGTCAAAATTCCAGAGAATGTAACGAGTTTAAACCCGAAAATACGCGAGGCACAACCTGTTATTCAAAATAACCAGTTTTGAATTGGGACATTGGGCATTAGTTATTCTTCCCCTGCTCCCCTGCTCCCCTGCCTCTGGCTTGACCGATCCTTGTATGGCAAAGAGCATTTTGTTTGTTAACATTTCTTTATCATGGGAAAAAAGCCTATAGATTAATTAAATCGATGCTTACCCGTATTAAAGACTTAGCAGCAAAACTAGCGCCCCGCTTAATTGAAATTCGCCGCCACATCCACTCTCACCCAGAACTCAGTGGTCAGGAGTACCAAACAGCAGCCTTCGTAGCTGGTGTTTTGTCTTCCAGTGGTCTGCACGTACAAGAGGGAGTTGGCAAAATCGGCGTCATTGGAGAACTGCAAAGCACTAGCCAAAATGACCGTTTATTGGCAATTCGCACTGATATGGATGCCTTGCCAATTCAAGAATGCACCAATTTAGAATATGCCTCTCGTACAGAGGGTATTATGCACGCTTGCGGTCATGATGTCCACACCACAGTAGGGTTAGGAACAGCAATGGTGCTGTCCCAAGTGGCAGAGGAGTTGGGTGGTAAAGTGCGGTTTTTATTTCAGCCAGCCGAGGAAATTGCCCAAGGGGCAAGCTGGATGGTGAAAGATGGAGCGATGGAAAACGTCTCGGCTTTATTAGGAATTCATGTTTTCCCTTCTATACCCGCAGGATCTATTGGCGTGCGTTACGGGGCATTAACAGCCGCCTCTGATAATTTAGAGATTTTGATTATGGGAGAATCTGGGCATGGGGCGCGTCCCCATGAGGCGATTGATGCGATTTGGATTGCTTGCCAAATCGTTACTGCACTGCAACAAGCTATCAGCCGGACACAAAATGCCTTGCGTCCTGTAGTATTGAGCATAGGGAAAATTGATGGTGGCAAAGCGCCGAATGTGATTGCAGATAAAGTGCAGTTATTGGGAACCGTGCGATCGCTCCATCCCGAAACCCGTGCCTATCTCCCGAACTGGATTGAAAACATTGTATCTAATGTCTGTCATACCTACGGGGCAAAGTATCAAGTCAATTATCGCCAGGGCGTACCTAGCGTTCAAAATGATTACGCCCTGACGCAATTGTTGCAATCAGCCGGAGAAGAAGCTTGGAGTAGCGATCACGTCCAAGTATTACCCGAACCCTCCCTTGGATCTGAAGATTTTTCTATGTATTTGGAACATGTCCCCGGTTCCATGTTTCGCTTGGGTGTAGGCTACAAAGAAAGAATCATTAACTACCCATTACACCATCCCCAATTTGAAGTCGATGAATCTGCGATTGTTACTGGGGTTGTAACTATGGCTTATGCGGCTTACAAATACTGTCAGCAAAATTCTTAAAGAAAAACTCCCAGTACATCAGCGCTGGGAGTTTTTCTTTAACTAATCTTTTTTAGCGGATATAGAAAGCTCAAAAGCATCATATATATTCGCTTCATTAATAACACCTAGCTTTTGAATTTGGGTCTGAACGGCTTTAAATTCAGTAACCAGTTGTTCACTTTGTTCGGAGATATTCTTCTTTATTTTGAGCGATCGCTCTCATAACTCTGGGTAGAAAAACAAAACTTTTTGTCACAACTTGTGTTCTTCTATTTTTAGATAGATAATATTTAAATCTATATTCTCTCCTCAGATTAAATATAGATTTCAATGCTAGTTTTATACGAGCTACTATCGGATCATTCCTTAAATATTGGTATTCAAAAATTTGACAAAATGAAAAAACTTTTCCCCACTCCCTACTCCCAACTCCCCTCCCTCACCCAGCAATTTTGGGTTGGTTGAGTACTAGTACAGCTTTGCATTAATTAATAGCGGTTTTAAACGCACAGGGACGTTGAGGAAAACGCAGAGGTAGGCAGAGTTTTTTCAAGAGGATTCGCTATGAATTTACAAAATTATGTAGTTAGAAGTTTTAACCATATATTTATCCACTCTTCAACTACCTCAGTCAAGATCGGGTAAATAATTCAACGTTAAGTACATGATTCAGCCTGCCTAACTTTCCGTCTCAGCAGCTTTGACAAACCTCGCCGCAATTGTGACGATTACGCTAGAATTGTTAAAGGTTCTTTACAGAGTTTTGTTAATGATACCTAATTCTGTTACAAAAGCCTAGCATTCAAATGTAAATCTCAAAACCCCCTCTAGACTTCACTAAAAGTTTCTATGACGCTCCCAATTCGCAACGTCGCCATTATCGCCCACGTTGACCACGGTAAAACAACCCTGGTTGACGCACTCCTCAAACAATCCGGCATTTTCCGCGAAGGCGAAGACGTTCCGGATTGCGTTATGGACTCCAACGCCCTAGAACGGGAACGGGGTATTACTATCCTGTCTAAAAATACGGCGGTTCGCTATAAAGAAACACTAATAAATATTGTTGATACTCCTGGACACGCTGACTTTGGTGGCGAAGTTGAACGGGTACTCGGCATGGTTGACGGATGTCTTCTGATTGTCGATGCTAACGAAGGCCCCATGCCTCAAACACGCTTTGTCCTTAAAAAAGCTTTGGAAAAGGGGCTGCGCCCCATTGTTGTGATCAACAAAATCGACCGTGGTCAAGCTGACCCCCACGTTGCTGTCGATAAAGTATTGGATCTGTTCTTGGAATTAGGGGCAGATGAAGACCAGTGTGATTTTACCTATCTGTTTGCCTCCGGTATGGCAGGTTTTGCTAAGGAAAGCTTGGAAGCAGAATCGGTAGATATGCAACCTCTTTTTAACGCAATTGTGCAACACGTTCCCTCACCAGTGGGCGACAGCAATAAGCCTCTGCAATTGCAAGTCACAACCCTAGATTATTCTGAATATCTGGGACGGATTGTTATTGGCAGAATTCACAACGGTACTATCCGCTCAGGACAGCAAGCCGCTTTAGTTACAGAAGATGGCACCATTGTCAAGGGTAAAATTAGCAAGCTGATGGGCTTTGAAGGGTTGAAGCGCGTAGACCTGGAAGAAGCAACCGCAGGTTATATTGTCGCGGTGGCTGGTTTCGCTGATGCTTATATTGGGGAAACGATTACTGACCCCAATGAACCGCAAGCTTTACCACTAATTAAAGTGGATGAACCAACCTTGCAAATGACCTTCTGTGTGAATGATTCGCCCTTTGCTGGTCAAGAAGGCAAGTTGGTGACATCAAGACAAGTGCGCGATCGCCTATTCCGCGAACTTGAAACCAACGTGGCTTTGCGTGTCGAAGAAACCGATTCTCCCGATAAATTCCTCGTTTCCGGTCGTGGCGAACTCCACTTGGGTATCTTAATTGAAACCATGCGCCGGGAAGGCTTCGAGTTTCAGGTATCTCAACCACAGGTTATTTACCGCGAAGTCAACGGACAACCTTGCGAACCTTACGAACTCTTGGTGTTAGATATTCCTATTGATGCTGTGGGTAGCTGTATTGAACGCTTGGGACAACGCAAAGGCGAAATGCAAGATATGCAACCAGGTAATGGCGATCGCACCCAGCTAGAGTTTGTCATTCCCGCTCGTGGATTGATTGGTTTCCGGGGTGAATTCATGCGGATGACTCGTGGCGAAGGCATCATGAACCACAGTTTCTTAGACTACCGTCAACTTAGTGGCGACATTGAAGCCCGTAACAAAGGTGTTTTAATCTCCTTTGAAGAAGGTGTTTCTACCTTCTACGCCATGAGGAATGCTGAAGATAGAGGAGCATTCTTTATTGTTCCTGGTACAAAGGTTTATAGAGGCATGATTGTAGGCGAACACAATCGTCCGCAAGATTTGGAACTAAATATCTGTAAAACCAAGCAGTTAACTAACCACCGCGCTGCTGGTGGCGATGAATTGGTGCAACTGCAAGCACCAATAGACATGAGCTTAGAGCGTGCTTTGGAATACATCGGCCCCGATGAATTGGTGGAAGTTACACCCCAATCGATTCGTCTGCGGAAGATGTCGAAGAAGTTGGCAAAACGCTAAGTAAAATTACTTAATCGATTTAGAAAGCCCGCAGATGTGGGCTTTTTATTTTGTTAGTTACAGCTGTCAATAGGATAAGCACATCGCTAAAATTGAAGGATTATTTGTCAATTCCAAACTCTATCAGTTGTTGTTAATTTATCTAAGTAATTGAAAGGAAAGTATGGGAGTTGCTATTTGGGCTGCACTTCGTCAAATAGAGGCACTCCGTGAATCTGTTGCATTCACGTTGGAAGATGGAGCTATCCAAAGGTATAAGAAGCTAGACCTCGAAGGACTTGCTCAGTGGGTCAGTGAGCAAGGTGTTACTCCTGTAATTTTGACTCACAAGGATTTTGAAACAGATCAAGAAATAGGAGAGAAAGAGGTAAATCTTCTTATATCAATGAAGGAATTTCTTAAGGATCGTTATCCTTATGCAGAAGCTGTAAAATACGAAACATGTTACATAAGATACGGTGGTTTTGATTTTGGAGTTCATCGTAGTGGTGTGGGGTGGTATAGTCTGCCAAATTTTGTCATTACCTCTGCTTTCGTTCGGTTATTAGGAGCCTCTGAGCAATTTGAGTTAGACGTTCTCAAATCTCTTCTACACCATAGACCTGCCGGAAAAGCTGAACTATTAGATTAGTGTGATGTAGTTACAGTAAGTCCTGACGTGTTAACAGAAGAACCTGATGAATCCGGCGCTTACTCCAAACCATCGATCTGGACGTGGATTAAGAAAACAGCTGAGAATAACGTAGAACGGAAGACTATTTTCAAACGGGTTTATGGAATTGAAAGTACACCAGAGGAGTTTAATGGTTTAGCTAAATCTGCTATCAATAAGTATCGAAATGAACTCTATGAAAAACGCAATTCCATTGCACATGGACGTGCAAATGTTACAATGCTTCTCAGTGATTACTGTACTGCTGAGATTTTTGTTATTGAGACAATCCGAACAATGGGTCAACAGTGTATGGATAAGTTGAAAGTGAGCTTATGACTCAAGTTATTAACCCTGTTGGAATGCGCGATCACTTATTAGTCAGACGCAACCTAAAAATGTAAACTGATATGTTGCGATTCTTGGCAGACGATAATTTTAAAAATCAGAGATTCTTACAGAAAGCGATCGCCCTTGCCGTACATTTAGTCAAATCCTTGAGTAAAAATGAAGAGGACTGAAAAAGGATTATTCCCATGACTATTCGTGAAACTGCGATGCCTTCGGCGAGCTTCGCTAACGCAAAATTGCAGCAACTTTCCGAACCACTCCTACAAGAAGTGACTGATTTCATTGATTTTGTTCTCCACAAACATTAAGTTAAAATTGCTGACAGTCAGCCTGATGAATCACCCGTGGAAAAATGGTCACAATGGTTTGAGGCTGTGGATTCCTTGTTTCTTTAATAAACTTTAACTGAACGAAAAAGCAGGGTGCGTTTTTTAACTTAAAATGGTGAATAATCTGAATAGAGGTTTTCTATGAGCATCAGTCTCACACCCGATCAAGAACGCTTTATTCAAATTAAGCTCCAGTCTGGGAAATATCGCTCCGCAGAAGAAGCCCTTGAAATTGCCTTACGGTTGCTTGATGAATACGATCGCGCTGATGCTGAATGGGTCGAGGATGTGCGAGAGAAAATTGATGCGGCGATTTTAGCTTCAGACCAAACGCCACCTATTGATGGAGAGACATTCGTAAACCAAATTCTAGAGCGGTTTCGACAAGGACATCAGGCGCAAGCATGAGTCGCTACGTCATCAACATTCTTGCCAGCCGAGATATCAATGAAATTGCCGACTACTTTGCTCAAACTAGCGTTGAAGCAGGAGAGCGATTTTTCAGTGAATTCAACCGCAAGTGCCAACAACTTGTTGCCTTTCCAAACAGTGGTAAAAGTTACGCAAAAATTCGTCCAGACCTCCGAGGTTTATCCTTGCAAGGTTATATCGTTTTCTACAAAGTGCTAGATGATGGTATCGAAATTCTACGGGTTATAAGTGGTCGTCGTAACTTTCCATCTCTTTTTGAGGAATCCAACTAAAAGCTTTTTTGGCAAACCCCTGAGATACTGTGAATTTCAGGTGGTGTTGGGTTAAAAAAGAAACATGAAAATCATCAAACCCATCACCAATTGGTTAGAAACTCGCGCTTGTGCCCCTGCATACGGCGGTTGGGTACTAGCAGCAACGGCTATTTGTTTTTTTGGCGCAGGTATCAATACGATGGCTGGTTGGCTGTACGCCATTAGCGGCATCAGTTTTGCCCTTTTGGGTGTAGCAGCCATCTTACCGGCGCGATCGCTCACAGGTCTATCCATCACCCGTCGTCCCATCCAACCTGTGTCAGCCGGCGATGATCTGACGGTGGAATTAGAAATCCGCAATCAGACACAGCAGCCTGTAAGCTTGTTGGAAGTCAAGGATATGCTGCCCTTTGTCTTAGGGAAACCAGTACAAAAGGCAATAGAGACAATTCCTAGCCAAGGTAGTTACCGTTGGGTATATTACCACTCTACCCAGCGCCGGGGCGTTTATCGCTGGCACACAGTCGAACTAGCTTCTGGTGCGCCTTTGGGATTGTTTTGGTGTCGCCGTCAGCGTGATTGTGCTGCAATGGCGATCGTCTATCCGACAGTGTTACCTTTGGCTACCTGCCCCCTAGTAGATGAAATGGGGCAAGAAGAGAGCAAAAGGGGCGATCCTCGTGGTAGACCATTGCAGACAGCGACAACGGGGCTGGTGCGATCACTCCGTCCCTACCGCATCGGAGATCCCACCCGTCTGATTCACTGGCGAACTAGCGCCCGCTATGGCGAATTAAGGGTGCGGGAGTTAGAAATGGTGACAGGTGGACAAGAAATAGTTATTGCCCTTGACAGTGCTAGCAATTGGGAAGAAGAAAACTTTGAACAAGCAGTAATTGCCGCAGCCTCGCTGTACTTTTACGCACAACAACAGCAATTACAGGTACAACTATGGACAGCATCAACAAGTTTAATTAAAGGTGAACGTTTTGTTTTAGAAACTTTAGCAGCAACCACAGCCTTAGAAGATGTCAGTTCAGTAGTTCCTAAAAGCTACCCTTTGATTTGGCTGACTCAAAACCCCCTGAGTCTTGCTACTCTTCCTCAAGGCAGTCGCTGGGTTTTGTGGCCAAATATTTCCTCACCAGCAGAACAAGAGGTAATCAATTGGGAACACCCTGGTATAGTTTTGCAAAGCGATCGCGCTCTGCAACCCCAACTGCAAAAAACATTAGGTTCATATTAATCAATATTTTCGCCAAAAAACTACACCCTAGAACAATACGGTTCAGTTAAGGCTAAAACTCTTTATCAAAGTCTATTTTTTGAACGTAGATGCACAGCGGCTTGCCCCAGGCTATCAAATGTTAAAACAGTTGCTTGTGCTACTGCTCCTAATCCCAAAACAATGACTGTTACTCTGATAGCAGCAGTCGAGAACTTTCTCGCAACAGTTGAAATACTCATCTAGTAGTAGTTGTAACTCTTGATAATTTTGTGCTTACACGTTTTAGAATATACACTAAATGTAAAATATTAAGTAATAATATTTAATAGATCCCTGAAGTCTTATAAAGTTATGATGAAGAGAATTCAATACAATAATGTATAAATAGATAAAGCCTGAGATAAGTCTGATAAAAGGATCGCGCTTGGCGTCTTCCCTTAGACGTGTCACAGCGTCCTTTTTTTGATGAGAATAAATCAACCTTTTGACTTTTAAATTCTGCTTCAAGATGCAACTTGAATTTTGATTAGCTTAGAAGTTAAGCTTCTGCGATTTCTGAGATTTTCTCTGATCCCAGCACACCGGACATATCAGCCTTTGAGCAAAGGTAAAACAATTTGAGCAGCTAAGGTTGGGGAAACACACCCAGTAATCACCTACTGAGGCTGAGGTACAATGCAAAGAAATATTTAAATTATGAGTCGCCGATCCACATGATCTCATCAGAAGCTAACACAAAATCCAGCGATAAAAGCCTAGAGGCAATGCGGCATTTTTCCGAACAATACGCCAAGCGGACTGGAACATACTTCTGTTCTGAACCTTCTGTCACCGCAGTTGTGATTGAAGGATTAGCCAAACATAAAGACGAACTAGGTGCGCCTTTATGTCCCTGTCGCCATTACGAAGATAAAGAGGCTGAGGTTCACGCCACATATTGGAACTGTCCCTGTGTGCCAATGAGAGAACGCAAAGAGTGCCATTGCATGTTGTTCCTCACCACTGACAACGAGTTTGCTGGAGAAAAACAAGAAATCTCTCTCGAAACAATAAAAGAAGTACGAGACAGCATGGGATGAGCGAAACCATCCCCCAAGAGTTTTGGCAAGGTGTAGAACAGTTCAATTCTGGTCAGTTCTACGCCTGTCATGACACTTTAGAAGCTTTGTGGATTGAAGCAGGCGAACCGGAAAAAACCTTTTATCAAGGCATTCTTCAAATTGCTGTAGCACTGTATCATTTGGAGAATCGGAACTGGCGAGGTGCAGTTATTCTACTAGGAGAAGGCAGTAATCGCTTGCGGCGTTACCCATCTAGTTACGGCGGCGTTGATGTAGATGAGCTATTGAGTCAGAGCGCAGTGTTGTTGACGACATTACAACAAATAGGGCCAGACAAGATTACAGCTGGTGATTTGAGTGAAAATGAAGCCTTATCTTTACCTCAAATTGTGCTAGTTAGCGATTAGTAAAGTTTAAGCAAGTGAAGCCAGACAAGGAAGATTGAAGAGAAAAATTGCTTCCTTGTCTCCTTTTGTTCCTTATTTTGAAATTGAATGTTTGAGTGTAAATCTCGATATTCCAAGTTTTAAGCTTGAAATTCCGAGTTCAGAGGCTGAAGTTCTGAGTTCAGAAGCTGAAGTTCGGAGTTCAGAGGCTCAAATTCCGAGTTCAGAGGCTCAAATTCCAGTTTGCGATTGGGAATGCTTGCCCTAAGGGTTGCTGCTTGCCTATTAGGGGCAGAGAGAGCTGCTTTGTCTGCATATAGGACTTACGCACAAGCAACGGAAAATCGAACCACAAAGGACGCAGAGAAGCCAGTGCGTTGGGCGGGTTCCCCGACTTGTACCCTTACAGGGAAGCAAGCTACGCGCAGCAGCGACCACAGGAGAAGCAACTGGCGCGACACGGAGGAATAAGAGTTTGAGAGGTTTTTTGCGTAAGTCTTACTAGATCTACAAACGAAATTTTATTAAGATTTTGGCTAAAGTTGACACCAATAAAGTGTTGGGTGTAGCGAAAAAAGTTAAGACCGTTATATTAAGCTGTAGTGGATTTCATCTAAAATTTCCTGAAACCTTGAGGTTGGGGCTAGCGTCACTATTTCAGCCAGTAGTTATCGTAAATCACTCCAGATTGTATATTTCATATCTGGATCAAGTAGTTGAGATAATTAGAATGCAAGCTGAAATCGTGAATCCCAAATTGCTATGATGCCCTGCTATCAATTACCCTTATCACAGATGCGTCGCTTTGGATTAGCTTTAATGCTGCCAGTTGCACTCTTGGGCGCTTTTGTCTTCCCTGCCCAACTGCAAACCGCTACTGCACAAACATCTAGAGACAATCGCCCCCTCACTATCCGCGCTGATGTGCAAGAATATGACGCGAAAAATCAAGTAATCACCGCTCGCGGTAACGTGCAAATGTTGTATCCTGCTCGCCAGATTCAGGCAACATCTGCCCAAGCACAGTACTTTAGTAAAGAACGCCGAATTGATTTCAGTGGCAATGTCTATATTTTGCAGCAGGGCGGTAACAGTATCCGAGCGGAGAAAGTAACCTATTTAATTGACGAAGGGCGATTTGTTGCCTTACCTCAATCCAACCATCAGGTAGAGTCTATCTACATGGTGCAGGAATCAGATAATGATGGACAAACTGCCAAACCTGCTCCACAGACACCAGCATTTAAGCGTTCTAATTAGTATCTACCATCAACAAAGGGCGCGAACAATGAAAATTGTTTTAGAAAATATTCACAAATCTTACGGCAAGCGAGTAATTGTCAATCGTGTCAATCTTTCTGTTGCTCAGGGCGAAGTCGTTGGTTTACTTGGCCCCAATGGAGCTGGTAAAACGACGACCTTTTACATTGCCACAGGTTTAGAAAAACCCAATCTAGGAAAAGTCTGGCTAGGTAATCTGGATATTACAGGAATGCCAATGCATCAAAGGGCACGACTGGGTATTGGTTATCTAGCACAAGAAGCAAGTGTTTTTCGCCAACTCTCTGTAGAGGATAATATTCTGTTGGTGCTAGAGCAAACTAATGTGCCACGATGGGAGTGGTCAAGGCGACTCATAACTTTACTACGGGAGTTTCGGTTGGAAAAATTAGCTAATAGCAAAGGAATTCAACTTTCTGGTGGTGAGCGACGACGGACGGAATTAGCAAGGTCTTTAGCTGCTGGACAAGAAGGGCCAAAATTTTTACTTTTGGATGAACCATTTGCTGGAGTTGATCCTATAGCAGTCTCAGAAATTCAGCAAATTGTGGCACAACTGCGCGATCGCGGCATGGGAATCTTAATTACAGATCATAATGTCCGCGAAACCCTCGCCATTACCGATCGCGCCTACATCATGCGCGAGGGACAAATTCTCGCTTTTGGTGCTGCTGACGAACTCTACAGCAACTCCCTTGTACGGCAATATTATTTAGGGGATAATTTTCAAGTCTAAATTAACAATTATTTAGTTAATAATTTCAAAGGCTATTTTGTTGTTTATTTTTAAGCATAAATTTCTTAATTAATTTCATTTTGCTTTCTCAACTATTGAGAATTTAATTTTGATATTAAACATATACTTTGCTTTACTAGGGTTGCTCATTTTTAACTTTTAAGAGGATGTTTATCAAGTCTAATTTATTACTCACATGGGCGACTAGAAGTCGCGGCTATAGAGACAAAACTCCGAAGTTCTGATGCCTGTCTTGAAAAGTTCAGAGACGCTCGCGGACTCGCTACCGCTGCGCTAACGGCGGAAGCCGCCGCTCCGACTTTTCGCTGCGGCCGGCTGCGCTAACGGATAGCGCAGCGTCTCGTAGAGAGCGTCGGAAGCCTCCGCTCAGACTTCTCTGTGCCTTTGCAGGTTAGCAAACCGTTGATTTTGTATGAGTCCAGGAAGATAGACTTTGCTTGTGTAGTAGGAAATTATATTCGCTTAATACTTTTAAAACATCCTTTAAAGTTGCTTATGATATCAAAGAAGCTCACATCTTTCTACAGTCTCCATTCGCTGCTGCCTTTTACAATCATGGATCGCTATCTTGGCAGCGAATTGTTAGCGCCGTTTTTCTTTGGTGTAGGAGCTTTTTCATCAATTGGCGTCACCATTGATGCTGTATTTGATCTCGTCAGAAAAATCGTAGACTCTGGGCTACCTATAGACATTGCTATTCAAGTTTTTTTGTTAAAATTTCCCAACTTTATCGTTTTAGCCTTCCCCATGTCTACGCTGCTGGCTACTTTGATGACCTATAGTCGTCTTTCTAGCGAGAGCGAACTAATTGCCCTGCGCGGTTGTGGGGTGAGTGTCTATCGTATGGTGCTAACTGCTGTGATGTTGAGTCTTGTGGTTACAGGAATGACATTTGTATTTAACGAAGAAATTGCACCAGCAGCAAATTATCAAGCGGCGATGACTCTGGATAAAGCCCTCAAATCAGACAAACCAACTTTTAAACAACAAAATATTTTCTATCCTGAATACCAAGATGCTCTCCAGCCGGATGGCTCTAAGAATAAGATATTGACACGCTTGTTTTACGCCGACCAGTTTGATGGTAAGCGGATGAAAGGTTTGACGATTATAGACCGCTCAACAAAAGGTCTGAATCAAATTGTGGTATCAGAATCCGCCCAGTGGAATCCTTCTCAAAATGTCTGGGATTTTTACAACGGCACGATCTATTTTGTCGCTGCCGATCGCTCCTATCGCAACATCGTTAGATTTGAACACCAACAACTGCAACTACCGCGCACGCCATTAAGTCTGGCAGAAAAAAGCCGGGACTATGGTGAGATGAATATTGCCGAAGCACTAAATCAATTAGAAGTGGAACTTCTCGGTGGCGATCGCCAAAAAATTCGTAAACTCGAAGTGCGGATTCAACAAAAAATCTCTTTACCTTTTGTATGTGTAGTTTTTGGTTTGGTAGGTGCAGCGATGGGAAGCATACCTCAGCGAACTGGAAGAGGCACCAGCTTTGGTATTAGTGTTGTAGTAATTTTTTCATACTACTTAATTTTCTTTATTAGTGGTGCGATCGCGCAAGCAGGTGTCCTCTCTCCCTTTATGGGAGCTTGGTTGCCCAACTTTCTTTTTTTGGGAATAGGTCTATTCTTATTGATCCGAGTTGCCAAACGGTAAATTGAGGAAGTGGGAGCAGGAGAGCAGGGGAGGCAGGGGGAGCAGGGGAAGTGAGTATCAAAGACTCATTCACGAGTAAAAAAGACTCGTTCACGAATAAAAAACGAATTTTACAGCGCTTTTCAAGTAATTGAACTAAACCACTCCCTACTTCCTACTCCCCGTCTCAGTTGTGGTCTAAATACCTGAAAAATGCTGTAATTTACACAAAATTAGAGTTATAAATCATTCTCTCCTGCCTCCCCTTCCTCTTCATCCCTACACTTCAATTACGGGTGATAATTTCGACATTCCGGTGCAGCTGGATTTTCCTTACAATATTCTTCAAAAGAGACTTTGGCTGATACCATACCCTCAGCTTTCTGATGAGCTGCTTCTGCCTGAAGTTCTTCTACCTCATCCCAGGCAGCTGCACAGCCTTTAGAATAAGCACCTTGTTCAGTGCAAATAGCACGAGCCTGCTCAATTGCTTTTTGAATTCTCTCCTCCAGCAGTAGCGCTTTTGGCGCTTCCACAAAGTCGCTTTTGGTCAAAATGTCAGTAATTGAGATGATGCCCAACAGCTTACCTTTAATCACAGGTGCTCGATGAATACCAGTATTAGCAAATAACCGCGCTACATATTCCACACCCAAATCAGGATTGACCACAATACAAGGCTTGCTCATAATTTCATAAACCCGCACTTGCTTTGGGTCTTTACCGTAGGCTGTTACTTTATAGACAATATCCGTTTCTGTGACAATGCCATAAGCATCATTGTCATAGCGACGATCCACAACCAGGGCCCGCAATCCTTTTTCCTTCATCACCCCCACAGCTTCAGCAACAGTCGCTGAACCGCGAATGGTAACTACGTCTTTGATCATGATATCTTCAGCTTTCATCATTGCTGTAGTCTCCTGGTTAATAGTACGGTGCAGTACAGCGCCCTCAGAGGCGTATCGAAGCATTGCACCATACAGTTTGCTAACTAGAAAGTAAAAAAGTTGAACTTTTGTCCAGCCACAACAATAAATTAGACCAGTTGTCAACTCCTGATGTTATCCAATGTGACCGATACCCAAAAACTAACCATAAATTCCCATCACTTTCTAGAAAATCTTCCCAAAGGACTCCAGCCACTAAAAAGTAAATTTTTTACTACTACATGTCTATTGGTAATGACTAATAACTGATGGAGAAGTTAGGATAAAATCATCATTCAAACTTCAGTTAAGATATTTCCGGTTGAGGAAAGCAAAAGCATTAAACAGCAACGCCTTCAGCTTCCCTCAAGTTTTCCCGATTTCGAGTAAATTTCAATTACTAATCCCATGCCAAATCGTCATTATCCTCCCGCCTACTTACGCTATCTCAGAGCCAGGTTATGGAATCTAGGGCGACCTGGTTTTTGGGTAACTGCAATTTTTTTATCTGTAGTAGGGCTAGTAACCTGGGAATACTGGTCAAACCCAGATATTTTCGTTTATAAGCAAAAAAACCAAGTGGCTTCACAAAAGCCTGCTGATTCCGACCTGTCAGAAGAAAACAGAGCTATTGCAGCGGATATCGATAACTTGCCAGTTTTATTTAATGATTTTGAGCAAGGAACTGTCTCATCAACAGCAAATACCCCTAAGGAAAACACTAAGGGAAAAAACAGCAAAGGCTTATTAGAAGATGCAATTAACAAACAAAAGTCTGCTAATGATCCCAAATCAAATCCTAGTTTAGGTGTTAATGGCGACACCTCCCTAGCTGTGAAAAATCCTTTTGTTGTACAAACAGAAAATTTATTGCGGACTGGGACGGTTGATAATAATAATCCGTTTCTTGGTCTCAAGACTTTAAATACGGCGTCTGAACCAACAGAGGGGGAACAAACATCCTCTAGCCTGGGTATTGGATCAACTAATCAAACCAACAAGAATCAAAATTCTCTCTCTATCAGCCCTGTGCAAGGGACGCTCAACCAATCGACAAACCAGAAATTGTCTAGCTTCAATGGTACTGCAACTCAGACAAATGCCTTAGGGCGCGTCTCTGACCCAGGAGCAACGCTAACGCCACCGCTCAACAGCTTACCCAGTCAGAATTCTCTACCAAGTACTGGGTTAACTGCTGGGACAGGCTATACGTCAACCGATACAAATTTACCGCAAAATTCCTACAGTAATTTAAATAACCGTCAGGTATTGCCTAGTAATGGATTAACTACTGGTACAGGTTATACGTCAACCGGTACAACGCAAAATCCCTACAATAATTTAAATAGTGGTCAGGTATTGCCTAATGTAGCACCAGTGACGCCCCCAGTCACCTCTGCCGCACCAAGTAATATTGCACCTTACTCTAGTCAAAACGTTGTCACCCCGACAAACCCTGTAGGATATGGGAATTATGGCTTGCAGCAGCCGACGCAACTACCACAATCTACTTATGGGAATTATGGGTTGCAGCAACCGACGCAACTACCACAATCTAATTATGGGAATTATGGGTTGCAGCAACCGACGCAACCACCACAATCTAATTATGGGAATTATGTGTTGCAGCAACCAACACAGTCTAATTCCTTATATCTTCGCCAGATTCGAGACAAATATAGAAGTCCGGGTCAAAACTGATTTTAAGCACGTCGCTTAACTGAATAAAATTCAGCTAAGGTGATTGTGGGCTATTAGGAATAATCGGAACCTCTGGTGTTTCGGGTTGTTGCTGTTGTCGTTGCAAATATTTACTCAATACATAAGCCATATCCCCACGGGTCATGGGTTTTAATGGAGAAATATTGCCTTGAACATCTGTGTTCAGAAATCCTTCAGTAGCTACTGTAGCGATCGCTTTTCTAGCCCAAGCTGGGATAGACTTTTCATCTGGATATGAAGCAAGAGTCTCATTAACAGCGTCATCGGAAAACTGAAATACACCATAAGCCTGGGCGAAAATAGCAAGAGCTTCTGCCCTTGTCACTTTTTGGTTAGGGAAAAATTCATTGCCCCGATAGCCTTTCATTATGTCAGTTTTTAAGACTGTCTGTATATCATTAAATGCCCAATGAGAACGAGGAACATCTGGAATAGCTAAATTTTCTTTGCTAACAGCTTGTCTTTTATCTAGCCGAAATGCTTTGACCATAATTGACGCTAATTCTGCCCGACTCAGTAACCTTTCTGGATAAAACTTGCCATCGGAAAAGTTTGTCATCCATTTGACAGCAGTTACCTGCTGAATGGAATCAGATGGAATTGCAGAAGTTGGTTCTGGCACTGAAGCCTGAGCAATTGCTGGTAAATTTTGTAGTAATGCTACTAAAGATAAAGTAATTGAAAACTGACGTATCATGATAACCACTTTTAGCTGCTAAATGAATTTAAAAAACTACGTTACTGAGGTTAAGGCAAAATGTGGTATTCCTAATAACCTGTAACTTAGTTAGTGACGAACTTCGGCTGGGCAATGTTGCATATCTGCTTGTTGTGGGTTATATATTTAAACTGCCAGTATCAAGTGAAGCGTGAGGCTGACTTGAAAAAGTTTTTAGTAGGGTGTGCAGCCTAGCCCTTTTAAGGTGGGTGCAAGTATGGTGAAACCCTTATTTTTCAAGCTAATTTATTTTGCGATCGCTTGTAGTTAGTCTGTTAATTCTATTCCTAATTCCCGCAAGTATTTATTCATACTCATCTCGGCTTCAGCACGTTGAGCCTCTAATTCGCGCAGCTTGATAATTTCCGCCTCAATATCAATTTTGTCATTTTCATCCTTGGGGGTTAGGACATAGCGGTTGATATTGAGAATATATTCATTAGCAGCTAGTTCTTCCAGAGCCACGACTTTAGCATATCCCTCTTCATCTTCAAAGGCTTGGTAAGCTGTGATGATATGAGTGATATCTTCTTCACGCAGGTAATTTTGATTACGGCTCTTTTGATATTCATTACTAGCGTCAATGAACAAAATTTTATTTCTACGGTTTTCTTGCTTATCCCGATTAAAAATTAAAATAGCCGTAGGAATACCTGTACCAGAAAGTAGGTTGGATGCAAGACCAATTACTGCTTCAATTAAGTCAGATTCAATAATTCTCCTGCGAATAATACCCTCAGAGGCTCCACGAAATAAGACCCCAAGTGGCACTAATACCCCAGCTTTACCAGTATTTGTGAGTGTGGTTAGTATGTGCTGAATGAAAGCAAAATTACCACCAACTTTAGGTGGAATTCCATAGCGGAAGCGGTCATACATATCAAATTTAGATAACTCATAGCTCCAATTACGAACGTTAAATGGGGGATTAGAAATTACCCTGTCAAAAAGCATTAATTTACCGTTTTCAACTAGTTGTGGTTCACGGATAGTATCTCCCAAGCGGATGTCAAAATCAAAATTGTCGTGCAAAAGTAAATTAATTTTGGCAAGGCTAAAAGTATTTTGGTTTATCTCTTGTCCATAAAGCAGTAAATCATTTTGCTTATTTCCCAAATGTTTAATTTGTTTGATACATTCAGTCAAAATACCTCCCAATCCACAAAAAGGGTCACAAATACTCATTCCTGGTTGTGGTTCAAGCAGACGTACTAACAGTTCTGCTACCTTCTGCGGAGTAAAAAACTCTCCAGACATTTTACCAAGATTAGCTGTAAATTGTGCCATGAAGTATTCACAAGCTTTTCCTAATAAGTCTGGTTCAGCAAAGTATTTATTCTGGAGTTTAATCTCTGAGAGATGCCAAATCAATTGGCGTAGTACTTGATCTTGCTTTTTAATATCAACTTGACTGTGGTTATGTTCAAAATTATAATTTATGAAAATTCCTTGTAATTCTCTGATACCTGGGTTACGAGTTTCAATAGCTCTACCAGCTTCATTAAGTGCCTGACCAATATTTTCAGGTATTTGCAGTAAATAATTCCACTGCGAAATTACAGGAATAAAAAAGCGTGGTTTGGCTTTATAAGATTCTTCCTCAAATAAATCAGACAATCGCTTTAAAAGCAGAAGCCTGAACAAATAGTTAATATAATCATTACCGCTAGAAACCCCCCGTAGGATACTTGCAGCAGTCCAAAGTCTATTTTCTAAGTATTCTAAAGTAATCATTGCTGTCTTTCCAAAGTTTGAAAAAGAGTAGATTCTGATAAATTATTTCGTGCGTCTAAAATTTCCAAGGTAATGCGGTTAGCTCGTTCAGTAGCTAAAAAGAGTTGAGCTAATTTATTTTGAGTCTCCAAATGAGGTAATGGAATCTTGAGACTGCGTAATTGAGAAATTGGAATCAACTGAATTGTGGAAGATTGCAAGTATAAAGTGGCTAGTTGCTGTTCTAGCCATTTTGAACGCATCAAAACTGCCAAATACACAGGATCAATTTGTACTATGGGGCGGATAACAGCCACGTTATTGCTCGCCAAGCTACCTTCTAATTTATCTGTAACTACTGATGCTTTCAGGAGCGTACCTCGGTTGGAAATTACTACATCACCAGTTTTTATTCGATACCGCTCAAGGTCAGATACGCGTAACTGAACCACACTTGGGTTACGTTCAATGTATAGGTACTCAAGATCAGACAAGCTAACAACGCGCTCTGGTCTACCGTTATCGTCTGCATAACGGCTAAGTGTAATTCCTTGGAATATTTCCCCTATCTTCTGAAGAGGCAGAACTGAATGAGACATAAATCTGCTAAAATATCTATTATATTAACAGTAAGTTAGTTATTGCAATTGAAGTAATATACTTACTGTATTGTAGCCTAGCATAGAGCTTGCTAGAATATCCGCAACCAGATTGTAAAACCATGAAAAAAACGCAACCGGAGTACCAGTCCAGCAGCGTTGTCTTATTTCAAACGTTTGTAATTTGGTTGTCCATCCATTAACGGTCAGGCGCACTGCCTATTGACCGTCAATTTAATTTGAGGAAAAAACTTTTATGATCTCTCCACCGAATAATCCTAACTCAGATGAACCTCAGCCTCAACTAGACCCTTTGGCATTTTTATCTATGGTGATTAATCGAGAAGACGGGTACGAGTTTCTCAACAAATCCGTCGAATTTCTCGCGCGGATTAGCTATATCCAGCAAGATCAGGCTGAGTCTCTACGCCAAAAAAAGGCTGAGGCACACCAAAAGATTGAAACTGAGGCTAAGGCTTGTAAAATCCTCATGGCAATAACCATAGAACACGCCAAGAGTCAGGGACTTGACCCTTATAAAAAGATTTGGACAAACTCCAAAGCAAAAGCTATAACCAGCTTTGTGCTTACGTTAAACAGCGTTTTCCAGAACTGAGTAATCGTATCCCGCTATTTCTTGCTTAACGTTTCATAATTTTCACTATGAACACCAAGATGTCTCACAAATGATACCTTGGTGTTCCATTTTCACCAGCAAAAATTATTCACAAGCTTTTGAGTGTAAAACCTCTAGTCTGATTAAAGATAGAAATTTCAATGTATGTTTAAACTTGAAAAAGTATCTTTCTTTCGCTTGGCTCGACCGAAAACACCTGTCGATAAAATGTCGCTGACAGTCTTTTATGAAGCTGGAAATAAACAGTAAAAGGTGTGTAACTTAGGTTATGTTCATTTTATATAAGTTTTATGGAGCAGTTTTGGCAATGACCGCAGCACCAGATCCCGTAACGTCGATGAAGCAAGAAGTTGGCAAAGCCGCCGCCGCCCTGGTAAAGTCGGGTTCCATTGTGGGGTTGGGTACGGGGTCAACTACAGCATATACGATTCAGTTTTTGGGCGATCGCCTCAAGTCTGGTGAACTCAAAGATATCATTGGTATACCTACCTCGTTTCAGTCAGAAGTGCTGGCGAAGCAGTACGGTGTCCCTCTTGCCACCTTGGATGCTATTGACCACATCGATATTGCCATTGATGGAGCAGATGAAGTCGATCCGCAGAAAAATTTGATTAAAGGCGGTGGTGCAGCACATACCCGCGAAAAAGTCGTAGACTACCTGGCAGAACAGTTTATTGTCGTGGTAGATAGTGGTAAGTTAGTAGACCGCTTAGGTTCTACTTTCGCTGTGCCCGTGGAAGTGATTCCAATGGCAATTACTCCTGTGACTAATGCCATCAAAAAACTTGGTGGCAAACCAGAACTCCGCATGGGTGTAAAAAAAGCTGGCCCAGTGATCACTGATCAAGGCAATTTTGTCTTAGATGTCAGATTTGACTCTATTGAAGATCCAGTCAGCCTAGAAAAGACATTGAATAACATTCCCGGCGTCCTGGAAAATGGTATCTTCGTTAACTGTGTCGATTTAGTTTTAATTGGTGAAGTCAAAGATGGTCAGCCATTAGTGCGGCAACTGTAAGAGTTATAGATTTTGGATTTTAGATGTCTCTGAAATCTAAAATCCAAAATTAAGCAATAGCTCCTGTTCATCAAAACACCAATTTAACTAAAATTTATAGTCTTCATCGCCCTAATGTGCGTAGTTTACCGCCGTAGGCATCACTACTTTGCCTACGTCTAGGCCCAATAATTATTAAATCGCCCTTTTCGTCTAACTCTGCGTTAAGGAATTGTGAAGTTTCTCCCGATTCTTCAAAAAGCTAATTTTACCTGAGGTGATTTGGGAGTCGTCTTTCGTCATAATTTGCTGTCTCCATTGAATCTACTGCGCGTGTTATTTTCACAAGATAAATTTGGGCAGTATCCACCAATACGCTTTGGATCAGATAATCTACATACCGATAACTTCTGTAGAAGTTTTCTGTTGTCGTTGATTGAGTTTCTACTACCAACAAGGGTGTTTACTTCTTGGTACAAGAATGCAATAGCTTTGGCACAGTGATTTCAAACTTTGAGTTTATAATACAAACCGACTTCTTGCATTTTGAGTTTAACCAAGCAAAATATGCTAGTTGACCTAATTTTTTTAAGGTGCTATTAACAACAGGACATCAAAATTATGCAGCCAGGCGGCATGAATGAAGAGGAGAAAGAATATTTAGACGATGAAGAACACAACCCGTTATTATCTAAAGTCATAGAACGGAACATTCGCACTATCATCCGCCTTCGGGTCAAGGCTGCTAATAAGCGAAACTTGCAAGACCGAATTGCCGACGCTATTACCTCTTTTTCTGGGCATATAGTTTTTGTTTATGTTCATATCGTCTGGTTTGGTGGTTGGATTATTGTGAACACTGGCAAATTAGGTGTGCATCCTTTTGATCCATTTCCATATGGATTGTTGACAATGATTGTATCTCTAGAAGCAATTTTTCTCTCAACATTTGTGTTGATTAGCCAGAACCAACTGAGTGAAGAAAGTGAGTATCGCACCAACTTAAATTTACAAATTGGACTACTGACTGAGCATGAAGTTACACGAGTATTACAAATGCTCGATGCTATTCAAGAGCAAATGGGCATTGAAAATGATAAAGATAGTGACCTTGCAGACTTAGAAATGGAAACCAAGCCCGAAGATGTTCTAAGTGAAATTGAACGGCTCCAACAGATGGCGCTTAAAAGGAAAAAATTCAGAAATCGTAACCAAAGATAATGACTGCGATGGCGTATGTTGCTGAAGAATACCAATTTTTGCACTGTTCGAGGTTTGCGCTGGAGTAACTGATTATTGTTTGTTTTAGGTCTTCCATAATCTATTCAATTTGGTCGTGCAAAGAGCGTACTAGCTCAATTCCTATTTTTCTGAAAAGCTCGACGTCTGCGCCCATTTTCAAACAGGGGTTTTCGCAACGGTACTACCTCAGCTTCATTACTTTCGCGTGCTACCCGAATTAGCAACCCAGCAGCTATTAAGCTGGCAATCATGGAATTACCACCATAACTAAACATGGGCAAAGGTAAGCCAGTAGTCGGTAGAGAACCTGTAGCAACACCGATGTGGAGCAATGATTGTCCTACCATCAAAATCGTCACGCCGATCGCTACCAATCGATGCACTATATTTTTCGCCTTCAGCGCCACGATTAATCCGAGAGTGGCGAATGTAGCTAAAAGCGCCAACAACACCATACTGCCAACAAAGCCAAACTCTTCAGCGAACACCGCAAAAATAAAATCGGTATCCTGAATTGGTAAATAAAACAGCTTTTGTTGAGAAAGCCCAAATCCAGAACCCCAAGTTCTACCAGAACCTACGGCTAGTAGACTTTGCACCAACTGGTAGCCATCTCCTGTAGCATCTGCCCACGGATTGAGGAATGACATCACCCGCTTACGCTGATACTCTTTAATACTAATACTGAGTATCGCCAACATCACTCCGCCAATTGCTGTTCCTCCCAGGTACTTGTAAGGTAACCCAGCTGCTAGAGCAATTAACCAGATAGTCATGCCGCAAAGTGCTGTTGTACTCAAGTTAGGCTGGGCAAGAATTCCTAAAAGTACCAGACCGAAAATACCCAACCAAGCCAAGCGAACCCGCCAACTAATTCGTTCCCATTGACCAAAAAGCCGCGCACTTTGCAGCACCAAAAAGGGTTTAATTAATTCTGAAGGTTGAATCGGAACTGGCCCGATCGCAATCCAACGCGCTGCATCAAAAGCCTTCTTTCCCAATCCTGGGATCAGTGTGACGAAAATTAACGCCAAAAACAGTAACAAAAACCAATGGGATAGTCCCAAAATTTTCTGCAACGGCAAATTAACAATAATATTGAATCCGATTAAGGAAACTAAGACCCAAAGCAGTTGACGTTTAAAGTAGTACAATCCATCATTATGACGGGCATCAGCGACGGGATAGGATGCTGAAAATAGCATGATCAAGCCGACAAACAGCCAAATCAACGTTAACCAGCGCAATAACCGCGCTTCTAATGCCCAGTTAGAGACTGAACTATCAAAAATTGGAATCAGGCGGCGTAGATTCACGATCAGTACAGGTAAAAAGTTAAGAATTAAGAGTTAGCAATAAAACTCATAAATCATAACTTATAACTTATAACTCTTAAGTAGCTTTGACAACGATGCATTTGATAATGGTCAACTTGAATACACTTAGCTAGCAACTGTTAATCTAATTCTTAGTCGCCTTGACTGGGGTGGTTCTAGCGAGCGCTAATTGATACAAAGGATATTTTTCTCATACCACTACCAAATTTGACAACATAATACTTTTTGCTTTCCTTGATTTGACTTTTAACAAACAGAAAAACTTTTAATTTATCACGCATCCAGAAAGTTTCTTAGAAAAAGCCCAGATAAAGTTTCAGTAATATTACGGTAGTGGCTTAACTTTTTATAGGGCTATGGTTAATTGAACTTGTTTAAAAAGCTTGCGTAAATATGACGCATAACAGCAAAGCCCACACAAACACAATTGTGCGTAAATCTACTCGTCCAGCATTAGTAGGTGAGTTTCATATTCATATAGATGCTCAGACGCTTTCAACTCCTTTTGAAAAATTTTTGCTCGACACTCAGAACTTTTGGAATTCCGACTTCTCAGGTCATCCCGAAGGACTTGCTCATCGTCCTCCAAAAAAGCACTTGACAATAAAAAGTAAATGTGCGTCACAGATTAGAGAAAAGTTTGCTAGTATTCTCCGCTACTTAGAAAATAATTCTGAAGCTATAGAAGGGTACATTGAGGCAGAATATATTCCCGTTGACGTAGAAATTGAGGAAAAATCTTTCAATCCAGAAATCGAAATTCCTTTTAAGCTTAAGTTGGCATCTTTAGTACCTGGAACATTTCGTCAAGATGAGCTGCACATTACTTTATCGCGGGAGCAGTCAGACCCAAGATTAATTAATTCCTTACGAGATATGGGATTCTATTCAGTCTATATGAAAAAAATCTTTGGGGAAGTAGAAATCTTTACTGCCCAAGGAACACGCAAAATAATTCGTCAGCTTTTGCCAGAGGTTATTACATATCTAACAGCAGTGGGGGGTGCCGTACAGTGCAGCGTTAAAGAAGAAAGAATTATTCGCTGGTGGATGAGTTCACCAGAACTTCTACTGCCTTCTGTTATCAACACTGTTGAAAGTTAATTAGCTCTGTTTCATCACTGTAGTGGTAGTAAGTAATATTTAGAGTAGCTCTTATAAAATGTCAGCTAATCTAAAACCTTTGCTGCAATCAACTTTTAGACTCTTCCGAAGGGCTTGATAGAACACCTAACCGTAGTACCGCTACGTAGAATTTAAAATTAAGAAAGCTTACCAAATAAGGTTTTCACTCATTTTAAATGGTTGGTTTATTTGCGCCCTGCTGTACGGGTTAGAGTACAAGAATGAAGGCTACTTCCTTTGATTTATATAACTGTAGCAGAATTCTTTACTCTAAAGCTAGAATCTTGTGAAGAGTCAACCCAATCTCATCTGTCGATTTATCCCATTAGAAACTCATTCAAACAGGATATCAGACATCCTGCGTCGTTTGAGTTTGAGAAATAAAATTATTGGCGGCTATGCTGTAGCTCTGAGCATTGCTGTAGGAGGAACGATCGCTGGATTGACCCTTGGCAATTACTACCAGCAACAAGCGATTAACAGTCAAGACAGTGCTAATCAACAAGGTGATCTGTTGAGTGACTTGCAAGTAGCCATGCTTCGGACTCTACCTACCAGAGAGTTTGTACCTTTACTCAAAAAGCCGAAAGAGTTTGAGCAACACAAGTCGGAATTGTCTGAGCGAGCAGAAAAAATTAAGCAGCTGATCAACGAACTCCAGCGATCACCACAAACCACGGCTACAAAAGACTTGGATCGTTTGTTGTCCAAAGATTATCGGGCGACGGAAAAATTCTACCAACAGCTTGAAGTCTTGCTCAACCAGATAAAGCCGCAGATGTTACAACCACAATCAAGTGGTGCAGCTAAGAAACAAATCACAGACTTTACAGGTGGCCCCGAATTTGGTGCAATTGTTAGCTCTGCTTACGATCTCACAACTTTTATTAAAAGCGCTGGAGAGCAAGAGGAAAAAGCAAAGGACGCCTTGACAAAAGCAGAGGACTTGCGAAACCAGATTATTGCTATCGGTATGGTACTCTCAGTCTTGTTCGCTGCTGTCTTAGCCTTCTCTACCAGTCGAGCGATCGCCCGTCCGATAGAAGCTGTGACTCAGGTTGCTCAACTTGTTAGTTCTTCATCAGATTTTACTTTGCGAGTTCCGGTCACCACATCAGATGAAATCGGTCTATTGTCAATATCCTTCAACAACCTTATCCAAACGATCGCAACTTACATTCAAAAACTTTCACAAAAGAATCAGAAACTAGAGCAAGCAGAAGAGGCGTTACGAATAGCTCATGATCAGCTAGAAACTCGTGTCAGAGAACGAACAGCAGAACTAGCAAAAATAAATCAGGAATTGCTAATTGAAGTTACAGAGCGTAAGCGAGCAGAATCACAACTGCTACATTTGGCATTTCACGATGCATTAACGGGGTTGCCAAACCGCACTTTCTTTATGAATAGCCTCAGAAATGCGATCGATTATTCAAAGCGGCATTCAGATTATTTATTTGCCGTGCTATTTCTAGACTTAGATCGCTTCAAATTTATTAACGACAGCTTTGGACACACATTTGGTGACCAAGTACTGCTGACTATTGCTCAAAGGCTGAAGGAATGCTTGCGCTCTATAGATGTAGCTGCAAGGGTGGGAGGAGACGAGTTCACAATCCTGTTAGAAGGAATTCAGGATGTCAACTACGTAGTACGCATGACTGAACAGATACAAGAAAAACTGGCAATTCCTGTAGTTTTAGATGGGCAAGAAGTGTTTACCACAGTCAGTATTGGTATTGCCATGAGCATGACAGATTATAACCAACCAGAAGACCTTCTGCGTAACGCCGACATTGCAATGTACCGAGCTAAGGCACAAAACAAGGTGCGCTACCAGATGTTTAATACTGATATGCATATTCAGGTAATGGCACACTTGCAGTTGGAGACGGCTCTGCGACGAGCTATTGAACGTCAGGAGTTTCGGATTCATTATCAACCAATTGTGTCACTCACTACCGGGAGGATAACTGGTTTTGAAGCACTGGTGCGGTGGCAGCATCCAGAACGGGGTATTATTTTTCCAGAAGATTTCCTGCCAACTGCTCAAGAAACTGGGCTGAGTATTTTAATTGATGAGTGGGTGATGCGTGAAGCATGCCGCCAGACACAGCAGTGGCAAGACCGATTCCCTCCAAAATCAGGGAAGTTGGGTGAGCAAGCCTTGACCATTAGCGTCAATCTTTGTAGTTCTTGGTTCAATCAACAAAAGCCACTGCTGCACATCAATCAAGTCTTACAGGAGACTAGTTTAGATATACAGAGTTTGAAATTGGAGATCACAGAAAGCGTAATTATGGAAAACGGCGAGAATGTCACCACCACGTTAAATCTACTAAGAAATTTAGGAATTAAGTTGGCAATTGATGACTTTGGTACAGGCTATTCTTCATTAGGTCGCCTTCATCACTTTCCGATTCATGAGTTGAAGATTGACCGCTCCTTCATTAGTGGAAGGAGTGTTGGTGAAGGAAATTTAGATATTGTTGAGACAATTGTCACCCTGTGTAAAAAAATAGGTGTAACTGTCACAGCAGAAGGCTTGGAAACGGCAGAACAATTAGCACTCCTGAGAGCAATGAAATGTGAATATGGCCAGGGAAATTTTTTCTCGAAGCCCTTAGACAGTTCAACAGCAGAGGCTTTAATCGTGGCTAATCATCAGTGGTGATTATGGCAATTTTTTACCATAACTCAATGACTTAATCCGATTAACTGCTTGGCTTTTAGGAGATATGATGATACAAGGATTGTTAGCAGAATCACCAGTGAGCGATCGCATTTTTTAACTTTCAAAAATCTAAGCAACAAAAAAGAGGTCTTTTTTGACCTCTTAACAATTCCCTAAAATAACCTTCTATTTACAGAATTACGACAAGCCAGTATTAGCACCTTGCTTACCAGTTGCCAGTTCCACCTTGATGATTTTGCCGCCTGCTTTTTGAATGCGTTGCTGTTCGCGGAACCAATTCTCATAGGGAACTAGCTTAGTAAAGTAAGTATTTTGTAGTTCGCGTTGGGTACGAACTCGGCTTTGGCTGGGAACTAAAGCAGTAATTTTAAACAAACGGGACATATTCTGAAAATCTCCTGTATACTTTGTGAAAACTTTTTTTATCTCAAAATCTTGAGTGCAAATCTTTTAATCATTCAAAGGCTGGAAATCAAACATCAATACTAGACCACCAACACTCATCACTGATAATTTACCAAGATAAGCAATATAACGTTCTAGCACTCACGATTGATTTCCAGACCTTAATAAAGCCGCACCTAAATTCTTAAGTGCAAACTAGTTCTTAGCTTAATCCAGAGGAGATATAGTCTAAGTAAACGCCCATTTCCTTACCTGCGTCAGAACCTACCAAACTGGCGGTTACTTCCTTGATTGCTTGGATAGCTTGCACGGTAGCACCAACGGGAACACCTAAAGAGTTGTAGGTTTCCTTCAAGCCATTTAGTACACGCTCATCTAAGATCGAAGGATCGCCAGCCAACATAGCGTAGGTGGCATAGCGGAGGTAGTAGTCCAAGTCACGGATGCAAGCAGCATAACGGCGGGTAGTATACATGTTACCGCCGGGACGGGTGATGTCAGAGTATAGCAAAGATTTTGCTACAGCTTCTTTGACGATCGCAGCAGCGTTGGCGCTGATGGTGCTAGCAGCACGTACCCGCAGTTCGCCAGTGGAGAAATAGCTTTTTAGCTTCTCTAAAGCAGAAGAGTCTAGATACTTACCTTGAACGTCTGCGGAGTTGATGACAGCGGTAATTGCGTCTTGAGCCATGTTGATAATTCCTTATTTCCAACCGTATTGCAATACTTCTGTTTAAGTAGGTAAACAGCTTCACCCTACAGTAGGGCGCCAACTAGGTAGTCGAAGTAGTTACCAGCTTCAGCAGCGTCTTCACCAGACAGCAGGCTAGCAGAGACATTCTTCAACCCACGGATACCTTCAGCGACACCATCGATAGGAGTTCCCAAGGACTTGTACAGTTCACGGGCACCGATAACGCCAATTTCTTCGATGGGGGTAACATCACCAGCAACGATACCGTAGGTAACGAGGCGGAGGTAGTAATCTAGGTCACGCAGACAAGTAGCAGTCAATTCTTGACCGTAGGCGTTACCACCTGGAGACACGACATCAGGACGCTTTTGGAACAGTTGATCGCCAGCTTGCTTAACCACCCGTTCGCGATTTTCTGTCAAAATTTGAGCAATCCGCACACGGCGCTCACCACTTGCAACAAAGGATTTGATCCGATCCAATTCGCCAGGGCTGAGATAGCGGGCTTCTGCGTCAGCATTCACGATGGCTTTCGTGACGATACTCATTAATGGATTCCTCCAGTACGAATGAAACCAGGATTTGATTAAACTGGTGCGACTTTAAATTTGGTTCACTGAGTTTGTTTTCTCGTCATTTTAGACACAACAGTTTAATAACTGCTACGGCTAATAAATTACGAGTTTGCTTGAGTCAACATAAGTACACAAGCTTTTAAACTCAGTTACCTTCCGCAAAACATTTTCCGGCATTCTGTTGAGCATTTATGACTGCTCTTAATACTTTGTAATATTGCTTTTCAGAATTTACTGTTTTAGCTGCAAACTGAGAGCAGTATTACGAAAGGTTACGAAGGGGATAGGGGACAGGAAATAATCTTTATCCTATTCCCTATTCCCTATTCCCTAATCAACCGCTTGTACACTGCCGAGGTAGTTACCTGCCATCAGTGATGGGAAGCGATTGTAAGGCACAACATCTTCGCCGAAGTAGCGTCTATATTCAGGGCTTTCGACTATTGCTTCTACGGCAGCTGACAAACCGCTATCGGCTAGCAGCTTGTTATATTGGCGAATTTCTTCCTGAGTTGCGGGTGTACGCCCCAACAGGTGACGGAAGAGGAACTCAACCACCTTGGCATGAGGATAAGGTGACAAGAAGCGCTGGCGATAGATTTGGGAACTGGCTAGTTCACGCACAAACTCCCGGACGGAAATTTCACCATTTTGAAGTTTGCTGTCTAGGTCAGTACGGCGGAAATTGTCAGGCACTTCATTGCTAAATACATCCAACACTTGACGGTAAATGGCGTTGATTGCCTGTTGTCTTTCGGCTTGGTTGGTGCTCTCCGTCAGACGGTAAATGCGTGCATGTTTACGCACACCTAGTTCTACGGATTGTCCGCTACCATCATTGTAGGAACGACCCAGTTCGGCAAATGAGGGATTGCTCTGGTTTATACCATTTGTTTGCGCTGCTATATCTGCGAGCGCTTGCGCCAAAAGCGGTGTATCGCTAGATCCAGCGCGGGCTTGCACTGGCTTAAAGCTCGGTACAACCACGTCATCGTTTTGCTTGGTAAGCTGGTTGTACAGCTTCTCCGTATTCGGAAAGTTTGCCGCAGGTAGGGTCGGGAAGCGACGGTAAGGCACCGTATCCTCACCAAACACCTGGTTATATTCCACACTATCTACCAGGGCACCAATAAAGGCACGAATACCTTGAGTAGCCAAAATCTGGTTATACTTGCGGATTTCTGCTTGGTCTAGTGGCGCACGTCCTAAGAAGTGTTTGGTTCCCAACTCAATCACTTTAGTGTTGGGGTAAGGTGTGTAGAACTCTTTCAAGTAGAGGTTAGAGTAACCCAAACCTTCAATAAATTCCTTGACGCTGATTTCGCCATTCCCTAGCTTGCTTTCCCATTTTGTAAATTCGTTTTTGGCGATGTAGGGTGCAATATCCCGCTCAAATATCTGACGATAGGCAGCGCTTATCAAAGTTTTTACTGCAACTTTGTCACTGGTATTGGCCACCAGCTTGAAGATTTTGGTCTGTTCCCGTTGCTTGCTGACACCTTGGTTAATACGGAACTGAATATCTGGTTCTGACCGTTTTTCTGTTACTATACCCAGTGTCACAAAGCTCGGTGTTACTTCCTTCTGGAGTTTCGCAGCAACATCATCACGAATGCTACCAACGCGCAATTGTCGTCCTGCTACACCACCAGGAGTTAGATACCGTTCGTAAGGAATTGTATCTTCACCAAATGCTTCGCTGTATTCTACGCTGTTAATAATGGCATCAACCACCGCGTAAAAGCCCTGTTTGGCAGCGATGTCAAAGTACTTGTTGATTTCTTGACGACCATAGGTCGGACGACCCAATAAGCGCCGATGAATATACTCGATCGCTTTACAAACATACAGCGATGACCAGTACAGATTGCGGAATACATCCGACTTAGCCAAAGCACGGATAAACTCCCGCACGGAGATGTCGCCGTTTTCCAGCTTGATTTCCAATACCTTCGGACGCTGACCTTCGTAAACATCGCGACCGAAAACTTGCAGGTAAGCAGCTCTAATCACTGCTTGGGTTGAGCTTTCAGAGAATCTAACGCTAGAATTTTTGGCTGCCTTTCTGCCAACAGTCCCAGGCAGTTGATCCAACTTGAACACCTTGCGTCCAAGAGTACCAGGAGCTTCACCTCGTGCCAAAGGATTGCTATTTTGATTATTAATCCCTGCCCCTTGGTGAATCAGGATGCGCTTGGTATCCTTGCCAAAAGGAGCTGGACTGGTACTGGGGTTGCGAGTTTCTTTCGGGAAAATCGCCCCAAACTGAATTTCCAAGGGGTCATTACCAGAACCGTAAGGATGTTGATCTGGTAGCGGTTGTTCGTAAGCAGCGAATGTGGTGATGAACTGAGGTATCTTGCGGAAAGGCGCACTGTAGTTCAACAGGTCTTGCTGCGGTCCCCAGTTGCGACATTCTTGTGCTTCTTGACCCAGACCCCGCAGGTAGGGTACTGTTTCTTCGCCAAAATAGTCGCCGTATTCAGCAGAATCGACTAAGGCATCTACCAAGGCTGGTAGACCACCGTTAGAAATAATCGAGAAGTATTTTTGTACTTCTTCGCGACTACTTGGGCCCCGTCCCAGAATGTGACGGAAAGCTAGTTCGATGACTCGGCTGTTAATAAAAGGCTGGTAAAACTGTTTTTGGTAAAGGGGAGATTTAGCTAAACGACGGACAAACTCCTTCATGGAAATGTCGCCATTTTTTACCTTGGATTCTAGGTCAGATATCGACAAGCTATAAGCACGGCTAATGTCGCGCTCAAAGATTTGCCGATAGGCCGCTTTAACTACCTCATTTTTTTCGCTAGCTGATAACCCAGTCTTCATCACAAACTTGGGACGTCGTTCTGCCGCATTAAAGTATATTTGCGGCAGTTCCAACCCTTGCTGGTCACTAGAGGGACGTTGGCGCAGTTTATTTGAAGGTGTGGCTGCTTTGAATTCTGTTAGCAAAACATCCATGTACTGAGACACAATATCTGTAGCCTCAGCATCATTACGGAAAAAGGAGAGTGACCCGGCTTTGATTTCCTGCAAAGCTACTAGCGTTGCTTCACCAGAGCAGGCATTTTCAATTATTTCCCGCAGACCCCGTGTATTCACCGCTATGATGTTGGGGTCGCCAGCAACGATCGCATAAGTAGCGTAGCGCAAGAACCAGGATAAATCCCGCAAGCTTTTGGCCATGTTGCTCGGACCATAACGGGCAATGTTAATTGGTCTGAACCCTGGAGGTGTCGGACCACTGGGGGATGAGTTAAATATTGAGCGTAAATTTTCTAGGAACCCACCACGACTTTCAACGTAGGTTACAGTTCCCAGTTGCATCCCTTGTTGAACATTAGCACCAGCACTAACAGGTACTATTTCTACTTCTCTGGGCTTTTCTAAAAAAGCCATTGGCGAACCACCGACAAAAATCCGGTTGGCAGCTCGAGATACGATAATCTCGGCATTTTCCGTGAGCCTCTGGGAAATTTCTAGACGCTTTGCACCAGATGCAAAATAGCTTGCCAGTTCATTTAGTTCACCACTTCCCAAAAAGCGGTCTTGCTGCTCGGCTTGGGTAATTGTCGCTACAGCTAGGGTTTGATATAGTTGCGGACGCGCAACTGAGCTTCCACCACTCGCCTTAACACTCATCGGATTTGTAAAACTCCCATCATAATCGTTTATGTGTTAAGTCTGGGTCGCTTTGAGGCTTGACACATCGCTGTGTCTGTGCTTTATGAGCTTGAGAGTACTGCCTGCAAAACTGCCAGTAAATTAACCCAGTTAGCTTTTAGATTAAAACGTTTTGCGTTCTCAAGGCGGGTTTATTAAGAAGTGTGTAGAACCTGTAGCTTTTATCAATCCAATCTCAAAAATAGATCCTCTTATTTACTGAGATAAAATCTAAGTTTTATAACTCAGTAGTAGGGTAGGCACGGTCTACCGATGCCGAAAACCTCGATTTTGATGTTTGTGGCAGTGTCCACCCTACGATTATTGCAATTTGTGTAAAATCTTCAGTTGAAACCAAATTGCCTTTAGCAACGTCAGTGGACAGTAGTCATTATTGAATATTAAGTTATTTTTGCTACTAAGAACTTAATCTTAAAAAATAATGCCATTCTGGAAATAATTGTCAAATTGTGGTGGTTTTAGTTTAGCTATTAGCATTCTTTAACAAAAAAATACTATGCTCAAAAGTTCTAAATTCAACTATTTATTCAATGCTACCTTGTCGGCGATCGCAGTTATTTTGGCTGTCACTCCTGCAAATGCGCTTCCAGAACAAAACATCAACACCGTTGTGAAGTGGGCAAAGACCAGACCTCAACTACCAACTCTAAGATACAACAGCGAAGCCCACGGCTACGAGGGTACAAAGGAAAAGTTATACTTTTATGCTGATGTCACTTCTCAAAATGGGACAGTCACTAAAGAAGGAATAACTGTAAGTGGAGACTCAAGCATTAAATTCACTACAAAAAATGCCGAAGCAGTGAAATTGTTACAAAATATTTATAAATTCAACATTGCCAATGACTTCCAGAAGTCTCGGTATGTCACCAAAATTGGACGTGATCAGTTTTATCGCGGCCAAAAGTTTGCTTATATCACTGCTGAGGTGCAGGGTGGGTCATCATTTCAGGTAATTCCTTTAAGCAATTTGCAAGAATTTATCGACAATGCAAAATATTGCCAAACTAATCAGTGTGACCTTTAAAAATTAGAATTCAGAATTTAGAATCAATTAATCGGGGAGTTATTTTTTTGTTAATTAATTCTATAAACTGGAATTTACATAAGCATTATCAGTAAACAAAGGCACGCAACCACTAATGTTGTAGGCGGCGGACAGTTCAACATCTGACTCAAAACCTTTTTCAATCAACTCTTTACCCGAACTGCATTTTTTCAAGTACCCCAGTAAATCCTGCTGGAAAGCTTGAAATGTTGCCACAGCCACTTCAGCTTCTGGTGATAAACTGCCATGTAAATAACTGAGAATTGCCCCAGCACCAATTAAATCTTCAAATGCAGGTCTTAGGCTACCATCATCTTTCCACCTCTCACCAGCAGGAATCACAGCGATTTTATCACCATACTTTTGAGCAAACTGCGCTACAGCTTGGCAATTTCGCAAGCAACCAGCCAAAGTTGGTGTATTCCCTGTATGTAAAGTCAGAAAAGAACCATTAGGTGAGGGTAAAACTAGTCTAGTTCCAGCAGGAATCTGAGTCACTGATTTTGGCGAGAGGGAATATCCAGTTATAGTCCAAAGTTGTCTATGACTTGCTAACTCTGCTTGTACTGATTTGGCATAATCTATAACAGATTTATCTCTCATTGCGTAGGGAAAAATTCTTGCGCCGTTGTTAGTGGCAATTTCTACACAGGTAGAAAAAGAGAGAACATCAACTATCACAATTACATCACTGATGGGAGCGAGTTGAGCAACTCCTTGTGGCCCCCATTCACAGCGCAAATCAAACTCTGATTGGTTGTAAATCATAAGAGCGATCGCAAAAGACAATATTAGAAAAATCAAACCATAGATAAGTAAGGCAGTGTAAATTATTAAAGGTTTTTAGTCAACATAAAATGTGCTAATTTGAGAACTTCAGCTTCTCAACGAAACGCTACGCTAACACGTACAAACTAAAAGTTAGCAGTAAGTAGGTCAGCAGTTTTAATCAATATAATAGCTAATATTATGTGGATATTAGATACAGACCATCTTTTGTTATTTCAAAATAGTCATCCACTAGTCACGCAACGGATAAGTCAGCAGAATACTGAAAATTTAGCCATAACAGTGATTACATTCGAGCAGAAAGTTAAAGGATGGCTGAATATTATAAATAAATATAACAATCAAGCTTCTAAATACGACAAATTAATATGGGGATACAAGAGATTATGGGATGAAATAAAATATTTCAAAAATATCAAGTAACTTGAATTTGATACTAAAGCTTGTAATGTTTATGCTGAATTAGTTAACGGGATTTAAAAGTTTTTGAAATATATTCCATCAATCCGTCCGCACTGCTTTAGAAAAAGATGGTTGAATGATTACCCATGATCCACTGCATCTGAAAGTTGATGACATTGAATTTTTTGTGGATTTAGGAGCAAGCAGAAAGACTATTAGCAGCACAAAAACAAGGTCAAAAAATAGCTGGAGAAATTAAATTGTTTGTAGGTGCATCTGAAGTAACGGAATTTCATCTCGCTTTAGGTCAAACCTTGAATTATCGGCTAGCATTAAAAAAAGAAGAACCAGAACGTATTCGATATCTAGCTATTAGCCAAGACACATACCAAAACTTTTTTTCACGTCAATTTATTCAAGATTCTTTAAAAGAATATCAACTTAAACTTTTAACATTTAATTCCTTAAGTCAGGACATTGTTTTATGGAAGGAATAAATTATTCTCAAATTATTCAAGATATTTTAAACAACCATTGTGCTAATGGCACAGAAGTTTAATTGTTATTTGACGCAGAACGTCATCATTATCAAGTCTTAAATATTGGCTGGAAAGAACAACGGAGAATTTATGGAGTTATCATTCATGTTGAGATAAAAGACAAAAAGATTTGGATACAAAGAGATGGTACAGAAATTGGTATCGCTAATGAATTAATTGCTGCTGGAGTACCGAAAAAAAATATTGTATTAGGATTTCTAGCTCCTTATAAACGCGAATTTACTGACTTTGCTGTTGGATAAGTAGCAGTAAATAAGCAATAGTAATCTTTGCTCTCATCAGCCACTATCAGCTAAACTCAGAAATGCTGCGTTATTCCTCATCATGTCCGATTCTCAAACTGTTAGTGCTGCTGTTGCCAAACTCTACAATACTTACCCCTTTCCGCCGGAAGCCCTGTTGGATGAACCACCTCCAGGCTACAACTGGCGTTGGAATTGGCTAGCTGCTCATAACTTCTGCACGGGTCAAAAACCTCAAAGGCAAGATATTCGGATTTTAGATGCAGGTTGCGGTACTGGTGTGAGTACAGAGTACCTGGTTCACCTCAATCCCCAGGCTTCTGTTGTCGGAATTGACCTCAGTACTAGTGCTTTGGCTGTAGCAAAAGAGCGTTGTCAGCGTTCTGGGGCTACCCGCGTTGAATTTCATCACCTTAGTTTGTTTAATGTCGAACAGTTGCCGGGTGAGTTTGATTTAATTAACTGTGTTGGTGTTTTGCATCATACCTCCGATCCAATTCGCGGTATTCAAGCTTTGGCGAAAAAGTTAGCTCCAGGCGGCTTGATGCACATTTTTGTCTATGGAGAGTTGGGACGTTGGGAAATTCAACTCATGCAAAAAGCGATCGCACTTCTTCAAGGTGACAAAAGAGGCGACTACCGCGATGGTGTCCAAGTCGGACGAAAAGTATTCGCTTCGCTACCAGAAAATAACCGAATTGTCAAATACGATAAGCAGCGTTGGTCACTAGAAAACAACAAGGATGAATACTTTGCCGATATGTACGTTCACCCCCAGGAAATTGACTACAACATTGAGACGCTGTTTGAATTAATAGATGCTTCGGGATTGGAATTTATTGGTTTCTCGAATCCGAGTTTTTGGGATTTAGAGAGACTTTTGGGCAAAGCACCAGAGTTAGTAGAACGGGCAAAAGAGTTGAGCGATCGCCAGCTTTACCGCCTGATAGAATTACTAGACCCAGAAGTAACTCATTACGAGTTTTTCCTCGGTCGTCCTCCCTTAATCAAAGCCGACTGGTCAGACGATAACGCCCTATTGGCAGCGACTCCCAAACTTAATCCTTGTATTGAAGGATTTCCCAGTCAATGTTTCTTTAATTACGATTACCAGATAGTTAATTTATCAGTTGCAGAGTTTGAGTTTATGCAAAGATGTGATGCTAATTCAACAGTTGCAGAGATTTTAACAGGTGTGCAACTGGGATTAGATGAGGTAAGAAAACTTCTTCAGCAGCAGCTGATTTTATTGACACCTGCTTAATTGTATTGTATTCTCATACTGAACTTCACATTCATGGTTTTATACTCGTGGTGAACAGCGATCGCCGATCA
Organism: Nostoc sp.; assembly: GCF_036916575.1. GTDB lineage: Bacteria > Cyanobacteriota > Cyanobacteriia > Cyanobacteriales > Nostocaceae > Nostoc. The sequence continues at coordinate 71,396 of NZ_JBALGC010000094.1, forward strand.
CCACTTTTGGCAAATTAATGTAAATTAGGAAAGTGTCCAAGAAACGGGGTATTGTACATCCCAAAAGTTGGAGTTTTTTGGAATTCAGCAGTGGTGCGATGTTTAATGACAAGCCGCTACTCTACGATTTCTGATTTGCGGTAGGCCCATACACTCCTCAAGCACCAGTTGATTTTATTGACACCGACTTAATTCAAACACCAAGATGCTATGTAACGACTTAAGAGGACAATTATCCACTCACAAAAGCTGGAATTAAAAGAAATTTGAAATTCCCAAGCAGCGATTATTGATTATTCACCCCCTGACTCACTCACATCATCAGCCGCTCTTTCGCTTCTGGGGGCGCAATTTTACTGAGTGTCTAACGTTGACAAGAAGTTAATTGTTTTTTTCTAAAGTATTGTTACCGGATCGTGATATGATTCAGCTGACTGAATGTGCAGTCATCATCTTTAGCTGTACTGGTTTCAAGTCTCGTGAGCTTGTCAGACGAATCAATTGCGCCCACTCCGACAACGCAACAAGATGCTAAAACTGTTTCTGAAGATACAGAATCAGATAACTCCATGCAAGAGTTCTATGAACTCTTCCAGCGGTTGTTAGTAATCACGCTTGTCTTGACGGGGGTTATTTTTATCTCTGTGTGGATTTTTTATTCCTTGAACATTGCTCTTAATTATTTAATTGGGGCGTGTACAGGTGTGGTTTACTTAAAAATGCTGGCTAGAGACGTTGAGCAGCTCGGTAGTGAAAAAACCAGTTTGAGCAAAACTCGTTTTGCTTTATTTATGGGAGTCATAATCGTGGCAAGTCAATGGCGTGAGCTACAGATTCTCCCAATTTTTCTGGGATTTCTAACTTACAAAGCCACGCTCCTCGTCTATATGGTGCAAATTGCGTTCATTCCTGATTCTTAAAAAGTCAGGCTCACAAAGATAGTAATCCCATCCTCGCTCGTTGGGGAAAATGCTTGAAGAATGCAAATGCTTAGTGTCTTAAACGCCTTTAATTCTTTTCCCCTCGCCGAATTAGAAGTAGGTCATCATTTCTACTGGCAGTTGGGCAATCTTAAAATTCATGGGCAAGTTTTTCTTACCTCATGGTTTGTGATTAGCATTTTAGTAGTGGCTTCAATAGCTGCTACTCGCAACGCACAAAGAATTCCCAAGGGCATCCAAAATTTGATGGAATATGCTCTAGAATTTATCCGAGATTTGGCAAAAAACCAACTTGGTGAGAAAGAGTACCGCCCTTGGGTGCCATTTATTGGCACATTGTTCTTGTTTATTTTCGTATCGAACTGGTCGGGTGCTTTAATTCCCTGGAAGCTCATCAAGCTACCTTCGGGTGAATTGGCGGCTCCTACCAATGACATCAATACGACTGTTGCATTGGCACTGCTGACCTCTTTAGCGTACTTTTACGCAGGTTTTAGCAAACGGGGTTTGGGCTACTTTAAGAAATATATAGAGCCAACACCTGTTCTATTGCCGATCGCAATTCTCGAAGATTTCACCAAGCCTCTCTCCCTAAGCTTCCGTCTATTTGGCAATATATTGGCGGATGAATTGGTAGTAGCGGTGCTGGTGCTGCTAGTTCCTCTATTTGTACCTCTACCCGTAATGGCGTTGGGTTTGTTCACCAGTGCCATTCAAGCCCTGGTTTTTGCTACCCTAGCCGGAGCATACATTCATGAGGCAATGGAGGGACATGGTGGAGAAGAGCATGAGGAGCATTAAGCTTCTCAGTTGATAGCACAGTTCCAACGAGCGGTATGCGCTCAAAACGTCGCAACAGCGATTAGTAAGAACTCGGTGCAGCGTGAAAAGCACGTTTCTAGTTAACGTACATTTGTTTAATTCTGTAATCAAACCAAGGAAAATCAAAATGGATCCATTAGTTTCTGCTGCTTCAGTTCTGGCTGCTGCTCTAGCAATTGGTTTAGCTGCAATTGGGCCTGGTATTGGTCAAGGAAATGCTGCTGGACAAGCAGTAGAAGGTATTGCCCGTCAACCAGAAGCAGAAGGAAAAATTCGCGGTACTCTGCTATTAACCTTGGCTTTCATGGAATCCCTGACTATTTATGGTCTAGTTATTGCCTTGGTGCTGCTATTTGCTAACCCCTTCGCGGGATAAGACCTAAAAGTTTTGGTGAGTGTGGAGACGTGAACGATCACGCCTCTACCATCAAAATATTTTGGGCATTAATGTCTTTGTGATGTAGTTGACCCTTGTTGGCTATGGGTCTCTAAAATATGAAAGGTTGGATGATGTTGCTAGCCATGAAAACTGCTACTCCAGCCAAAGAGGAGAGAAATGTTTGATTTCGATGCTACCTTGCCCTTCATGGCATTGCAATTCCTGCTATTGGCAGCTTTGTTGAATGCAATTTTCTATAAGCCACTGACTAAGGTACTAGACGATCGCGATAATTATATCCGAACTAATACCCTTGACGCGCGGGAACGCTTGGCGAAAGCTGAACGTTTAGCCACTGAATATGAGCAGCAGCTCGCAGAAGCTCGCAGACAATCGCAAGCTACTGTAGAAGCAGCTCAGGTTGAAGCTAAGAAAATTACTGCCCAAAAAATCGCGGAGGCGCAACAAGAAGCTCAGTCTCAACGAGAACAAGCTTCTGTTGAAATAGAGCAACAAAAGCAGGAAGCTATGCGTACCTTAGAGCAACAAGTTGATGCTCTAAGCAGGCAGATTCTAGAAAAACTATTGGGACCAACTCCAGTTAGATAAACTAACTTTTCCTGGTTCTGTGAAAGCATACGCGCAACAGGGCGTTAGTCCCAGAGCGCTTAATTAAGTGTCAAAAGGCACTTTTTTCCCTTCAGGGAAAGATACTTTATTTCCCTAAGGGAAAATACAACGTATTAGCAGGCGAGCAGCGCACTTGTAGATGAGTATCATGGGGACATTCTTATTACTTGCCGCAGAAGCGAACGCTGTTCACTCTGAATTGGCAGAAGGCGCAGCAGAAGGTGGTTTCGGTCTAAACTTAGACATTTTTGAAACCAATCTGATTAATCTAGCGATTCTGGTTGGCATATTATTCTACTTCGGACGTAAAGTTTTAAGCAATATCCTGAACGAGCGACAATCCAATATTGCCACCGCAATTCAGGAAGCAGAAGGGCGCTTAAAAGAGGCACAGAAGGCGCTATCCCAAGCGCAAGAGCAGTTGACCCAAGCTCAGGCAGAGGCACAACGCATCCGCAAATCTGCCGAAGAAAACGCCATCAAGGCTAAAGAAACCCTGTTAGCGAAAGCAGTGCAAGACGTAGAACGCTTGAAACAAACAGCAGCAGCGGATTTAAACACCGAAACAGACCGAGCGATCGCTCAACTGCGGCAGCGGGTAGCGACTCTAGCATTGCAAAAAGTCGAATCGCAACTCAAAGGCGGGATTGCCGACGATGCTCAACAAAGTTTAATTGACCGCAGCATCGCACAACTCGGAGGCAATGTATGACAAGTCAGGTAGCGACAGCCGAAGTAGCCCAGCCCTATGCACAGGCACTTTTATCAATAGCACAATCGAAAAATTTGACAGAAGAGTTCGGGGAAGATGCGCGTACTCTCCTGAGCCTGCTAAAAGCAGACAAACAGCTCCAAAACTTCTTTGGCAACCCGTTTATTCAGTCTGAGAACAAAAAAGCTCTGATCAAACAAATACTTGGTGAAGGCGCTAATCCCTACTTACGCAATTTCTTGCTGGTACTGGTAGATAAACGGCGCATTGCGTTCTTGGAATCAATTTTTCAACAGTATCTGGCGCTGTTGCGGCAGCTGAATCAAACCGTATTAGCGGAAGTAATTTCAGCCATTCCCCTCACAGAAGCTCAACAGCAAGCAATTATCCAAAAGGTCATTGCCATCACGAATGCTCGCCAGGTAGAACTAGAAACCAGGGTAGACAGTGAGTTAATTGGTGGTGTGATCATTAAAGTAGGTTCACAGGTAATTGATGCCAGTTTACGGGGTCAGTTGCGTCGCCTTTCATTGCGCTTAACTAATAGCTAAGAAGTTAGGAGTTAGGAATTAGGAGTTAGGAGTTAAGTAAAAGGTAATTATTTTGACTTTTAACTTGTAATTTTTGCATTTTTAACTCATCACTCCTAACTGAATTAATTTTTCCGTCTCGAAAGCAAAAAAGATAGACACATGAGCATATCAATTAGACCTGACGAAATTAGCAGCATAATCCAACAACAAATCGAGCAATACGACCAAGAAGTCAAAGTTGCTAACGTTGGTACCGTCTTACAAGTAGGTGACGGTATTGCCCGGATATATGGTCTGGAAAAGGCTATGGCTGGGGAACTCTTAGAATTTGAAGACGGTACAGTTGGCATCGCCCAGAACTTAGAAGAAGACAACGTGGGCGCGGTGCTCATGGGTGAAGGAATAGAAATTCAAGAAGGTAGTTCTGTAACTGCTACTGGTAGAATTGCCCAAGTGCCCGTAGGAGAAGTCTTAATTGGACGAGTTGTAGACGCCTTGGGTCGCCCCATCGATGGCAAGGGAGACATCAAGTCCCCAGAAAGCCGTTTGATTGAATCTCCAGCACCCGGTATCATTGCTCGTCGGTCTGTACACGAACCCCTGCAAACGGGTATCACAGCTATTGACTCCATGATTCCCATCGGTCGTGGTCAACGGGAATTGATTATTGGTGACCGTCAAACTGGCAAAACTGCGATCGCCATTGACACAATCATCAACCAAAAAGAAGAAGATGTCGTTTGTGTCTACGTTGCGATCGGTCAAAAAGCTTCCACCGTAGCGAACGTGGTGCAGACATTGCAAGAAAAAGGCGCGATGGATTACACCGTCGTCGTCGCCGCTAACGCCAGTGACCCAGCAACCTTGCAATTCCTAGCTCCCTATACAGGCGCAACAATTGCTGAGTACTTTATGTACAAAGGCAAAGCTACCTTAGTAATTTATGATGACCTCTCCAAGCAAGCCCAAGCTTATCGGCAAATGTCCCTATTGCTACGTCGTCCACCCGGACGCGAAGCTTACCCTGGAGATGTATTCTACATCCACTCCCGCTTGTTAGAACGGGCAGCAAAGCTGAGTGACGAATTAGGTAAAGGCAGTATGACCGCCCTGCCAATTATCGAAACCCAAGCTGGTGACGTTTCGGCGTACATCCCCACAAACGTAATTTCCATTACTGATGGTCAGATATTCCTGTCTTCTGACCTGTTTAACGCTGGTATCCGTCCCGCTGTAAACCCCGGTATTTCTGTATCCCGCGTCGGTTCTGCGGCTCAAACCAAAGCAATGAAAAAAGTTGCCGGTAAGATTAAATTGGAATTGGCGCAATTTGACGACCTGCAAGCCTTTGCTCAATTTGCTTCCGACTTGGATAAAGCCACTCAAGACCAGTTGGCACGAGGTCAACGGTTGCGTGAACTCCTCAAGCAGCCACAAAACGCACCTCTTTCGGTATATGAGCAAGTGGCAATTCTCTACGCTGGGATCAACGGCTACTTAGACGATGTGGCTGTAGATAAAGTCACCAGCTTTACTCAAGGTCTGCGGGAATACTTAAAAAGTGGTAAACCCCAATACGCCCAAGCAGTACAAACCAAGAAAGTACTGGATGCCGATGAAGAAGCGGCCTTGAAGGAAGCACTTACTGAATACAAGAAGACCTTCAAAGCAACAGCGTAATTAAAGTTAGGAGTGAAGAGTTAAGAGTTAAAAGTTAATGAAACACTCCTAGCTCTTAACTCCTAACTCCTAACTCCTAACTCCTAACTCAAGAATATGGCTAATTTAAAAGCAATACGCGATCGCATTCAGTCGGTCAAAAACACCAAAAAAATCACAGAAGCCATGCGTCTAGTTGCAGCAGCTAGAGTGCGTCGAGCGCAAGAACAAGTGCTAGCGACTCGCCCCTTTGCTGATCGCTTGGCACAAGTATTATATGGTTTGCAAAGCCGTCTGCGCTTTGAAGAAGCAAACCTACCACTACTGAAAAAACGCCAAGTTAAGTCAGTAGGGCTTTTAGTAATCTCAGGCGATCGCGGTTTGTGTGGCGGCTACAATAGTAACGTTATTCGTCGTGCAGAAAACCGCGCCAAGGAAATCAAGGCAGAAGGTCTAGACTATCAATTTGTGATCGTCGGGCGCAAAGCTACACAGTACTTTCAACGCCGCAATCAGCCCATTGATGCTACTTACAGCGGCTTAGAGCAAATCCCCACCGCAGCGGAAGCCAATCAGATTGCCGACCAACTACTTTCCTTGTTCCTTTCGGAAGAAGTAGACCGCATCGAATTAATTTATACCAGATTCGTCTCCTTGGTTAGCTCCCGTCCTGTGGTGCAAACTTTACTGCCCCTCGATCCACAAGGTTTAGAAGCAGGCGATGACGAAATCTTCCGCTTGACAACCCGTGGTGGTCAATTTCAAGTCGAACGGGAGAAAGTGACTAGCCAAGTCCGCTCGTTGGCTCCTGACATGATTTTCGAGCAAGATCCAGTGCAGATTCTCGATTCTTTGTTGCCCCTGTATCTGAGTAACCAGTTATTACGGGCGCTGCAAGAATCGGCGGCTAGTGAACTAGCAGCGCGGATGACAGCTATGAGTAATGCCAGTGAGAACGCCGGTGAACTGATTAATACTCTCACGCTGTCTTACAACAAAGCCCGACAAGCCGCAATTACCCAAGAACTCCTTGAAGTTGTGGGCGGTGCTGAAGCATTAACTTAGGGTATAGCTAATTGTTAGTTGTGATAAATAGCTAATTGCTAGTTCGTTTTGAAATTAGCAATTGGCTATAAGATACCCTGTGTTTCTCAGCAATACTGGCATGAACCAAAAATTTTTTGTCAACAACACATTTCCATAACTGCGTATTATAATTGAAGTATGAAGCGCATGGGTCCGTCACGGTTTCGACAGGTTGGCGAACGCTACTCTGTGATTCAGGTCGAGAGTGAGTCGTCTCTCGGAAATCAAAGGCTCGAAAAAAAGTAAATGCGAATAACATCGTTAAATTTGCTCGTCGGGAAGCTCTAGTAGCAGCCTAAAATACCTCTTACAGGTTCGAGCGTCTTTAGTTTGACTCCGTTAAGGACTGAAGACAAAACCCCAACGGATGCTCTAGTAAGCGTTCTCTGGTTGGCTTGCTAGCTAAGATTAAATCAGAGCATCCTACGTTCGGGATAATGAACGATTCCCGCCTTGAGGGTCAGAAAGGCTAAACCTGTGAATGAGCGGGGGGTCAATACCCAATTTGGACAGCAGTTCGACTCTGCTCGGATCCACTAAGAATAAGTAACAAGTCCACCTGGTAATTTGATATCAAGGTGGATTTTGTTTTTTGCTGTCTGAACACAACTACATAAGCTGTTACACATAAAAGTTGCATATATAGCAAGGGACTGGGGACTAGGTACTGGGGACTGGGTGAAAAGCCTTTTTGTGTCTAAGTTTTATCATATGTTAATGTCCTAACCACCAAGGCTTTTGCTATATTGGGTGGGCGAGATGCCCACCCCACAAGAAATGTACAATTTCAGATTATGCAAACTAGATGTGGTTTAGCTTATTAATATTTCAACTCATTTTTAAGTTAATAAAAAGTCTTTTGTCGCTGAAGTTTTTCAGTTCTAATCTCAGTCAGCGCTAAGGTTTAGAGGTCATTTATAAAGTAAAAATAAAAACAAATACAAGGTAGCTTACGTTCAAAGGTGCGCCAAAAAGAAGGTAGAAACTCTCAACCTGGTGCTGCGATAAGCCTAACGGCATGGCTTCGCTTACCGCAGATAGCCAGTCGGTAAAAACGACGGAAAATGTCTACAAAATTTATCCTACGCTAACATTCGTATAGGTGGGATAAGTTTTGGGATAGATGTGGGCTTTAACTATTCTGTTTCTGAGGTTGTGTGCGTGCGCTTCCAAACCTCCTTCCCCTTTTTTTAAGTACCCGTCGTAATCGATCTGCACTCAAGTTTACTTGACGCTCAGATGCCAGTTTTTTTGCTAATTGTTTAGAGTTATAAGTCTCTGACTCTTGAGCTAAACAATTTTCTAAATAAACCAAATCTGATTCCGAATATCGGGGTTTTCCTCCTCGCCCAGGAGCATCCCACAGACCTGCTAAACCCATCTTTTCCCAGCGATGAAGGGTTTGACGTACTGTTGAAATCGCCCAGTTTAAGCCTTTAGCAATCTGCTCATTTTTTAAGCCGCGAGCATTCAGCAGTAAAACTTGAGCGCGATCCTTCGTACGTTGAGGAATATCTTTGGCTTTTCTTAACTCTTCTAAAGTCAGCTTTTCTTGCTCAGTTAGAAAGACTTTTAATCGGCATCCCATAAACAATAACCTTTTACACAGTCAATTTTTGCCATTTTTATGTCTATTCACGCCTCTATACTTAATTTTCTACGTATTTAATAGCACACTAGAAAAGCTGAACTATAAGTATTAAGGATGCCTGCGTTTAGAAGGCTGCTACGCGAGAAGTATTGGCTTGAGAACACTATGAAAGTTTGCAATTTATCATCGACAATGGATTTTTATAAAAAGTTAGGCATATCAGAAATGACACCATTCGCCTGTATAGGCAAATTTATTCGATAGCCAGAAGCTGTAGCTTATAGCTATGACAATAAGAATTTGTTGGCGTTGTCCTGATTAATGTCTAAAGTCGATAATAAAGGACTGTATCATTAAATTTCTTAGATTATTCGTATAGTTACGGAGATTTACCGAAACTTTAAAAATCATTTTTACGCTAGTTCCCATTTGGATGAGCAGAAAAACATATACAAGCCTAGTTCCTTTTTATTCGACTCGTCTCTGGAAATTTGTTTTCATTCTATCCAAAAAAATATCTATTTTCTCAACTTTACATAAAGTTTATATTTGACGTAATAAGATTTTTGGTTGAAACAAAAATATATTCAATACCCATTGGAAAAACAGTGTTAACAGCTTATTTGATACAGATTGAAAACGGAGAGAAAATTTGTCTTCCCTTTCCTACCTTTCCTGCCTTTCCTACCTTTATACTTAGTCAGAAGAGAGTATCTTAAAAAAAAACTAACTTTTTATGATTGATATTTAAATCTATTCTCTTAAGACATTTATTTTGCGATCGCACAACATTCTGCACCACAAAGTCTCTTTGTAAATCCTGGTATGTCCTTAGCATTCATAATTCTGAAAAAGAAAGGTGACTATAACAGTCCTGGATGTGTGATATTTTTTTAATATTTAATTTTTTCAGTTTTTATTGTCAAATAATATGAAGAAGATGATATTTTTGAATTAGGATAAAACCAGAAAAATAGCAAAATTAAATCTTTAGTAAGTTGTTAAGAAGAAATTAATATTTAGGATATTTCTTAAGTCATATTGTTTGCTAATAAACAGCAATAATTGATACAAGTTAAATTTTTCAAAAAATGATATTCATTACAACTTAAAAAAAGAATAATAGGGACAATGGGGGCAGAAGAAAAACCTGTTAATTTGCGCTCGGAGACGAATAATGGTAGCGATGTCTACGACCGGCAAGGCCCACGCAGAGAACGTTCAACATCGGTTAACTATACAAACTGTAGAAATTGCCCCTAATACAACGGCGATTCGCTCTCTTGATTGGGACCGCGATCGCTTCGATATCGAATTTGGACTGCAAAACGGTACAACCTATAATTCATATCTAATTAGGGGTGAACAAACAGTTTTGATTGATACTTCTCACCAGAAGTTTCGTCAGCTGTATTTAGAGACTCTAAAAGGTCTTGTTAACCCCAAAACAATTGATTACATAATTGTCAGCCATACAGAGCCAGACCATAGCGGCTTAGTAGAAGATGTTCTCCAGTTAGCTCCTAGAGCCACCGTTTTAGCCTCAAAAGTTGCGCTTCAGTTTTTAGAAGGGTTAGTTCACGATCCTTTTTCCAAGCGGGTTGTGAAAACTGGCGATCGCATAGATATCGGCAAAGGACATGAAATCGAATTCGTGAGTGCGCCTAACCTGCACTGGCCGGATACAATCTTTAGCTTTGACCGCAAAACCCAAACCCTTTACACCTGTGATGCTTTTGGGATGCATTTTTGTGACGATCGCACCTTCGACGAAGATTTAGAAGCGATCGAAGCTGACTTTAGATTTTACTACGACTGCTTGATGGGCCCTAACGCTCGTTCTTTGGTGAATGCTATGAAGCGGATGAGCGAATTAGGGAAGATTAATATAATCGCCAACGGTCACGGGCCATTATTACACCACCATCTAGATGTTCTGACCGGGTGCTACGAAAATTGGAGCCAAAAACAAGCCAAAGCAGAAACCACCGTTGGCATGTTTTTTGTCTCAGATTACGGGTATAGTGAGCGCCTTGGTCATGCAATTGCCGAAGGTATACAGAAAACTGGGGTTGGAGTGGAAGTCCTGGATCTAAGTACTGCCCAGAGCCAAGAAATCCAAGAACTAGCCGGGAGAGCAGTTAGTATTATTATTGGTATGCCCCCGACTACAAGCGCCGCCGCCCAAGCTAGTATCAGTTCGCTGCTAGCTGTCGCCAAGAACAAGCAAATGGTTGGGCTGTTTGAATGTTACGGTGGGGATGATGAACCCATTGATACACTCCGCAGAAAATTTCTCGACTCTGGCATCAAAGAAGCTTTCCCAGCTATTCGGATTAAAGACGCTCCCACCGCATCAACATTCCAGTTGTGTGAAGAAGCGGGTAAAGACTTGGGACAATTGCTAGTGCGCGAGCGCAACATCAAGCAAATCAAGTCCCTCGACGTCGACATGGAAAAGGCGCTGGGTCGGATTAGTAGTGGACTATATATAGTCACCACGAAAAAAGGAAATGTGTCAAGTGCAATGCTAGCGTCCTGGGTAACCCAAGCAAGTTTGCAACCCTTAGGATTCACAATTGCCGTTGCTAAAGACCGCGCCATTGATTCCTTAATGCAAGTAGGCGATCGCTTCGTCCTCAACGTTTTGGAAGAAGGCAATTATCAAGAACTGAAAAAGCACTTTCTCAAGCGCTTGCATCCTGGTGCTGACCGATTTGCTGGAGTGAAAACTCAAACCGCGAAAAACGGTTCTCCGATTCTAACTGATGCTCTGGCATATATGGAATGTGAAATACAGACCAGCATGGAATGCAGCGACCACTGGATTTTATACTGCACCGTCCAAGAAGGTCGTGTCTCCAAAAATGATGGATTGACAGCCGTTCGCCATCGGAAAGTAGGTAATTACTACTAATGGAGAAGATGAAAGGGATGAGGGGGAGAGTTGGAACTTAAAGTTTCAGCCTCAAAGCTTCAACGTTGAGGTTCAAAGGCTCAAGTTTCAGCCTCAAAGCTTCAACGTTGAGGTTCAAAGGCTCAAGTTTCAACCTCAGAACCTCAAACTCCCCCAACTCCCCCAACTCCCCCAACTTTCCCATCTCCCCCATCCCCACAATTTAGATGAGAGTCCCAAATTCTCTAAGCCGCTTCCTTGAACGCGTTAAAAACTGGGCAACATTTGCCTGGTTTTTCCAGATATTTCCCCAACTTTATCCAACAGCTATGACCAATTCCAAGCCACGCGACGTACAAATTCTACCAATTGCTACAAATACTAAAGCTATCAGAGCACGTAGTTGGTCACGTCTGCGGTTTGAAATTGAATACGCACTTGAAAGAGGTACTACCTCCAATTGCTATTTAATTGAAGCTGATAAAACCGCACTTATTGATCCACCCCCAGAAAGCTTCACCGAAATTTATTTAGAGGCATTGCAGCAGACTTTAGATTTGCGACGTTTGGATTATATAATCCTGGGTCATTTTAATCCCAACCGAGTTGCAACCCTCAAAGCAATATTACAACTGGCACCACAGGTAACCTTTGTCTGTTCTCTTCCGGGTGCGAACAATTTGCGTGCTGCTTTCTTAGACCATGATTTAAAAGTCTTGGTGATGCGGGGGAAAGAAACTCTGGATTTAGGCAAGGGTCATATTTTAAAATTCTTCCCTATTCCCAGTCCGCGTTGGCCGGAAGGACTTTGTACCTACGATCAGCAAACCCAAATTCTCTACACAGATAAGTTATTTGCAACTCATCTCTGTGCCGATGAAGTGTTTGATGATAACTGGGAAGCGCTCAAAGAAGACCAGCGTTACTACTTTAACTGCCTGATGGCTCCCCAAGCTCCTCATGTGGAATCAGCCTTGGAGAAAATATCAGATTTGCAGGTGAGAATGTATGCTGTGGGTCACGGTCCCTTGGTACGCACCGGCTTAATCGAACTCACCAAAGCTTATGGAGAATGGAGTCGTGCTCACAACGATCGCGAGATTTCCGTTGCCCTACTATATGCTTCAGCTTACGGGAATACGGCGACTTTAGCACAAGCGATCGCTCTGGGACTCACCAAAGGTGGAGTCGCAGTAAGATCGATTAACTGCGAATTTGCGACCCCTGATGAAATTCGGACTAACCTAGCACAATCAGACGGTTTTATCATTGGTTCTCCTACCATTGGTGGTCATGCACCAACTCCCATTCATACTGCTTTAGGTATTGTGTTATCAAGCGGTGACAACAGCAAACTCGCTGGGGTATTTGGTTCTTATGGCTGGAGTGGCGAAGCATTTGACCTAATAGAAGGTAAACTCCGGGATGCTGGATATCGCTTTGGCTTTGATACCCTGAAGGTCAAGTTTAAACCTGATGATGTTACTCTCAAGTTCTGTGAAGAACTAGGTACAGACTTTGCCCAAGCACTGAAAAAGGCTAAAAAGGTACGCCTACCACAACAAGCTGCTACTCCAGTGGAACAGGCTGTCGGTCGGATTGTTGGTTCCGTTTGCGTGGTTACAGCGAAACTTGGAGAAGTGTCTACCGCAATGTTAGGCGCTTGGGTTTCTCAAGCCACCTTCAACCCACCCGGACTCACCGTTGCTATTGCCAAAGACCGAGCGATCGAATCTTTGATGTATCCAGGCGGTAAGTTTGCCTTAAATATCTTACCTGAAGGCAATCATCAAGATTACATGAAGCATTTCCGTAAATCTTTCGCGCCTGGGGAAGACCGATTTGCTAACTTTAGTACAGCAGTTGCGGATAACGGCTGTACCGTCCTTACCGACGCTCTAGCATATTTGGAATGCTCAGTCAAGCAACGTCTGGAATGTGGCGATCATTGGGTTGTGTATGCAACTGTGGATGAAGGTAAATTACTTAAGCCTGATGCCGTTACTGCCATCAACCATCGTAAAACTGGCACTCATTATTAATATAGTGAGAAATTTAAGCTAACGAAACCGCTTTAGCTCAAATATAGCCAAGGCGTTTTATAACAAAAATTCTCTTTTTTGTTGTGGGATGGACAAGATGACCATCCCAGTTTTTTGGTCGAGATGCTGAGTACGCCCAAGTAAATTTTAGTTATCTACTAACCCAAGTTGCAATTATAAGGAAGAACATCTACTGTGTTTAATTTAATACTTGTAATTTATTTAAGGTTTGTACTTTTGATTGAGTTTAAGTCCCAGTAGAGCCTAGCATTACGCTAACTTGTCGTGCGCGTAGGCTAGGCTCTACCGCAGACATCGCCTGAATTAGCGGTTAACAAGCACCCAGAATTAAATAACCTGCAACTTTGGTTACTACTTTATTGGCTTAGATAGATTGGCTGACAACAAGTAGATTCATTCATTTGCCATTGATATTACCTAGCTTAAAGCCATGAGTTGTTCTCAACATTCTTCTCTAAACAAAATAGAAAATCAGCCTGCTAGCACCAGACTGTTATCTTTGACAATCTGAGGATATATTGGAGAATGTGAAAAAATGCAAATATTGATTGACTCCACCATCCTTGCTATAGGTAGATTTATTAGCTAGCCAGCTAACACCAGACTGTTATCTTTGACGGTAGTAAAAATATCTTCATAAGTGTGAAAAATTTCAAACACTGAATCTAGTTGCGTAAGTTCTAAAATTAACCGTACAGGAGCTTGCACGTTGCATAAAACCAAGCGGCAACCACTTCGACGTGCAGCTTTTAACCCTTTTACTAAAGGGACTAACCCAGAACTATCCATGAAATTAACTTCTGTCAGGTCGATAACCCAGAGTTGATGAGCTTGGGGCACTACTCCAGCCATTTGTTCACTCAAAGCCTTACCGCCTTCCAAATCTATGCTTCCTTGGGGTTTAAACAAAATCACTTGAAGTTCTTGTGTGAGAGTCATAAATTTAACAGGGTAGTTGGAACACTTGACAAAAAATTGAAAAAATACATCAATACCTCTTCTCTTTTAACAGCAAATTGACTGTCTTAAGATATTTGGGCAATTGCAGTTGTGCAGTTGAGAATGATTATTTCAGTATTTATGTCGTATAATTTGTGATAACTTTTATCAATATAGGCATAAGCGCCTAACAATTTCGGTATCAACCGTATCTTTTACAAGATTTTCATCATTTAACTGGATATTTATAAATTTTTTATAAATATTTTAATTTATTTTTAAAAAATATGAAATTGTGGTAAGAAACTCAAAAAATGGATAGTTAATAATCAAAAATTAATAGTCACCATAGACTAAAAGGTATGATTTCTTTAGAATTAAACTAATGACGCATGGTTCGCCCATTTTTTGTGAAGTTAGAGAAATAGATAATTAACGTAAGAATCAGAGTTTGGGAGAAATGATATTTTTGATCGCAACTTCTCAAAGCATAATTTAATTATCCAGAAGCGATCAGCTATAAGTCATTATCCGATCGCCTACAGCGGGTGCAAAGCACCATCGCAATCTTAAGCAAACGCTGAAACCTTTGTTTTTTCGTTCCACATTTTTCCTAACCCTCTAGAAAATGGGCGAACCGGGAGTAATGACTTAATGACTGAATATAGTGATTTGATTGACACCCCGTGCAGAAACAAGCAAAAATATAGTAAAAGTAAAAATATGTAAAGACGGCGGTATGGGATGTCTTTAGAGCTGATTTCACTAGAAAATATCCAGGAAGTCGCCCACACATACGGGTATTGGGCAATTTTCTTGGGAATTTTGCTAGAAAATTTAGGCATTCCCCTTCCTGGTGAAACCGTGACCTTAGTAGGCGGGTTTCTAGCTGGCAGCGATGAACTAAATTTCTGGCTGGTTCTCAGTGACGCAATTATGGGTGCTGTAATTGGCGGCACTTGTGGCTATTGGATTGGTAGAGTTAGTGGTTGGCCTTTTCTGGTAAAAGTTGGTAGCATACTTCGGATTTCGGAAGTGCGGCTGCTAACTATTAAAGCTCAATTTAGTCAAAATTCTGCTAAAGCGGTATTTTTTGGACGTTTTCTGGCTTTGTTACGAGTTTTTGCTGCACCACTAGCGGGTATAGCCGAAATGCCCTTTGGAAAATTTTTTTTATACAACTTGTTAGGAGCAGTTGCTTGGGCTAGTTTGATGGTGACATTAGCTTTTTTTGCTGGCAAAATTATCTCTTTAGAACAATTGGTTGCTTGGGTGGGTCAATTTGCGATCGCAGCGTTACTGATCCTCGCTGCCTTAATTTTTGTCCCTCTGTGGCTGGAGTCTCGTCAAGTCAAGGAAGTGAGGAGTGAGGAGTGAGGAATAAAGTGAAAAGTTATTTCTTTTAACTTTCACTTGTTGTATTTTGCATTTTTAACTCCTAACTCCTGTACAGACGCGATTAATCGCGTCTCTATTCCTAACTTTTAGTTTGCTGCGACCAAATGCGAGTTGGTAGTCCCCAAACGTAGATAAAGCCTTCAGCAGCTTTGTGGTCAAATTGATCTTCGGCTCCGTAGGTTGCCAAATCGGGAGTATAGAGGGAATTATCGCTGGAACGCCCAACTATCGTAGAGTTGCCCTTGAACAACTTTACTCGCACACTTCCAGAGACTCGCTCTTGTGTCTTTTGAATAAAGGCATCCAGTGCAACTTTGAGTGGACTGTACCACAGACCGTTGTAAACGATTTGGCTGTAAGTTTCTTCAATACCACGTTTGTAATGGGTGACATCTGCCGTTAAAGTCAAGCTTTCTAAATCCCTATGTGCTTGAATTATGACTAACATCGCAGGTGATTCGTAAATTTCCCGTGATTTGATCCCCACCAGACGGTTTTCTATCATATCGATCCGTCCAATGCCGTGATTTCCTACCACCTGATTGAGTTCTTCAATTAGCTCAACTGGTTTTTTGGCTAGGCCGTTGAGAGTTGTGGGAATACCACCGTGGAAACCAATTTCGATGTATTCTGGCTCGTTGGGAGTGTTAGCGATCGCTTTGGTCATCTCATAAATTTCTTCTGGTGGCTCAAATGACGGATCTTCGAGTAAACCAGCTTCAATGCTACGACCGAGCAAATTCTTGTCAATGCTGTAAGGAGAGGATTTTTTGACTGGTGAGGGAATACCAAACTTTTCACCATAGGCAATGGTTTCTTCGCGGCTCATCCCCCATTCTCTGGCTGGTGCGAGGATCTTTAGGTTGGGGTTTAGGGCGGTAACTGAGACATCAAAGCGAACCTGATCGTTACCTTTGCCGGTGCAACCATGAGCGATCGCATCAGCACCATATTTTTCGGCTGTTTCTACTAATACCTTGGCAATCAGGGGACGGGCAAGGGCAGTTCCTAGAGGATAACGATTTTCATAAAGGGCGTTGGCTTGAATCGCCCCAAAGGCGTAATCTTTAACGAAGCTGTCTTTGACATCCGCCACTAGGGATTCACTTGCACCGGATTTGAGAGCTTTTTCTCGAATTGGCTCTAATTCATCTCCCTGACCTAAATCTGCTGCTAGGGTAATCACCTCTTCCACACCCCACTCCTGTTTGAGGTAGGGGATGCAAACTGAGGTATCGACTCCGCCAGAATATGCCAGGACAACCTTTTTGGCGCGACCCATTAATTTCTCCAGTTAGGAAAACAAACAATG
The DNA here is from genome assembly GCF_036916575.1 of Nostoc sp. Lineage (GTDB taxonomy): Bacteria > Cyanobacteriota > Cyanobacteriia > Cyanobacteriales > Nostocaceae > Nostoc. The sequence goes on from NZ_JBALGC010000094.1 coordinate 88,357, forward strand.
AGTCATTATTATATCTAAACTAATGCATGTATATTTTATTGATGCAACAACCAGGCAGATTGTCAGCAAATCCAGATAGTACAATCTGTGTAGGCTAATTTGTGGTTAACTCTAATTGAAGTTTGTAAACAGAGCGATCGCTTGTATATAAATCAATACGCTTGGGTTAAGAATTTCTTCCTTCTCTTTGCGTCCTTTGCGTCCTTCTCTGCGAGACGCTGCACGATGGCGGTTCGTTAAAAAAATTGACTTGAAGAAAGAGTTTTAGCCTTAACCCAAGCGTATTGGTATATAAATATTCTTGATCTGGTTTTGAACATATCAATATTTTCAATGCCAAAGGATTCATCTCAAGATGCAATATATCTAGGACTTACGCATTGACAAAAAGTTGATCATGCGGCAAAGTCCCTACTTTCTATTAAGGCGCTGTACTACATTGTTCTAACTGAGGGTTTCAGTTTCATCAACGACAAATAATCTACCTGCTCGACGAATAGCTTCGGGTTTGTGAATTTGCAAGAACCTTAAGACTCCGATGCCTAGCAATAACCAAATCAAGACGACAACTGGTGCTAAATGAAGCGGTGCTGGTGGAGGGGGATAAAGGTTGCCAACTAGAACACCAATAATCGCGATTATCGACAGCCAAGGTAGCAGAGCATAACGTAACCAACCAAAGCGATTCGTAGAGTTTTGCTCCAACTGAGTGCGGCGTTTTGTTGATAAATATCGAAAACACGCCAAACTAGTCAATCCATAGATCGCTAGGGCAGCCAGCGCTATAACTGTTCCCAGAAAGGCAAACGCCTGAATCGGTGTCCACAGCATTCCCAACCCCAGCCCCACAAACGCAGAACTGCCACTCAACCCGAAAATGGCATTTGTCGGTGTGCGATAGGTGGGATGAATGTGGCCCAACCAACGGGGAAACAGTTCTTCTCGACTGATGGCATAAACAATCCGAGCAGCACCATTGAGAAAGGCAACGGCACAGGCATATCCTGCCATAATTCCAGCAAAATCAATCAATAAGGCGAACCCATTGCCCCAAACGTGACGTGCGATCGTATCGAAGGGAGCAGCATCTTGGGCAAAGGCTGCCATGTTATGGATGCCATATCCCAGCGTTGCCACATATGACATTAGCACATAGAACACGCCAACTAAAACTAGGGTGATCAGCGTCGCTTTCGGAATTGACTGTCGGGGGTTTTGAACTTCTTCACCCAACGTAGTTGCGGATTCAAACCCGACGAAACTGAGGATGGACAAAATGACACCGACAACCAGATTGCTGTGCTGTGGTAGCTCTGTCAGCGTGAAGGGTACTAGCGTCAGTTGTCCGGTTTTGCCAGCTTGGATTAACACGATAAGCGCAAGCAATAGACAAACGCCGAGTTCAAATATCAATAGCGTTAGATCCAATTGCAGCGAGAAACGAATGCCGCGATAACATACTGCCCCCACGATCAAAGCGAACAAGCAATACCATAATTTCCAGTTTAGGTGTACGCCAAACCAGTGCAGCAACAGTTCTTGAAAATTTGCACTCATTACTAGAAAGACAAAGGCAATAGCCGCACCAAAAGAAATTAAACTCAACCAGCCAGCGAGAAAGCCCCAGCGCACTCCTAATCCTTGAGTCACAAAGGTATACAATGAGCCACTCGCGGGGAACTCGGCTGCAAGTATGCTGATTTGATCAGCAACTAGCAGAGCCACCCCAAAACCTATGATGTAGCACAACGGCATCGCTGCACCGACGAGTCCCGCTTGTGGAATGGTATTAAAAAAGATGGCTCCCACCGGAGACACCGCAGCGACAGCCATGACGACCGCATGGCGCAATTGCAGCGTATTGCGTTGCAGCTTTGGGGGTTCCTTTGAAGAATTTGTAGCAGGTGTCATATCCAAGGGTGGTTTATTTGCTGATACTGCTTATCATCCATCAATGGAAAAATTAGCGCAATTTATTGTCTGCAACAGAGGTGGGTACAGTAAGTTACTCTCAGGGTCAGCCTGTACCATAACCTATAACTTTTGGTGGTACAGCGATCGCTGCTGTTATGCAGTTATACCTTAAACCCAAGAAAAAATGAAATGCTGTACTAAGTACAGTTTTCCGTAAAAGCGTAGCGTTTTTAATGGAGGGAATGCATTGGCATTGCAGGGGCACGCATTAACATTGTATCGGGATGCATTGGCATTGCAGGGGGAGGCATTAACAATGCAGCAGATGCATTAACATTGCAGAGGGATGCATTGGCATTGCAAGGTATTGCCTTTCTTTAATTTGCTATGAATTAATGAAATGCTGTAGTGAGTCAGTCTTTAAAATTGTAACAAGCTTTCAACTAAACGGTTTAGCTTGGTGATTTTAAATTCTAAAGCACCTATTTTTGCGATAATTTCAATGTAAAGAAGTTGTCATCTAACTTCTTTACACGCATAGAAAATGCTAAACAAAACTGCCAGTCCGATTTTTCCGCTGGATAGCAATTACAGATGGACGGGGGACACCTGTAGGTTGACCATTGATGTTACTAGGCCAACTACTGCCACGAGGTACAGTGCGAACCTGATTGAATGTTGTACCATTTAAATTCAGTAATTCAATGTCGCGACTCAGAATTGTGCCATCATTAATCGGACAATCTTCACCAGGATGCTGTACTGAAAGAATCAACGTATCTTCCACAAAAGTTGGTCCAGTCATCTCGCAACGCACTGGCCCACAGGCAAACGGCACTACATGTCCCGCATTTGCGCCACTGGTGGGGATAAAGAACAGCCAGTTATTACCAAAAACTCCTGTAAACTTAGAAACATCACCATTAATTTTGTGATCTATGGTGGTTGGAGTACCAGCTGCACCAATGTCAAAACCGTTGTGAGTGTTGGTAGCCATATCTGTCACACCCCAAACATTACCTTGATTGTCGAACACTTGGTTATCGACATTAGCAAAACCAGCACCATCAACCGATCCGGCTTCTCCACCTTGGGCAAATCTTTCCCAACGGAAGCTTAAACCTGTACCATCGGCACTATCTTCAATAATTTTGTATAGTCCGCCTGACTGCTGTGTGGCATTGACATCAGTACTTACCTTAGCAACTTGGAAAATCCGCGAATCTGGATAACCGTCGCTTCCTGGCGCACCATCGGTATAGGAGATGAACACTTCTTTGGTGAAGGGATGCACTTCTAAATCTTCTGGACGGGCTGTAGGTGTTCCTCCGGCCAAGTTTGCTGCTAAGAAAGCATCACTGAGAACAGCGCCTTGGGTGGGGTAGAAGTCAGATAGCTTCTTATTTTTATAATCAGGCAGTGTTTTTGCTTCGTTGGTGCGATCGCATTTAAAGATACCGCCGTCTTCTGTTTGACCTGCAACGCCATTGCGTCTCGGTAGTGGTAAAAATTTCACTTTTTTCTCCAAGACGTTACCTTCTTGAGAAGAAATAACCGATGGTGGAATTGGATTGGTAGCAGTAGTTAAAAGTAACGGTATCCATCTACCTGTTTTGTCTGCGTTGTAACGGGCAACATACAAAGTACCACTTTCCCACAAACTGCTGTTAGCTTTACTAGTTAGTGAGGAAATAGTACCTTTACTGACGAATTTCCAGGTATGTCCGCCACGTCTGTCATCACCCATATAGGCGACTAATTTCTTGCCTGCTTTAGCGCGGATGGCGACATTTTCATGGCGGAAACGACCCAACCAAGTGTGCTTGCGAGGGCGGCAATTCGGATTTACGAGGTCAATTTCGACAATCCAGCCGTATTTTTCGCCAACTAAACCAAAAGTCTTACCTATAGTATCTTTCGTGTAATCTGTCTGAGTTCCATCAGGTTTAACTGTTTCTGTGACACTACTTTGAAAGTTTTCTTCAGCAGATAAAATAGTTCCCCAAGGAGTTGTACCACCAGAACAGTTGTAGGCAGTACCAATGATTTTGTTACCAAGTTTATCGGAACTAAGGTTAAATACTTCAGTTGCAGCTGGGCCTGTACTGATTAAATAGTTTTGGTCACCTTGCTGATGGCTGCGACTTCCCCAAGAAGTAATGTTTTTGTAGCCATCATTCCGTTGGCTATTAATTTTCAATCCAGAAAGACCATGAATGCGGCGATTTTTCGGATCATTGCTGACCACAGCAAAATGCTTCTTGGCGTTACGGCGAGAGACGCGAATGATTGATCCGCCTTGGTTATATAAAAATTCCCCTTCTACTTCAATATTTTTAGTGGAGGGTAAAGCCCACCCAATCACCTGCTGGAATGCATCAGGTGATGCTTTTACATCAGAGGGAGTTCCTGGTGCTAAGACAGAAAAAGGGAAACTAACATATTCGTGATTAACCCACAAATAGCCGACATCGTTGGTTCTACCAATGGGAACAAAACCGGTGTAATCGCAGTTGTAGCCGAAATAATCATCTTTGTTGGGAAACACGCGATCGCCCCAACTTGCAATTACATAACGTTCGTACTCCGGCGGCACTACCAGATCATCAATGACGTTGTAGCTACTTAACTTAACATCCGCAGATGCATTTTCTAGTTTTCCCTGACCGATTCCTGTTGGCAAGAAATTCTTTTGGTATTTATAAATTGGTAGGGGATGAGGTAAGCGCACTGGTGTAAAGCTTAGTAGCTTAGTTTTTGCTTCTGCAATGCTGGTAACACCATCTAAAATTTTGTCTCCCAATACAGCAGCACCAGCACTGCCTGCAAAAAACATTAAAAGTTGTCTCCGGCTCAATGTAGACATCAAACTTCCTCTATTTTTATCAGAAAAATTTAGTACAGACAAACTTTAGTTATTAATAGAAAAAGCCATTAGTATTTACGTGAAATTTTTGACGTTTTGAATATTAGATAACTTGCTATGAAAAATAGATTATTTGCTATCTAAGTTATTTAAATGCATGAAATTTACTAAGTTCATTCTAAAATATAATCAATAAAATTTAACAACAGGTTATATCCTGATTAATTAGAATTTATCAACTGTTATTCTTTACGAAAAAAGAGTCTTGAAAAAAGTAATATGGCTTTAAGCATAAATACTTGTAACTGTCGAAGCAAAATAATCTTTAACAGATATACAAAAATCTATATTTTTAAGATTTTAACATAGTAAATTTATATACCTATTCTTCAGTGCCCAAGAAATCTTGCATTATCGGCAGATTCACCATTTCCGTAACCAGAATTAAGTAAGGAACAGTGTCAGCGTCGCATCTGTCCTATCCTGGAGATGGGTAAATAGTGTTGTGGGTGAGACTGTGTTTTTCAGCGTTGTGATACCGACTTATAATCGCCAACCGATTTTAGAAAAGTGCCTCCGTGCTTTGGAGGTGCAAGAGTTGAGTAAGCCAAGTTCGGTTACTGATTACGAGATTGTCTTGGTGGATGATGGTTCTACTGATGCCACATTGGAGTGGTTGGCAGAACACAAAGAAGAGTTTCCCCATGTGCAATGGTTTCAGCAAGACCATGCTGGCCCAGCGGCAGCTCGGAATTTGGGGGTAGAACAGGCGCTGGGAGATACAATTATCTTTATTGATAGCGATTTAGTGGTGTTGGAAAATTTCCTGCAAGCTCATGCGGATGCACTAATGCAGGGACAGGAGAAATTAAGGAGTGATCGCTTTTTCACTTACGGTGCAGTTATTAATACTTGTAATTTCGATAATCCAACGGCTGAACCTTACAAAGTAACAGATTTTTCAGCAGCTTTTTTTGCTACTGGAAATGTAGCAATCCCTAAACATTGGCTAGAGAAAGCTGGACTTTTTGACACCAGTTTCCAACTCTATGGCTGGGAAGATTTAGAATTAGGTGTGCGGCTGAAAAAACTAGGTTTGACACTAATTAAATGTCCAGGAGCAGTCGGCTATCACTGGCATCCACCATTTAACTTAGAGCAAGTTCCACGATTGATTGACCAAGAAATTCAACGCGGACGTATGGGAGTTTTGTTTTATCAAAAGCATCCTATATGGGAAGTGCGAATGATGATTCAAATGACTTGGTTGCATCGCTTACTTTGGGGTATTCTTTCACTCAATGGCACGCTAAATGAACGGACAATGGCTCCGTTATTGCAATGGCTAATTAACTTAGGTAAACCGCAATTGGCTTTAGAAATTGCTCGAATTTTTCTCAACTGGTACAACGTGAAGGGTGTTTATCAAGCTTATGCCGAAATGCAGCAAGTATCATGATTGAATAGTGAGGAGTGCAGAGCCTAGCTCGGATAGTGCCACTTTGTTTCCAAGCTGATTGCTAGATCAAGCAAGTCCGCTTGTCAATAGGCTTTGAGACGCGCTAACCCTGTCTTACACGCTACCTGCGGTCGTTAACTCTTACCATCGCATCTCAAGAATTATTTCTGATCAACTGCAACAATATTGACTCAAGACTTTGTAATGCAGCGTTTGTGGTGCGCTGATGTTCTTCAAAATTACGTTGATGTTGTTCATGGCTATCACGTAATTCAAGTAACACATCATCCAAAATCGCACTACGACCCAAAACACGGTCAACGTTACTGGTTAGCTCTCTCATTTCTTGGCTTAGTTCATCCAGTTGTGCCTGTGTGTTAGCTTGTCTAATGGTTAAATTGTCTAATTGTTCTTGTGTACTAGTTTGTCTTTCAGCCAACCCCAAGATTATTTGTTCAATACGGTCTATTCGATTAGGGAAATATTCAGGTGTATCAGTCATTTTCCTTGTGTTGAACTCCTACAATTTTACTTTCTCCTTTAATTCAATATCCTCAAACACCGATAAATATTGTTTTTAGGGCGGCGTGATAGTTAAATTATTTTATCGCTAGCACTACAAACCTGATACAAATAACGCGATTTTCTACTGAGATAACCCCACTAAATCACAATTCCCCAAAGCGATCGCTACAGGGAATCAAAGGGTTATGCGGGTTAAGGGATGGTTAAGGCGGGTTAGTCCTCTACTTCAGAATTATTATAATATTATGTCAAAATCGCCCCACCCATTAACCGCTCATACCGATACTTCAATTCTTCTTTCATCAAATACCAACGCTCTAAAGTAACATCCATCTCTATAATTTTTTCCGCTGCTTGCCGCGCTAAAAATAAAACTTCCTCATCGTCAACCAAACTCGCTAAGGTAAAATCTGGCACTCCAGATTGACGAGTTCCCAGTACTTGCCCTGGGCCACGAAAACGCATATCCATTTCGGAGATGAAAAAGCCATCCTGAGATTGTTCCAATACCTTCAACCGTTGTTGAGCATCAGGGCTCCTAGAACTGCTCATCAACAGACAATAAGACTGAGCCGCGCCTCGACCGACACGCCCTCGCAGTTGGTGCAGTTGTGATAAGCCAAATCGCTCTGCATTTTCAATGAGCATTACTGTAGCATTAGGTACGTCTACACCGACCTCAACAACGGTAGTAGAAACTAAAATTTGCGTTTGATTATCGCGGAATTTGGTTATTGCTTCATCCTTTTCGGCTGAACTCATACGACCATGCAGCAGCCCTACTTGAAAGTCGGGAAAAACGCTTTCTTGTAATTTTTGATGCTCGTCAACAGCCGATCGCAAATCCAGTTTTTCTGATTCTTCCACTAACGGCAAAACCACGTAAACTTGTCTACCTTGGGCAATTTCTCGGCGAATGAGGTCGTAAGCATGGTTGCGTTGCTGACCTGACAATACTGTTGTCTGAATTTTTTGCCGTCCTGGTGGTAACTCATCAATTTGGCTCACATCCAAATCCCCGTGTATCGTTAGTGCTAAGGTTCTGGGAATTGGGGTAGCTGTCATAGTTAATACATGGGGTTGCTCACCTTTTTGCTGCAAACGCGCCCGTTGTTCTACCCCAAAACGATGCTGCTCATCAATCACCACTAATCCTAGTTGTTGGAAGTTTACGGGGTCTTGAATCAAGGCATGGGTTCCCACTAATAAAGGTAATTCACCAGTTCCTAGCTGAGAATGTATTTGTCTTCGTTTAGCAGTTTTAGTGGAACCTGTCAGTAATTCCACTGGTAAATGCAGCAGGTTAAACCAGCTAACTAACTTGCGATAATGTTGTTCTGCCAAAACTTCTGTAGGAGCCATCAGCGCCGCTTGGTAGCCAGATTGAATTGCTGCGAGGATAGCCAGCACAGCGACGACCGTTTTACCAGAACCGACATCACCTTGCACCAGACGATTCATTGGTACAGGTTTCTGCAAGTCGTTGAGGATATCGTTGAGAACTCGTTGCTGTGCGCCAGTGAGTTGAAAAGGCAGTATTTCGTGGAATTTCTCCACAAGTTGACCTCGTGGGACGAGGATGGCGCTGGTTTGAATCGCTCTTGCTTGCTGTTGACGTTGCAGTAAACCAAGTTGTAGGTAGAAAAATTCATCAAAGACTAGGCGACGACGGGCAACTTGTAGGGCGGCGCTATCACTGGGAAAATGGATATTAGCGATCGCATCTTTCAATTCCATCAAACCATACTTTTGTCGCAAACCACTTGGCAGAGGGTCTTTCAGGTGAGTTGCAGCGGGCAAAGCAGCAATTACCGCCTGTCGCACTGTATTCGCCATCACGCCCTCAGTCAGTCCATAAATTGGCACCACCCGCCCAATATTCAGCGACTCAATCGTATCTCCCGGATTTGCTAAAACCTCTAGTTCTGGATTATCCAGTGTCAAGCCGTATTTACTTTCTTTCACCAACCCACACGCCGCCAAAATACTACCTACTGGATAACGGCGTTTTAAACTTTCTTGCCAAGCGCGACTGCTAAAGCGCGTACCTGCGTAAAAACGACCAATTTTGATTTGACCGCTGTTATCTTTTACGATCAGTTCTAAAATTGATAATTTCTGATTCTTGGGGCTAGTAAAGCAGTTGCAACGCTTCACTGTAGCCACTATTGTCACCGTCTCACCCGCCTGTAACTCGCGGATATTCACCTGACGCGCATAATCAATATGGTCACGGGGATAGTAGAAAAGCAGGTCGCGGACGGTATGTAAACCAAGCCGTGCCAAATTATCAGCTTTTTTGAAGCCTATTTCTGGTAAATCACGAAGTTTTTGCTCAATTTTCGGGGCAAGCCTCCGACTCACCTCAGCAACAATTGGAGATTTTGGATTTTGGATTTTTTTGCTCTGCTCTTCTGCTCCTCTGCTCCTCTGCTCCCCCTGCTCCCCCTGCTGTAGTTGGGAGAGATACCTCCGAGTTTCTGCTACTAAGTGTTGTCTTTCTTCCAGTCCTAAATGTGGATAACTAGCAAATTGCACTGCTAGTCCTTGCCAACGGCGGCGTTCAGTTTGCGGCAAGCCTGCTGGGAATTTGCCCAAAGTCAGGCTAAGAAATTCACTGAAGCGGTACTGTTTGCCCACCAAGTCTGTAAAGCCATGTTCGGCTTCTATTGCTAAAGCTTTGTGCAATCGTATCCAGTCTGGTTTTTCATTAGTCATTGGTCAGCAGAGTTAGGAGTTAGGAGTGAGGAGTGAAGAGTTAGGAGTCAAAAGTTAAGAGTTAGGAATAAATTACTCACAACTGATAACTCATAATTCATAACTCATAACTTTATTCAAACCAACTAGCACGCCATGCAGCTTCAGCTTCAGCGATTGCTCGTTCTCGATGTTTTTTTTGATACTCTCGTCCTAGCTTGTTTAGCTGAACTAAGATACTGCGGATTTGCCTGCGCTCAGACGAGAGTGTTACATCAGCAAATTCAATTTCTCCTAACCGCAGGTTAATAGCCATAATTTGCGTCAGTCCAGAATCTTCTGACTGCTGCTCATTTTCAATTTCAATTACCAAGTTTAATAAGTTGGGTGGCCCTGGCATTACCTCGGCAGATGCTTCTGATGCTGCCGCTGCTGCTGCTGCTAAAATTGGTTCTGGTAATTTCTTGGGTAATATCTCAGTTTTTTGTAATAAAAGATTAGCATCATGCGAAAGTTTTTTCAGTATCTCTTGCGTGACCTCTTCTAAGTTCTGTTGCCATTTTACCAGTTCTATAGGACTAGAACTGTCAAGGATAAGAGGCTCAGAGGTAGGTGTGCCCAGTATCAGAGGAGATGAGGAGGATGTTACTTCCTCATCTCCCCCATCTTGCCCTTCTCCTTCATCTGTTCTTTTTGTTTCATTTCCCCCTGCTTCCTCACTTTTTATACAAGTGAGCAATTGCTCAGATGCCAGTAGACCCAACTTGCGGATGGCTTGTTGTAATTGTTGGCGCTGATTCAATGATAAATGTAGAAAGTTTTCGGGATACCCCTGAGTACAAAGGTGGTAACTGGCCAGAATCAACTGTTTTCGTACAGCTAGCCCCAAGGTGTTTAGATAACTAGCATAAGCGCTTTGTAGTTCTACTGCGATCGCCCGAATCGCTTCTTTCAGTGCTGCAATATCCCGTTCAATTCGCTCGATTGCTCTTGCCATATCTTTTCGTTCTTGCCCATGTGAACTATTACATAGTACAAATGTACGAATTTATTTGAGGATAACTTTCCAGAGGATTTTAAATTTTAAATTAAATGCGATATTTCGTGTCTCTAATAAGAAAATACAGGTCAGGCTATTTGCTTGACCTGTCCTTTAAGCAGTTAGGACTACTCCTAACTAATATTACTTGCTGCCAATTTGTGCAGCGACTTCCTCAGCAAAGTTACTTTCTTGCTTTTCAATGCCTTCGCCCAATATATAGCGGACAAACCGACTCACTTGAATCTCTTCGCCTAATTGCGCTTTCACTTGCTTCACCAAGTCTTCCACGGAAATACTCTGATCGCGAATGTAAGGCTGATCGAGCAAAGCTAATTCTTTCAGGCGTTTTTCAATCCGTCCCTGAACAATCTTTTCTTTGATGTTATCTGGCTTGTTCGCCAAATCATCTTTGCCCATTTCAATGTCTTTTTCCTTTTGGGCAATTTCGCTAGGGATTTGGTCTACGCTCACATACTCTACATTTGGGCAAGCCGCAACTTGCATTGCAGTGTTTCGTGCCAAACTTTGGAACTCTTGATTAGCTGCCACCCCCTCAGTTTGGGAACCCAGTTCTACCAATACACCAACTCGACCGCCAGTGTGAATGTAGCTGTCTACTACACCTTGGGCGCCTTCTGCTAATACAAAATTGATGAAGCGACGCACTTGGATATTTTCACCGAGCGTAGCAATGGTTTGCTTGATGAATTCTTCTACAGTCACGCTTTCATTATCAATATAAGGTTGAGCCAACAAAGACTCAACACTATCAACAGTCGCTGCTTGCTTTGCTAGGTTCTTAACTAAAGCTTTAAAAGCCTCGTTACGAGCAACAAAGTCGGTTTGGCAGTTGACTTCTATGAGTACACCCACCCGGCCACCAGGCTGAATGTAAGTGTCTACTAGGCCTTCTGCCGCAATGCGATCGCTTTTTTTTCCCGCCGAAGCGATGCCCTTTTTCCGTAGCCAGTCTACAGCTTCTTCTATGTTACCATCAGTCTCTTTCAGGGCCTTTTTGCAGTCCATCATGCCAGCACCAGTTTTTTGGCGTAGCTCTTGGACGAGTTTTGCAGATATTTCCGCCATGTTGCCTCAATTCCTAACTTGACCTCGAGTTGTAATCGCTCACGGGTGTTGAGTATTTCTATCTTACTCAGGGCTGGGGGAGAAAAAATAATCAAGTACAAAAGTATGAGACATAAGTTTTTTCGCCTCCACCTTTGCCTACGATTTGTCGCAGGCTAGGGCGGCTTACTGCTACTCTGCCAGCCACCGCCCTCCGTCGGACACTTACTTCACCCCGGCTTTACTTATTCCTCTTCTTCCTCATCAGGAATTAAGGCATCAGTGTACTCGCCCTCTTCGTAGTCTTCGTCATACTCACTGCCATCGTAATCTTCGTAATCCTCTTCAACATCCAGCTGACCGTGACGACCTTCATAAATGGCATCCGCCAATTTTCCGACTATCAGCTTAATTGACCTGATAGCATCGTCGTTTGCTGGGATGGGGATATCTACTACATCTGGGTCACAGTTTGTATCTAGCATAGACACAATAGGAATATTCAGCTTTTGGCATTCTTGAACTGCGTTATATTCCCGGCGTTGGTCTACAATGACCACGATATCGGGCACTTTCCGCATTGTTTTAATGCCGCCCAAGTATTTCTGAAGCTTCGTCATTTCCCGACGCAGCATTGATGCTTCTTTTTTCGGTAATAAATCTAGTGCGCCAGTTTCCTCACGGCGTTCTAAATCTTTCAGACGGTCTACCCGTGTTTTGATGGTTGCCCAGTTGGTCAACATTCCGCCCAACCAGCGTTGGTTAATATAGTGGGAACCACAACGGCTGGCTTCTTGGGCAATAATTCCAGCTGCTTGCCGCTTGGTGCCGACAAAAAGAAATTTCTTCCCTTGTTCTGCGTGCGATCGCATATAGTTGTAAGCATTATCCATCAACTGGGCAGTTTGCACCAAGTCAATGATGTGTACACCATTGCGGGAAGTGTAAATGTAAGGAGACATTTTTGGGTTCCAACGCCGGGTTTGATGCCCAAAGTGAACCCCTGACTCCATCATTTGAGCCAATGAAACGACTGGCATATATTTTCTAACTCCGATTCGGGTTAAACCTCCATCCAAGCGTATTTCCCAACTGAGAAACACCCGAATTCTTAGATGTGCGAGATTAGTTAACCATACTAGGTTAGCATATTCCGAAGAGTTATAGCGGTTTTTAGTGGTGTGAGCGGGTTCCCTGGCATTGAGCTGAGATATAACCAAAAACCTGCAAAATGTCCACCAAGCCACGCCACTAATGAGAGCAATTATTCTGAGCTATAGCAACTTCTGGAATTACACCCTGCGTGTTACTGAATAGTATCGGGATCTATATTGAGCGATCGCAACCTTGCCTTTAACTGTTCTATCTGCAATTCTGCCTGTTCTGCTCGTTGGCGTTCTTGTTCTGCTCTTTGGCGTTCTTGTTCTGCCAGTGCTTCTGCTTGTTGTCTTGCTAAAACTTCCTGCTGTAAAACCTGTAGCAGTTCATCAGGGATGAGTAATTTTTCCCCTGTATCCTCTCGATAAAACCCAATTAACCTTCCCTCAATCACCAAGCGTAGTTGTAGCAGTTCACTGCGTCCATCCTGTATGGGTTCGTAGATTTCTCCCCGCAGGCGATAGCCACGTAACTGTTGTTCCACCCACTCGCCTTTAGGGTCAAATAGCCAGTATTCCTTGACACCTAGCTGCTCATAGAGAGTCTTTTTGAAGATTTCATCTTGTCCCTTAGTACCAAAGGATGTCATTTCAAAAATAACTATGGGTACTTGACCCTCTTCCCAGATTTTATAGTTGTCCCGACCACCAGGTGCAACATCAAAAATCACCATCACATCTGGGGCTACGCGCAACTTGGGAAAGCCCTGTGCATAATAAAGAAATTGATTTCCCAATACTGTTGCCTGACGATTTGCCAAATACTGTTTCAGAACTTCCAAAGTAGTTAGTAAGGCATAAAGGTGGTCATAGGTTTCTGCCACTGGTTGACCATCAGCACTGGGATAGAAGATTTCTGATTCGATACCAACTCTTAGAGTAGCCGTCATGGTTGTAAAATCAGTGCTACGAGATTATTGTAGAACAACTCTATTTCTCCCTAACTTGAGATGTGCAAGCTTTTCAAAATATAACTAGATAACTCACAAAATCCTTCCCCTTCGGCAGCAGTAGTAATGTAAGCAGGGTGATATTTCAACTGATTCACATATTCCAGCACGTTTGTCACGCCTACAGAAACAGGAAAATAACGCCGATCAAATAAACTTTCATCATTAGGACTATCGCCCACAGTAACAATTTGTTCTGGTGAATAATCAGGCAAATATTCGCGCAATACTTGTAACAATCCCACAGCTTTATCTTGTCCTTGAGGTTTAATGTGACACTGCACATTGCTATAGGTAAATCCCCAACCCATTTGTTCACAGAGATTGTCTAGGGTTTGTAGTTCGTCTTGACGCAAACCAGCTACATCAAAAGTCCAGTCGGTGACGCGAAAGCGATTATCAACAGATTCTTGGATTTGGGGAAATTTAGTTTGTAAATTCTCAAAAGTTGTAGCCAAGTGCTGGCGATGTTTAGCTAAATCGGGAATGGGTGTTAAGACTACTGGTTTCTGGTTCCCAGGCGGAAAGTACAAACCACCATTTTCTGCCATAGCACCTGCCACTGGCATCAAGCTATTCAATCCATTCACCCACCCAGCAGAACGTCCTGTGACAATCAGCACCTTAATGTCAGCTGCTGCTAAATCCTCTAAAGCTTGCAGTAGTGCGGAAGTAAATTTTCCTCGTCTAGTCAGGGTGCCATCCATATCTGTGGCTATCAGACGAATATTGCTCAGGCAAGTAGATGAAACCTCAGACAGGGTAAGGAGGCTCAAATGTCTGGACATATGCGGTTTGTAAAAAGCTGTAAAAAATATTAATGATACAGCAAGATGGCATTGAAGATTTGGGCATCCTAAACATTAGGAGTCAAGTTTTTCAGTTTTCAACCATGTCCACTTCGATGTTTCTTGCCCAATCCTCCGGGACAAAGACTAAAAAGGCATCCCAGGAAGTGCCAGCAAGTAATCCTCAAATACTACCTTTGTTGGTGGTAACTTCTGGAGGACTGGCTTTAGCGATGATTGCTTTAATTGTGTATAGTAAGCTCCAGATGAATAAGCTGGAGAAAAAACTTAAGTTTGAACAATTCCGGGCACGAGAACTAGAGAAAAAATTTAAGCTGGCGCTGGAAACAATTCGCAAAATGGAAACTAATCCTGATTTGGTGAACTCACGGGACTTTAACCTGGATTATCTGCGAATGCGGATGTCAGAGGAGGTGTTTCATTTTGCAATCCTTAATCAAGTGAAGATTCAGATTAAAGATAAAGTTTCTCAAGCCCTGCGTCCAAATCAAGCACAACTTGGTTCAGTCGGAATTGCTAATAGCACAGGACGGCAAGTAGATGAAATTTTTGATGTAGAGTATGAGACTGGTAGTCCAGGGAACTCTGCCAAGCGAGTGCTGTTTCGCATTCAAATCCGGTTAATGAAGTTACCGACGCAAGCAAGTTCTGCTACTATTAGTCAAATTATTGACTGTATAGAAACTTACCTAAGCCCCATAGAAGACGAGGATAGCTGGCAACCAATAATTCAAGGTCGGATTGCTACCATGCATTGGGATCAAAAGGCTAAACCTACGCCTCTACTGGTGCTGGAGCAATCGAATGAAGGCGTAAATGTGACTTTTCGCACTAGTCGCCAACCAAATGCCCCAACTCAGCCAAAGTCAACTGGAATGAAAAAATCAGGCTCGGCTAGACAATAATAGCTTCAGAGTGCAGATCTATCTATATTCAGTAGATCACAAAGTTTTTTCCAGAAGTGCGATCGCCAACTGTTCCGAAGGCGAACACAAGTACTAAAAGTCGTGTATTCATAAATAAAAATTATATTTTGCTTTCTGGCTGACAAAAGATGAAATCATCAGTATTGTACATAGCGTCTGAACCGTTTTGGCATATGTTCAATATCAAACCTTTGTCTGAAGCTTGACAAATGAGATATAACCTTAATCTTTCACGAATGGAAAACTATAAACAAGATTAATCATTCATCTAGTTCGCGTGAACCACTGACAACAGTAGAAATCTCGTTTTACGATCATGAAATCTACGCGGGTAAAGAACTGATAGTCACCATCACTCACGACGATGATTCAACCCAACTGGGCTAGTGATGGTGAACGGCACAGAGAAATTCCGCGCAAACAGATGGATGAGATGCAATCACTACATCAGTTGGCATCACCAAGACGGAACACTCAACGAACCCACCGCACCTGCCCAAACAGAAATACCTGCCACTACTAGTAATGAAATCATGGTGCAGATTTTCAACGAATGTGAAAAGTACGGCTTTGAAATCCTCGATGACGGCATTTACACCAGCGATAGCAAATTGGGCGAAGTGGGATTGAGTCGCGCTACTTGGTGGGGGCTTGAAACCCTTGAGCGTTTTTGCCCCAAGGGGACTGTTGAGACTTCGATCGCCTTGTCCCCAAGTCTCAACAGTCCCCGGTAGGCACAATTTATGAATTGTGCCTACGTCATCTTTACTCCTATGTTTATTGTCTGAGCTTAGTTATGAGTTGTGATTTCTCACTTTCCAATCATGACCCAATAACTGTATTAGGGAAATTACGGGTTAAAAGACCATCTTCCATTTCTATGATGCGATCAGCTATGTCTAAAATGCGGTTGTCGTGTGTCACTAACAAGATAGTAGTTCCCTGATTTTTGGCCAGGCTCTGCATTATTTCTACAACATCGCGTCCAGATTGCTTGTCTAATGCAGCTGTTGGTTCGTCTGCTAGCACTAGTGGGGGACGATTCACTAAGGCGCGGGCGATCGCAATTCTTTGTTTTTGTCCACCAGAAAGATTGTCTGGGTAATAATCAATTCTTTCTTCTAGACCAACAGACCCCAGGATGGCTTTTGATTTAGCCACTGCTTCTGTTTGAGAAATATTATCATTCAATTCTACCGCCATTTGCACATTTTGCTTCGCTGTCAAGAACCCTAGCAAATTGTGAGCTTGGAAAATATAACCAATGTTGCGTCGCATCTGCACCAGTTTGTTTTGATTGACGCCAAATAGTTCTTCACCTAAAAATTTTAAACTTCCCTCTTGTATAGACCGCAAACCACCAATCAAGCTCAGTAATGTTGTTTTACCCGAACCTGATGGTCCGGTCATAATTACAATTTCACCAGAATAAATTTCTAGGTTAATATCAAATAATATCTGTTTTCTCAATGCGCCTTTGCCATAGTAGTGATTGAGACTTTTAATGGCAATTACAGGTTCTTTCATCATAGTTTTCTTAGCTATCAATTAGCAGTTACAAGACGTAGATGTAGTGCCTGTCAGAAATTAATATTTCTTAATTATTAATTATAGTCTAAGTGGCTCAACAATCTCTTTTAATTAATAGTAAATTAATTAAAATATATCTGCTGGATCGGCAGAACGTAATTTTCGGACTGCGATCGCACCAGAGATAATGCACATAATCATAGTTAAAAGCAACACCATCACGGCACGAGCAAAACTCATAAAAACTGGTAAAAGAGTTACTTCTCTAGCGGTTTTATACATAAATAAAGCAAAAACAATTCCAGGTAAATATCCTAAAAATGCTAACAGCAAAGCTTCTTGAAGAATGACGGTCAATAAATATTTTTGTGTATATCCTATTGCCTTGAGGGTAGCATACTCAGCTAAGTGATCTGCAACTTCTGTATAAAGAATTTGATAAACAATCACAATTCCTACAATGAAACCCATGATAGTTCCTAATGTGAAAATAAACCCAATAGCTGTACTATTTGCCCAATAATTTCGCTCAAAATCAATAAATTCTTGCTTAGTTAAAACATTTACCTCTTTAGGTAAATACTTTCGTAATTCTTGGACAACAACTTTAGCATCTGCTCCCGGTTTTAATCTAATCAGCCCAATATCAATTAATCCTTGCTGACGATTAGGAAATATCCGCATAAAGTTAATATCACTCGTAATTAAATTACCATCGGCGCCAAATGATGCACCTAATGTAAATAGTCCCCCTACTTTAACTCGCCGCCTTCGCACTTCTGCTGTTACAGTCTTTCCTTGTTCATAATCAGCAGCAATTGGGCCATATTCCAGCCGAGAAGAACGGTCAAATAAAACTATATCAGGTAGTTTAAGTTTATCTAAATTCTCCTGAACTCCGGGCAAGTTAAACAGATTATTTTCTGGGTTCATTCCAAAAACAAGGATACTACGAGGACGACCTGTTACAGGATTTTTCCAGATTGTATAGTCCAAATATATCGGATGTACTGATTGTACTGCGGGTAAATCTAAAGCTTTATATAATCGCCGTTGAGAAAAGCTCCTCATTGCCAGAACAGCGCTAGATTGACTATTGATTAAAACAATATCGCCCTGCAAGCTGTTATGGAATCGAACGTTACTATAATACAGAGCATCTCGGAAGCCGAGTTGCATAAACATTAAGATATCAGCGAAAGCAATTCCTGCCAAAGCCACAGCTAGGCGAGTTTTTTCCCTTGTCAGTTGTAGCCACGACAGAGGTATTTTTTGATTCATTTTCTAGGCATCCACGCACAGTTAGCAGTTACGGCAGAAGTCAGGAGTAGAGACGCGATTAATCGCGTCTGTACAGGAGTTAGGAGTAGAGATGCGATTAATCGCGTCTGTACAGCAGTTAGGAGTAAAACAGTCTGGCTTTATATCTGTATTTTGTACCTTAATTAATTGCAAAATGCTGTATTTTATTAGACATGATTTACACAAATTTGAAAATTTATGAGGCAGCTTAATTAAGAAGATTATCAATCAAAAATATAAAATAATAAATTTTATTAATGCTCATTTATGACTTGATTAGTTATTAATTTCGACAATAACTTTAGCGTAAGTTAAACCAGAAACTTTATGACTATCTGCTGGAGGCAGAGCAATTTTCACTTCTACGACTCTGGCATCCACATCTGCTGCTGGATCTGTATTCAGCACATCTTTTTTACCAATTTTTCTGCCAATTTCAGTGACAGTTCCTTTTAATTCGTCGCTAAATGCTCCATTATCGCTGGTGATAGTGGCGTTTTGACCAATACGCACTTTACCAATACTGTCTTCGGGGACTTCAGCAATCACAAACATTTGACTGGTTTGGCCAATTTCAGCAATGCCATTTGCACCGATGGCTTCGCCTGACTTGGTGTAAACCTTTAAAATCTCTCCCGCGATTGGTGCTTGAACGTAGCTCAATCTTAGTTCTGCTTCGGCTTTTCTGACATTTGCGATCGCATTACTAACTTGGGCTTGCGCTACTTCAACATCGGTAGGACTAACATCTAAAATCCTGCTCAGTTTGGCCTTTTCTTCATCGATTTGTCTTTGCAAAGTTGCTAAAGTTTTGTCACGGTTAACTTTGGCTTCGATTAGCTGCTGTTGCAAAGTTGCTAAATTTTGGATTTGGTTAGCTCTAGCTTCGGCAAGTTGCTGTCGTAGGGTTGCTAATGTCTGCTTCAAGGTAGCTTGGCTTTCGGTCACCTGTTGATTAGAAGTTACTGCACTCAAGCGTCTTCTGTCCCGCTCTTGCTGAGAAATCGCACCTTCTCGGTATAAAAAATCATAGCGTCCGGCATCAACTTGGGCATTGCGCTGTTCGGCTTGGACACGTCTGATTGTCGCTCTTAGGACATCTCTTTGCCCACTAAGTTCAGCTTCTAGGCGATTCACGGTTGCTTGTTGGACGAGTTTACCCCCACTTAACTGAGCTGCAATCCGGGCGATAGTTGCTTGTTGAGCATCCCTTTCCCCAACAAACTGCGCTTGTAGGCGAGCAACAACTGCTCTTTGGGCTTGAATATCTCTTGGAGATCCGGCTCTAACTTGTGCTAAATTCGCACGGGCTTCTTGCACTTTGGCTTTTGCCTCTTGTAGTCCGGCTATTTGGGTATCGCGGTTGTCCAAAATTGCCAGAATTTGACCTTGCTTTACCTGTTCACCTTCTCTGACTAAAAGTTGCTGAATTCGTGACGATGGTGCTAATCCTGAGGATGGGGCGGACAATTTAACAACTTCGCCTCGCGGTTCCAAACGTCCTACAGCACTAATGCTATTGGTAGATGGCATTATGGGTGCGGATGTAGTTAGTCTCCTGAGCTGCTCGATTTTGGCTGTACCTAGTATCCCAGCGGCGATTACTATTGGCACTGCTACAGCGATACCCCACCAAATCTTAGCTTGTTCACGATTAAGTGCCTGCTCACTTGGCTTTGGCTTTTCAGTCACCCTTGACATAGTATGTTGCCCGTTTACCTGAATTGTGCTGATGGAAGTAAAAATAAAAGGGTTTTTAATCAACAGCCAGCCGCTTAGGACAAACAACAGTGGTTTAAAGCTGGGTATAGCTTAAAATCCATTGTGTGATCAACACTCAACACTATGGCTTTGCAAAATGGTGTTTTCTAGTAGCTGGCTATTCAATAACTCTGAGTATTATTGAGACATGAGTGCGATGGGAGTTAGCTGAATTCACAAGCAGTATGAATTCAGATGTAGAGACGCAATATATCACTTCTCTAAACATCCAAAATTGATATGATGCGGTACTATATTGCTACATTCGCTATCACAAAGATAAAGTTATTAGCATCCATTGCCACAGCTTGATCAGAGGTGGTTAATTAACAATGGCAAGAATACTAATAAAAGTTAGCGAAAAAGTATCAACTACAGTTAGCTACAAAATTGAAAAGAAACATCAAAAATAGACTGTTGCCTTTGCGGGATACAATCTTGCTACAAAAGTGAGTCTTCCTTAAGTCAATCAACGATTAATTAACTAAAAAATATTTGTCAACTTGAGCATTCTTAACATCAGAGTTTCCTTAACTTTCTAATAAATGAGTTAGCAGGGCTAGTTGCTTGCACCTACCAAAACAACAAACCATCTTGTGATATTCGCTTTAAAAACCTTACTACTTTCCCTGCTGCTATTTTGGAACTCCATTAAACTCTTGTTGAATGAATTCTACATTTATCCGTTACGTGAAAACGTAACAGAGCTTACAGATAGGAAACTGTAAGTCTGGAGGGAGACAGGGGATGGAAAAGATGAAGGGATAATGGTGTTGCATAACAGTAGGATGAATTGGGGCAAGCTGTTGTTGGGTAGGGAAAGCATATGATGCAGGGGTAGAATAAAAGGAAGTTGTTAAATCATTCCGCAACGGGAGCAACGCCGGGATAATTAATTTGGGAGGTCGAATAGAACTGTGGTCATGTAATGTTCTGCCCAAGCTGGGCCAAAGGCTTTTTCTAGTACGCGGCGGGTTTTATCGTTTTGCTGCTGTTTGGTGCAGTAGTTGTGTTGTCCAGCGATATTTTGTGTGACTTGTTCAACTGAAACTGGGCTAGAGGCGATCGCTTGGGTGCAATGAATGTCTAAAAATTCTCGCACACGTGAGAGAAACATTGTTTCTTCTTCTGGGGAACTGGGGCGCACAAAGATACAAAAATCTGAAAAAATATTTCCCCATTCAGGTAATTCACGGGGTTGGGAAAAGTTAAGCACTGTTAGCTGTGTCAGTGCAGAAGTATAAGATTCTGGTAAGGTGCGCTCTAATTGGATAGGAGAAAGGTCGGCGATCGCTGCACTAATTTGACCTCTACCCCCAACTAAATCGCAACCAAACATCGGCAGGTTGTATTCTGGACGGGGAAACATGACGCAGTGCAAAATATCCAGCATATTTCCAATTTTTGCCAGTTCCAAGTGCATTTTCCGAAACTGGGGCGTTTGATAGCAGCGATTTTCAATCGTCAGTTTTTCGCCTTCTAGTCTACCTTCCACATACCCCAACTCATCAGGCAAATGGTAAGGCGATAGATCCAGGTGCTGATGCCAAGCTGCCTCAATACAATCAGCTAGCTGACGAATTAGGGGATGTTGTTGCTCACGCAGCGAGGGTATAGAAGTAAATGACATATTCTAGTTGGGAATGCAATCTAGTGGCCAGTCTACAACCTGTGGTAGCGCATTGGCCAAACAGGGCATTAGGGAGCCAGTGCGTTGCGGAGGTTCCCGACGCTCGATAGCAAAGCGTTAGCGACGTAGGAGCGTCTCCGACAGGAGAAGCAACTGGCGTCATTGGGCATTGGTTATTCACTTTGAACAAAAGCCAAAAGACTATTGCCAGAAATCAGTGACATCGTATCCTAGTTCCTCTAGCATGTGCCGCAGCAGGGGTAAACTCAGTCCAATTACATTGCTGTGACAGCCTGCGATTTTTTCCACGAAGAAACTACCAAAACCTTCAATGGCAAAGGCACCAGCACATTTGAGGGGTTCACCTGTGGCAACATAGGCTTTAATTGCGCGCTCGCTCATTTGAGCAAAGTAAACTCTTGTGACTTGAGACTTTACTAAAGTGCGGTTTTGGTCAAGGTCAATTAAGGCATGACCTGTATACAAGTCGCCAAAGTTACCTTGCATTATCTGCCAACGAGCGATCGCTTCAGAGAAGTCTGCTGGTTTGCCGTAAATTTCACCATTGATGGACAAAACTGAATCACAACCCATAATCAAAGCAGATTCATACTGCGGGGCTACAGTTTCCGCCTTGTACTGAGCAAGAGTTTTGACCAATTGTGCTGGTTCACTTAGTTCAATTTGCGACTCATCAAAGTCACTAGGTTGAACTATCGGTTCAATACCAACAGTTTGCAGCAAGCGGCGTCGGGCTGGAGAAGCTGAGGCAAGTACAAAAGGTGGAATTTTCATGATATTTCTGACTAAATTAGTAATTGGGCATTGGGCATTGGTGATTAAGTTTCTTCTCTATGCCCTATCCCCTATTCTCGATTCCCAATTAATAGACAGAAAAAGAATTGACAATCTCATCAATCATTCGTTTAACTCTTTGCCAGCGTTTTTCAGGAATTGAGGCGTTGAGGGTAAAAAGTTTACCACGGCTAACAGCGACGCTGGCGACGTTGTGCCGTTCCTGTTGATTGGGGAGTTTAACCTCATACTCTAAAAGGTAGTATGTTTTACCGTCTACTTCTCGCTGTGCCGCATTGACTAATTCAGCTGAACGACCAGAGTCAGGAGGCGCCAGAGCAGCTTTTCCTAATTTATATCCTACTTCTGTTGGGGTTCCCAATTCTGACAAAGTTTTGCCTTCTGGAACTGGGCTAATCACAACTGAAACATTTTCAGACACCTCAATCAAATCGTGGAAAACCACATCTGGCCCGTTGGCAACTTTAACTTGCAGCCAGCCGTTAGGATATAAAAACTGATAGCCATCACTAGTGTCTACAAAGCTTTTGAGTCCAGCCGCAACCGCTACACCAGAATTACTCAGGCTGAAGCTCAACAACAATAGCAAAATTAATACAATTCGTTTCCACATTTCTACAGATTCCTTTGGGCTGGAGACAACACCAGACTTGGATCATTTCTCGTTTTTATTCTCCCACCAACCGGGACGCTTCGGATGACACATTAGATAGGGAGGAATCAATGCCCAAATGTCAGCAAATACTCGCTGGTGTCTCGTCTTACTGATGAAGCGGTGTGAAATGCGTCAGAGTAGCTCGTCGTAGACATCGCTTACCTCAAATTTTACCAGTTTAAGCCTTATCCGCCTCGGAATGAATTCCAAGGCTAGTAGCTCAAGCTGACTGGAAGATTTTTAACTATTGCGGGAATAAGACACAGTAAATTCCATCAAAAACAGCAGGTACATGGCTCTGTAGGGACTTTACTATCATCTTATTTGGGTGACAAAAGAGCGACAGCCACTAATTCATTACTTTCTATGTTTGTGTGAAGTGCCTGGAACTTCGACAAAAGCGCTATATGCATGAGAATCATTGGAAATAACTGCTGCAAACAATTCGGAATTGTACAAATCCTGAACACCTTTAATTTCCTTAATGCCAATAAACTGTTCTTGAGTTTCCCAAAGCGAAATAGCAGTGACTTTAGCACCATCATCACTTTTTAATAACCGAGCAGAAATATATCCAGGTTGATATTTCACAACAGTTCGATATATATCCTGGATGGCTTGAAGTAAATCTTGTTGTTTGTCAGGGAGAATCGTAAAAACATCAATAAATGTAATCATCTTGCTGAATTATTCAATCGTGGACTGCTGATTACATCTATCAAAACAGATTGAAAATCTTAACTGCATCGGTAATAGACAATCAAAAACAGGTCAAGCTCCTGACCTAATGAGAGAATATTTGTTACTAGTGTAAGTGTACGTATAGCTACTCAATGTATCTTCTACAAACCTTATCTGAAAAAGCTTTTGGTCTGAGCGTATAAAATTCCTAAATTGGCACGGTGTTCCCAAATACGTAATTTCCAATCTCGCGCCTGAACCATTACCCACCATAGGTTAGAAATCTACGGCTAATAGCGAAAGTCTTCTCAAAGATGACTAAATCAATAGTAACTACTAAAGAAAAGTTAATCGAGAACATAAAAAACCCCGACTTGATGTCTCGTTCCCAGTCTCTGACTGGGAATGCCTAGTAAGAGGCTCCGCCTCAAGACTAGCGGCAGAGCCGCTATGAAAGAGCATTTCCAGCCTCTGGCTCTTAACGAGGTTTAAAAGGGGTTTGGTCTTAAATTGACACCAATGTTAAATGCTGTGCCCCTATAAATGGTCTGTATTCCATGCAATTGAGAACTGCTATGAGCGATCGCTTTAACTTTAAGGCTTAATGTTGTAACTTTAAGGCTTAGTGTTGTAACCTTAAGGCTTAAGGTTCTAGCTTTAAGGGTTAATGTTATAACTTCAAGGCTCAATATTATAACTTTAAGAGTCAACCTTATAACATTAATGACCAAAGTTTGTTGGTGAGTCCAACATTTGGCGATAACAGTAAAGCATCACCCGCCATCGCTTAGAAACCTACGGTTAATAGCGAAAGTCATCTCAAAGATGACTAAATCAATAGTAACTACTAAAGAAAAGTTAATCGAGAACATAAAAAACCCCGACTTGATAGCCGAGGTCGATGGGAGAAGTCCAAATGTCGATGAGATATAGCGATACCAAAATCTGCTTTTCTTAGCTAACACCAGTTATTAGGTAGTTAAGTTTGAGCTTTGCTAAGTTATGTAAATAAATTTAACAAATATATTACAAATAGTCAATTGGACTTGATAAAAGAAGACTGATGAATTTTATAAAAGCTACTTATCAGGGACAGTATAGGATTGTTTTTGGAGGTGTGGTAAATGAAGTAGGGAAAATAAAACGGGTTACTGGCTAAGATAGTGGGATGAAAGTGAGAACCCATCCGCTTTGGGGAATAGAAAAACTCAGCGATTAGCTGCACAAATCAGGGGAGTCGCAATTAAGCCAGAGATTTGAGAAGCTAGCTACTAGATCACCAAAGTCTTTACAATTCCCTTGTTGACTCAAAAAGTATTTCTCGACCTATGACGAATCAAGCTCCTATCCCGGTTATTGTCAACGGTGCTGCTGGTAAAATGGGACGTGAGGTGATTAAGGCGGTGGCGCAAGCGCCTGACTTAAACCTAGTGGGTGCAATTGACCACAGTTTGGAACATCAAGATAAAGACGCTGGAGAATTGGCGGGTTTAAGCGAACCCCTGGAAGTGCCGATTACCAATCAATTAGAACCGATGTTGGGGTATGTGGCTGGCGAGAGACAAGGGCCGCCAGGGGTGATTGTAGACTTTACCCATCCCGATTCAGTTTATGACAATATTCGTAGTGCGATCGCCTACGGTATTCGTCCTGTAGTCGGCACCACTGGGTTAAGTCCAGAACAAATTCAAGACTTAGCAGATTTTGCCGACAAAGCTAGCACTGGTTGTCTAATTATTCCTAATTTTTCCATTGGGATGATACTGTTGCAACAAGCCGCGATCGCAGCTTCCAAATATTTTGAGCATGTGGAAATTATCGAACTGCATCACAACCAAAAAGCTGATGCTCCCAGTGGTACTGCCATTCAAACGGCGCAGTTATTAGGAGAATTGGGTAAAACTTTTAACCCTGCTCTTGTAGAAGAAACGGAGAAATTACCAGGAGCGAGGGGCAGTATCGCAGATGAAGGGATTAGAATTCATAGCGTCCGCTTGCCGGGATTGATTGCCCATCAGGAAGTTATTTTTGGCGCAGCAGGACAGATTTATACTTTACGACATGATACGAGCGATCGCGCTTGTTATATGCCAGGAGTGCTACTAGCGATTCGCAAAGTCTTAACGCTAAAGTCGTTAGTATATGGATTAGAAAAGATACTTTAAACACACTATTGGGCATTCATTACTTAGGACTCATGTTAGTACCACTGACTCGCCAGAAATTTGAACAAGTTGTCCCCCTAATTGCCACTGGTTTGCAGTACAAGTACTACTGGGGGAAGTTCTCAAATTTTTTGCAACGGCTGTTAATTTCTGTAGTTGCGGTAGTTGTTATTTTGCTTGTAACAGTTATTTTCAAGCTTGAGTTTGCTTCAATAGTATTTGTGTTCGGGGTAATTGGCGCTTTTTTTTGGTTGTGGTATCCAGTGTTTCAAGCAAGTATGCGGAATATTCAATGCCGCCGTTACAAGTACGGCGGCTTTTTCCGTGGCCGAGTCCTAGATTGGTGGATTACAGACGAATTGATCGGTAAAACCGAAACAGTCAACAACAAAGGCGAATTGGTGATTGTAGAAAATCGAGAAAAACAGATAAATTTAGACATAGGTGATGATACAGGATTTAGCATTGAGTTTGTAGCACCATTGCGTCCTGCCCACAAAGTTATTACTCGCGGTCAAATTGTAGAAATGGTAGTGATGTCAAATCGTTCAGATTTGAGCAGTATTGAAGAATTCAGCGATATATACTTTCCCAATCGTGACCTGTGGGTTAGCGATTATCCTTATCTGCGGCGGGATTTCTTTAACGAAGTCGGTCGCCGCTTGCGTGAAGACCAACAACAAAAGCCGCGTCGGCGGCGTAGAGTAGAGGATTGAAGAACTAAAGCAGACAGGAGGATGTAATCAGTATAGGCATCTTTTTCAAAGACGTGCAAGGGATAGACCTACACTAATTACCGGCCACCTATTGCAGAGATTTTGGTAGTTTGCTCTCAACCGTAAAGCTTCCCAATGGTCGCTCAAGAGGTTCGGGCATTTGAATTCGAGATAAATTTTTCTGCCCTGTAGCTTCGGCCTTCTTGCTAACGGGAGCATCCCACTTTGATAAGTTTCCCTTTCAAACGATAGGTCACTTGTCCACAAACAAAACCTGCCGACTTAGACTCTACATAAGTCCGTGTTGGCGGATTTTGTTTATCTAACTGTGATTTCCAATCGCCAGATATTTTTTCTAAAGTGGGATATTTTCTTAAAAACTCTGAGTCTGCAACAATATCGTGAGGACCTTTAACATTTATCTTAGAGCTATTGATGTATATATTATAATCATAAATAACGTTTCTATTTCTATTGTTACTGTTAATAACCTTGTCAGGATAAGCATAGAGAATATTCCTTAAAATTCTGCTATCAGATGACATATTAGCAAATATTTGTCCATCGTTAATTTCTGGACTCTGATTATTTAAAACAGCTGTGTTATTTACAATATCAACATGATCACTTAAAAATGTATGAATACCTGATCCACCATTATTAAAGGTAAGATTATTTTTAACTAAAGTGTAACCTTTATATGCACCCAATTTAGAGTTATTATTATCATTTCTTGAACTATCGATAATAATGCCATTACCGTCTGTAATCTTTCCGACTGCAATCCAAGGGATATACATGCGATTGTTGTAGGCCTTGTTGTTGGTCACGAACATCTTGTATCCCCGTTTGGTGTCATAATTCCAATTGCTCAACATCGAAATGCCACTAGCACCATAAACGCTGTACCAGGCATTATTAAATACCACGTTATTATCTACTGTCACATAGTCGGATTGAATCGCTGCAATGCCTACTCCTCCACAGTCATGCACTTTGTTGTTCAGAATACGGATGTGATGAACATGACCATTAGTTCGTCCATCAACGTTGATGCAGTTTCCATTTGTCAGTGGGTTTAGTTTGTTAGTCTTCTGACTCATCGCATAATCAAGGGTTATATTGGCATTGTTCCCTATTACCTCAAGTCCGTTTATCTCAATATATGAGGCTCTCTTGCTAATCAAAATTCCATTCCATCCATTGTGCTGAAGTTTTGGGAAATGGCCAGGATATGCTTTAAATTTAATCCATGCTTTTGCAGTTCCAGAGCGAGTAATTGATACTACCTGCCCAGTCGGTTTTGCATTCGTGTACACTCCGTTCATAATCAGTACCGTGTCCCCAGGGTTCGTAATATCTGCTGCCTTTTGAATTGTCCTAAAAGCGGATGAAGTAGAGAGTCCGCTATTTTTGTCGTTTCCAGAACCACTAACGTAGTATGTTTTCGATGTTGAACTCGTGCTGATTAGCTGGCGGCTAGATAGGATCATTTCCTTGTTATTGGATAGCTGAGGGACGTTTTCAACTAAATATACTTTTATCCTTTCTCGCTCAACAAAAAGACCTAATAGCACGGGAATTGCAAGATATGCGCTTAACCTGAAACCTCGATTTACCACAACAAAAGGCTCCTTTCTAGGCACTACTTAACAAAAATATAATATCAGGATATTCAATACTTTTAAATACTATTTGGCATAAAGTGTTATGATAGAGCCGACTTTCCTAACTACCCCGATTTCCATCTTGTCCATAGGCTTGCCAAGCCAAGTCTACCAATCCATCAACGATCGCAGCTGCTACAACTGCATTACCTTTGCGACTGTCAATCGTAATGTGAGGCACTAGAGAGTCTTGTAAGCGCCCTTTTGCTTCATCAACATTTACAAATCCTACTGGAGTCGCAATTATCAAAGCAGGTCTAATTTCTTCAGCTTCAATTAAATCCACCAGTGCTATTAGTGCTGTTTGCGCTTGACCCACCACAAAAATGCCCTCTGGATAACGCTTTGCTAAGGTTTCTATTCCCCATGCTGCGCGAGTTTTTTCTTTTTGAGGGCGTGTCAGAGCTTCCATACTGCAATACACCGGATTGGCAAAGGTGTTTTGAATCTGGTAAGCAATACCTACTTGTACCATCGGCACATCTACAACAATTGTGGTACGCGCGGCTAGTGCTGCTGCTCCAGCTTGCAAGGCACGCTCAGAGAAACGAATCAAAAACTTATACTCAAAGTCAGCTGTAGAGTATATTACCCGACGCACAATTTCATACTCTGCGGGTGAAAAGACATGAGTGTCAATTTCACTATCAATAATTGCTAAACTTTGAGCATCAGTTACATGCCATTCCATTTTTGTTGAGCTTTTCAAATATTAGCTTTTAGCTTATCAGCTTCAGAGAGTTAAGAGTTAATTAAAAACTCATAACTCCTGTACAGACGCGATTAATCGCGTTTCTCCTCACTCATAACTCATTACTGGAAGAAGACCGACTGAAAATAGGAGATAAGTAGGCAACCAAAACGCCAATAATAAACCCAGAGATATTGCGAACTAGAGGTAACCAGTCGCTTGTACGTGTCACCACTGGCCCAATGCCAAAGGCAATAAACAAGATTCCCCACAAAGGTGAGAAAATTAAAGCCCATTGCCAAGCGAATACTTGTCCTTTTTCGCGGGGTTGAGCTGCAAATCCACAAATCACCCCACCAATAACTGAGGTAATCAAGGTGAGAATCCATTGCTCTCGTGGCAGTCCGGGGACAACATTACAACCACCTTTGAGCAAACAGCCTTTAACCGATTCTAAAGCTTGCAGAATGGCTTGATCTTCACCTTGTTCGCGGACAAAGTACAAATTACCGAAGCGGGTTTGCAGTTCTATCCAGAATGTCCTGGGTAAAAGTTCATAAACAGCATCGCCGACGCTAAAACTGAGGATGTTACCGCCACGAGAATCGGCAACTAGTAGAATGCTTTTGTCATCCAAACCCCAATATTTTATGACTGCCCGACCTGGGGTGCGGTCATACTGAGTCAATACTCGCAGTTTCCAGCCTGTATCGGCTTCAAACTGCTCTAAATCTTTGACAAGCTTTTCTTCTTGCAGCACAGGCAGAGATTTAGCTAAGTCTACAACTGGAGTAAAGGTGTTAGGAAGTAAATCAGGATTGTCATAAGCCAGTGCTGGGGGAGAATGCATGACCCAAATTGACCCAGCTAGGAAAAATACTGCAATGGATACCAGAATTCGTCGCCAAAAACAAGATTGCATGGACGTTTTTATACAAATATCAACGCTAAAAGTGAACAAGTTATTTTAAAAGAGTACTAGAAAAATGATAGTTCTTTACACTTGTTTACTTTACTCTAATCTAGGGGATCAAAGCAAAGAGTTTTTAGGGAATAGGGACTAGGCAGTGGTATTTGTGAATTTTTAATATAAAGTGTATTTTCTACCGAAACCTCTGGCGTTCAAGAGTAACTTACATATCGTCCGGCTTCGGGACGCTGCATCCTTCGACACGCTGGTACTTGGGAAGGTGATGATTTTGAAGAATGCCTTCAAGCAGTATATGCTACCCGTGGTCAAGCTAAAATTGATGACGAAAACCTATGCCATTTTTTGGTCAATCTTCATCATCAAAATTGGTTTCCCAGTTAGCAGCATCGTTGTAACCGTCATTAGCGCGGTATACTTCTGTTTTTATCCGGCGATTTTCTGGCCTGAGCATTTCTCTTTCTCGCAACGTTAGTGGTTGTTCATTGCTTAGTAAGCGATCGTTATTTCGCTTCGTGGGTTTTTGCCGCGTGAAGTTTCTCCAAGCAGCTTTCGCACCCACAAAAATGCTGCGTGTACCTACTTGCAGATTTTGAGCCTGTTTTCTTGCACTATCAAGGCTTTGATCAACTTGTTTGGCTACTTGACTAGCACTTTTTACACTTTCACTTACATCATCAGTTAAGTCAGTGATTTCCAAACCAGTCACACGGATAGCTTCTAGAGTCGGCGGTAAGTCCCGTGATAGTGTATCAAATAGCTTTTCTGCACTGCGAGCAGCGCGTGCTAACTCCTGCAAAGCCGGTAGTGCCGCCACTAAAACCGCAGTCAAACTTGTGGCGACTAAGAGTAAGGAAAGTCCCAACCAAAACAGGGGGTCAATCACGGTTATGCCATTTATAAGCGTTCTAATTGCTGGGGAAGAGAATCTGAGTCTTCAACAGATGTTTGCCGCTTTAAGATTTGGCTTTCCTTGTGAGTAGCATCTACACCTGCTGCGATCGCTTCCCGTAATCTATCTAAAGTCTCATCCCAGTTTCGCAGTGCGCTGGCAGAGAGACGATCTGCCTGGATTTGCACGCTCGTTGATAAATCTTCTGCCAATTCTGGGATAGCATTGGCAGATTTTTTCAAAATTTTACGCGTTTCGCGCCCTGTGCGTGGAGCCACGAGCAAACCGGTCAAAGCACCGATGGTAGCTCCCAGCATCAAACCGCCAATAAATACTCCAGAACGGTTATTAGACATCTTGTTGTTTCTCTCCTTACACCCATTTTAGGTGGGTTTTCTCTCCTTGTAAGACTCCACCGATTTTATCCAGTTAATCTATGTGACAAAATATCAGCCAGAAATGTTGCTTATATTGATTAAATATTAAAATCATTAATTACTTATAATTAAAAACTCCCCGTATCTGTCAAAGTTTTTATGCTGACGGTAAGCCTGATGGCGGACTTATAAGTCCCAAATCGGCGCTTAAACTTCTCTTTGTGTCACCACATCCCGGTGTCCTCGCATCAGCCCTAATTATAAATGTTCATGTAAACCTGACATAACTCATTTTGCAAAAGTTCTTTTCCCAGATGTTAACTCTAGCCTCCGAAAATAACGCTGCCAAATTTGTCGTCCTAACAAAAGTAGACTGATAATTTGCCGCACTTGTTGGATTTGCATTTGTAGCGCTTGATTTTTCTGCCGTAAGTTATAAATATTCTCCTGGCTAAGATAAATATTTTCAGGGGCTTTATTCAGTGCTGCATGGGTACAACTTTCATAGACGGTTAACCTATCTGCTATGTATGCTAACTGCTGCTTGAGTTGCCACACCCGCCAAGCCACATAGAGTAGTATCAGCGAAATCAGGGTGTTAACGAGGATAACTAAAATTACCATTGTTTATCTTCACCAATATTAGCTTTGAGGAATTGTTCAATATACTTGAGTTGGTTTTTATTTAATGATGAAGAAACTAAAGGATAAAAATTATGGCATAAAGTACAGCCGGGATTATAGTAATAAAGAGCAGTTAGATGATGCTCTGAGCGCTATTGAAAGGCTTTACTAGGTGAAAATTAGTCTAACAAAGGCTAATGGCTAAAAAATCGCCAATTCGCCAATTTTGTAACAACCATATGCCCACACTTCACAAAACCACAGCTACAATTGCCTTAGATTCACGACTCAGTTTGCGAAATCAACCCGTATGTTCAATAAGCCCCAGCATTACTACGTTGCACTCCTTAACCTGATAGTCCTAATCAATTTGTGACCTTTGTGGCATGTAAGCACAATGGCATAGCCCCTTCAACAAACGGGGAGAGAACTACACTTCTTACCAGAGGCTCCCCAGCATCGCCTTTATTATTGTGCTCTTACCTCTACCAGTTTTCCAGTCTGTTGCGTAAAGTTAACTAACATTTTGCCTGTAAAAACCTTAATAATGGTTCACCAAGCAAAAATTGCTGGATGTGAGCTGGGGAAAGGGAAAGTGTGAAAGGAGAGAGTCGATTAATTCCTCTTGCCTTAACTTTTACAATTTTCCCAGCCGGAGGCTTACCCGTTTTCCCTCAACCTTTAACCTCTTCCTTGTTGAAGGCTTCCCCCTGGTATTTCACTAATCTGTTACTGATAATGATTATTTCAATACATCCAGTAGGAGTTGAGGATGTCAAAAAAATTACCATCAACTAATTGCTTCCGAGCTATTCTTGTTGCCTTGACGGTTGGATTTGTTGGGTGTGGAAATCAAGCTACAAGAACCGCATTCACTCAGACTACTACGCAGGTAAATGATAATCTTCCTCAAGTCGTAGCGACTACAAGTGTACTTTGTGACTTAACCAGACAGATTACCGGGAATACAGTTAACCTTACCTGCTTAATTTCCCCTACAGCCGACCCCCAATTTTATAAACCAAAACCGGAAGATCGTAAAGCCATTGAGCAAGCTAATCTTATTCTTTATACTGGTTACAATTTTGAACCAAATCTGATCAAATTAATTAAAGCAACTAAAAACACTGCACCGAAAATAGCCGTCGGTCAACTGGCAGTGCCTAAACCACAAAAATTTCAGGCAGGCGGTAAAAATATAACTGATCCTCATCTTTGGCACAATACCAAAAATGCTATCAGAATGGTGAAGGTAATTAATAGTAACCTGATAAAATTAGAATCTAGTGATACAGAGGTTTATACCAGCAATACCAAAAAAATTACAAATGAACTCGCTCAACTAGATAGCTGGATTAAGTCAAGAATTGCCAGTATTCCTGTCAAAGAACGCAAGTTAGTTACAACCTCTGATGCACTGGGTTATTACGCCAAAGCATACGGTATTTCATCAGCAGGAGGATTACAAGGTATTAGTACTGACAAAAACCTGACGGCTGCACAAGTGAAAAATTTGGTAACAAATATTAAACAGGCTAAAGTGTCAACAATTTTTACTGAGGCGGCAATTAATCCTAATTTTCTTCAATCTGTAGCAAGAGAAGCTGAAGTAAAAATTTCTCGCCGGAAGTTATATGCTGAGGGACTTGGTGAACCAGGAAGTGAGGCTGACACTTATCAGAAAATGATGATTGCCAATACACGCACAATTGTAGAAGGGTTAGAAGGGACGTATTTAATGTTTGAAGCGAAAGCTGCTCAGTAGTTATAACCTCAATTGAATAATCTGATAAACCGAGTTTTTTGATTTTATAAAGTTCGGTTTATCAGCCTGCTTTTAAAGAGGAAAAGGCAAATGCTATTTGTTTTTTAATCTGATATCAATAACAGTTGCATTGAAGTTGTAATTAAAGCCTTCCAACTCAAATGGCATTCCAATTTTCACTTTACTGTTACCCAGAACTGGGCCATTCTCAGTCACCTGGGCCTTGCCATCTAAAGTCAAAATCAAATCTGTACTAAAATTATTGGTCTTCGGATCTAGCAATTCTTTAACAGTGCCATTAGGTTGAGGAATATTGATTGTTCTAGGTAGCTGTTGAACAGATTTAATCTCAATCTCCCCATAGGGTTGATTGCGAATAATCACATTAGTTTTCCCGCCTTTTTTTAATCCGTTATTGAATAATTGTTCAGGGTCACGGACATTCAAACCACGGACTACTAAATCTACTTCTATGGGTATTGTTTTCGCACCGACTTGGGCAACAGAACCAGAAGTGCCAGGAAAGACAAAGATGCCAAATATAACTAGCAGAATTACCAGTGCAGCACCTAAATCTAAGAGGTTGATTTTGCCGAACAAACGACCTTTTGAATCTAAAATAGCCATAAAAATTTTTCCGAGGTAATAGTGAAGTAATTGATTGTAGCAAGAAAGTTTTCAATGGGAATAGCAATTTTCCCTATTTTGTAATAACTCAAAGCGGCTAGGCGTTGCGGTTATGCGACAGTTGATCACGAGTTCGTAAGTTCAAAGTGACGGCAGATGACTCTCAAACTTTTGCCTATTAGGACTGACGCATCCAGAAGGTAAAATCTAGTGTTTAAGCCTATGCCTAGAGGGAATCTCTAGCCCCCCACAATTCGGGAGATTGACGTGAGCATTGGCTGTATAACAACCCCTTTGGTCTTGAGTTCAAAATGCAACTTAGAATGATCTAAAACCGTCTCATCATTTGTCCCATCATTTTATGTTCTCCCAAAATTATCTTCAGTGCAGATTATGTTGAATTGGAAAGGTTTTGTTGCAAATTCCCCTCTATGGCGGCGTCGCTGGTTTTATCCTTTAATTTCGGTGGTAGTTGCCCTGAGTCTGTGTCTGAGTACACCCTTGCCTGGAAGAACTTTAGACTTCTTGCCTCTTCTACTCCAAGGAGTTCAGGCATTTCAACTTTCTAATATATCCCCTAACCAAGAAGTTGATCTTGGTAAGCAGATTAATCAGGAATTAGTCGGCAGTCAAGTCCGGCTTTACCGCAATCGGGAAGTTAATCGTTATGTGGAACAAGTTGGTCGGCGTTTAGCAGCAAATAGCGATCGCCCCGATCTCCCCTATACCTTCCAAGTAGTTCAGGATGACAGTATTAATGCTTTTGCTACCTTGGGCGGCTATGTATATGTCCACACGGGTTTGCTGAAAACCGCAGACAATGAAGCGCAACTAGCAAGTGTACTCGCCCATGAAATTGGTCACATTGGCGGGAAACACGTAGTCAAACAGATGCAGCAAAAAGCTCTCGAAGGTGGCCTATTAACAGCTGCTGGCTTAGACCGAAATACGGCGGTGCAAATTGGTGTACAGTTAGCGCGAGACTTGCCACGCAGTCGTAAAAATGAATTTGAGGCTGATCAAAGAGGATTACGAACTTTGACACGTACTGGTTATGCTCAGTCTGCAATGGTTTCCTTTATGCAAAAGCTGCTAAAAAAGAGTGGTTCTGCTCCAACATTTTTGAGTACGCATCCCGGAACCAGCGATCGCATTGATGCCCTCAGACGTGAAATTAACTCTCAACCTAGTAATGGAAAGTATGGCTTGGATAAAGCTAGTTATAAAGCTAATATTCGACCATTAGCGAGGTCTTGAGGGCATAGGACGTTAGTTATTCTTCGCTGCTCCCCCACTCCGCCTGATCTCGAATATTGCTCAATTGTGATTGCGGCGATCGACTTTGATTTTGGCTGGATCAACTCGGTTCACTACATCTTCTAAGGGCAGGGCACGGTGATAGTTTTTAAAAATATTAACTTGATAAACTAAGTTATTCGTGACATCCAGTCCAGTCAACCAGCCACTCCGGGGATGATAAGCGCCAGTATCTATGTCTAGCCATCCCTGTCCTTGTGCCAGTTTACCAGGACAAACACCCGGCAGAGTAAAAGTAATGGTGTGACCGATGATAATTTGCTTATCTGGGAAATAGGGTTTTTTAATACTATGAAATTCTTCTCGTATCCAACACAATTGATCGGCAGTTTGTTCTGTCACCGACTTGGAAGGGTCAACACCAGCATGAGTTAACCAAATATCCCCCAAGTCGAGATATGTAGGCAAACTCTTGAACCAATCCAGATGGTCATCAGGGATTGAAGCCTCGTGGTAACTGGCTACGGTAGCTTGCCCTCCACTGTACAGCCATGCTTGCATCGTCGGGGATGAGGTTCTTTCATTGGTGAGAATGTTTAATAACATCTGCTCATGATTTCCCAGCAAACATGGGTAGTTATTTCGCTTGACAAAATTAACTACTTGTGCACTATGAGGTCCTCGATCAATTAAGTCTCCCAAAAAATAGACTTGATCGTCTGAGGTGGGGGCGATCGCCTCCAACAACGTCATTAAACCTTCATAGTGACCATGCACATCCCCAATTACAATTCGTCTGGGGCTAATTTCGCTCATTGTCTCTTAGCTTCAATAGTTTTGGCTAATACTTCTGCTACAGTTTAAGCTGTCTGGTTTCCGTAATGGAAGGTAAAAATACTGAATAAGTTTTATTTTAATTTAATTATTCACCCAAAAATAAAATTAATTTATGATAACAATGGCGTAAAATTCATATTCTTGAGCGCAAAGAAAGAAAATCAGCCAATTTCATTCACGTTGTTAGCTTAAAATTTAAGCTGTTACTGTATTGCTCATTTTCAATCTCACAATGTCAAAGGATTTCTTTGCTGATATTAGTTCGCGCATCTACAAGCATATGAATGATGATCATGCTGATGCCATAGTTCTTTATGCTAAAGCTTTTGGCGGTATAACAGATGCGTAGGCGTAGCCCGTCGGAGACATTGCAGCAAAAATGCTGTCAATTGATGCACAAGGTATGGATTTAACAGCGCAAGTAAATGGGGAAGCTGTACCAGTTCGCATTCAGTTTGATCATGTTTTAGCAGATGCGGAAGATGCCCATCAAACTCTAATAGCGATGGTGAAGCAGGCACAGGTGAAGGCAAAGTAGAAATTGGGATATTAGCACAGTGTGAAACGCATCACCACTAGATAGTAGGGTACAGGATATTGACGACTGCGGTATAAGGCTTGGTTTGTAGAATTTCAAGCTTCCAGTCTGAAGAATAATCAGGCAACTCATAGCCAACCCTCTTAACATCAGTCAACATCAACTCATCCCGTTGATGCCAAACTGCAAATATTCTCTCTCTGCCATCATAAAGCGTTTCCAGGTCGATTTGATAAACCTCATTTACCCGCTTTAGTTTCAAGCCCAACAAATTTAATAGTCGGCTAAGTATTTTTATTGCTGAAACCTGCTCTTTCTCCCCAACTAAGTTAATCCCAAGCGCTCTTTTAATATGCTTACTATGCTGAAAAACAACATTTTTAAGCAATATCAAATCTGGATTACTCTCAGTAAATTCTCGTTCTGCATCAAGAAACTGAAGCATTCCCAAGGCTCTCATCGCCTCAACTTTGAGCGTATAAGTTTTTAAATCTGGTAGAAAAACTTTCCCTTCACCCCAAGATAATTGCTGATGCCATTCTTGCTCATCTCTAGCATGAAAATACTCGCTTTCGTGAGTTAAATAATAGTGAATTAACAGTTGAGGATAATATCCGTGGTCATCCTGCAACTTCAGCCAAGGAGTAACTTCTACCTCATATTTTTGTCTGAGAACATATTTATTGATTTGGTTGCGTTCTCGATCAGTCAGGGAATGCTTCACTAATAACTGCTCATATTCTACATAATCGATATCTTGAGCATTAGCTACAGCAGTTGCTACCGATAGTTGATTTTGCTGTTTAATATCTTTAATTTTGCGTTTAATTTCTTTAGCTTTTTGACGGCTTTGCGCCCAATCTTTTTGAACTTTGACAATTTCTAAAATTAATCTTCTGCGGGTAGCTAAATCATCAGCATCAGTTGCCAAAAAGGCCAGGCGTAAATCTCGAATAATATTATTGGGAACAGCATTACTCCGCATCTGAATTTGATGCCCATCAGCAATCAAACCATTTTGCATCGATTGACGATAGAGGCGGATAGAAGCATTTACGCGTGCAGATAACTTGGCCCAAGTTCGCAAATGAATCGGGTCATAAATTAAAGGTAAATCCACATCTATTTTATGTAGTGGACTAAGCAAAGCTAAGTTTTCTTTTTGATTTTCCTGATACCAATCAGATAGCAACCGATAATTTGTACTACCACTACCAATTAAGCCAATACCTCGTTTAGCACACCAGACAACACGGGGAACATCATCCCGCACTCTTGCTAATGCTTGTCTTGCTTCCGAATCAGGAATTACTCCTTGAAAAATGCCATAAACTCGGTCGAAATGTTGGACATCAATACTAATTCCTGTACCAAGGCTAGGGGTAACAAAAACGCCATCATATTCAGATATTTTTTGATTAATAGCTGCGATAAAATCAACCGCTGCGTGGCCAGGTGTGTTTGTAGTGTGGCTACTAACTACCAAGGTTTTGGGAAATTGCCGTCGTAATTTTTGTAACCGCTCTTTCAGATAACGTTCAATTGTTTCACAACTGTAACGCCCAGCGCGACTATCGGTAGTAACATAACATTTACGTCCAGCAAGTAAATCTAATTCCAGTTGGTGAATTAGCGGTGTTGGGTTCGGCGAATCATAAAAAGTCACATCCCACCCATGCTGAGGTTTCCACTGGTTGAGAACTAACCAAGGTGTTAATTTAATTCCTGCTAATCCCTGTAAATATTCAAGTGACACATCTGATAAATCAGCATCTTGGGCAATTACTAACCCTCCAGTTGTTAAAACTGTGGAAATTAGTTGCTGGAATAATTTTAATATTTTTACACGGTTGTGCTTACAAGTATTACTGTTTAATAGATGCCACAAAGATTGCTCTACTTCATCTAAAATAACTATTGCTCCCCGCCAAGTTTCAGGGTTAAGTTTCCAAATAGAATCAACGCACAATCCAAGGGAGTTTAGAGGAGTAGAGACGCGATTAATCGCGTTTGTATAGGAGTTAGGAGTTAGGAATTTTGAATTTTTCTCTATTCCCCATTGAATACCAATTTTTTCACATAAAAATCGTCCTAGTATAATTCTATGAGTAATTAACAAAACGGGTTGATTTCGGATTTTTGCTTGCTGAACAACGGCTTGCAGTGCTGTAGTTTTACCTGTTCCTTTTGCTGATTTGACTCCTAATAATCCAGAAGTTGGGAAAGAAATTTCACCTATATAAGGGCGATTAAAGGTGAATGCAGCAGGAATGCTTAACTCAGTGTAGGGTTTGGTTTGAGCAAGATAAATTTCTAAATCAACACTTTGCCGATAAAGTTTCTCGAAACTACTTGCACCTTTAGCAACGATAAACTCATCAACTCCTTTTTCTATTCCTGGAAGTTCGATAATTTTAACAGTGCATTTTTCTTGCTGGAATAAACAACCAAGTTGAGAAATAGCATTATTTACAGCAGCAATTGTTTTAGGTTGAGTTTCAAAATCAAAGCAAATATAAAAGCTACGCTTTGTAATTGCAAACGCTGCTAAATCAGGAATTAGCTGACGACAGGTAACTTTGCCAAATTCATCTTTAACAACCCGATAACCACTAGTAATTCCGGGAATGGCAATAGCTGCATATCCTTGCGTCAACAGTGTGGCTGCTTTCTTCACACCCTCGCAAAGAATGAGGGGAATGTTCTGTTGCATTACCCATTGCCAAAAGCCTTCAGCTTCACCATCAGCAGTAATGGTGATATCGTCAGGCATGACCAGATTGTAACGTCCAGCGACTTGCTGCCACACTTGCAGCGTTACCCGCAAACAAAACACCCGCGTTGGCGTGCTGGGGGGATGCTCGTATTTGATGGACTTACCATTGTGATTCTGTCGAGGTTGGTTTGGCTTAAAGCATCCCCATTCCATCATTTGCCAATTATTCAAAGGGTCTAGCCCCGAACACCACCAACCACCTTCAGTGATATGAGCATAACGCTGCAACCATCCACTTTTCACCATTCCGGTATTGGTGCGGGGAAGTAGCTCAGAAATCAATAGGTACTCATAAGCTGTTACGCCTTGGAGTGACCTAAAATTGAGTTGCACTAGGTGTAAGTCTATACCACTACTATTGACTAATTCTTCAAGGTGTTGGGGGTGTAAATAGTGCAGATGCATAGGAAAAGGTGTGAAGGGAAAGTCAATGAGATTAAAACATTAACATGCATCTACTTTTTTTCTCTAAGAGAGATTGCGAGGCTTACATGATGCTTTTTTTACTTCGTAATGGGAGACACATCGGTTCTGACTCTAGTGGGTTATTCTGCCTATTAGATCCCCGAAGTAATAATTTTGTATTGTGATATTTATTCGCTGTTAATTTTTATTTATCAGTAAATTTCTGCGTTAAGAAATGCGATCGCCCGAAGGGTTGCAGCAAGCATGGATTCTCTCAAAGAAAAGATTTTAGAGAAACTAGAATGCCTTCCAGAAAATGCACAGCAGGAAGTTCTAGATTTCTTACAGTTTCTAGAGTGGCGAAAAGAGAATCGTCAGGAATCTCAGTTATCTGTAGTCAATGAAGAATCGGATGCAGGATGGCTAGAGACTGACTTATCAAATTTAGGTAGCTATGAACCTTATGATTGGCAACCCGGCGAGTTAGATAAGGGT
This sequence comes from Nostoc sp., assembly GCF_036916575.1. Lineage (GTDB taxonomy): Bacteria > Cyanobacteriota > Cyanobacteriia > Cyanobacteriales > Nostocaceae > Nostoc. Next base: position 128,902 of record NZ_JBALGC010000094.1, read on the forward strand.
TTGCCTGTCAAGTATGTTGCTGGGATGGGAGTAGTTATTGTTGAGGAATGACAACTCGTTATTTACAATTTTAGTTGGACTTCAGCGTATGATTAGTCCTTGAGTTTATAAGAAGGCGATCATATCCTTCTCATTTATCCAAAGTAAATAATACATTTCTTATTTTAGGTAATGTGATCGCTTAATACTTTCTAATAGTTAGAATAAGTAATAATAAAAGGCATTTATTAAGATATGCTCTTTATTATTAAGAATCGCAAACCCGCTAACTTACGCCCCGACAGCCTCCTTCGCGGCGTATAACACCTCAGCGTTGATTTCTTTGAAACCGCGATCGCAGACGAAATTTAGCAATGAGCTTGATTTTTTCTGCTTTAAACTGTCTGTCTTGTATCATGTTCAATACTTCCCCAGGTTTCAGGTAGAGGATTGACCCAGGAAATAGGCACAGAAACAACATCTAGAGTTTCACTGTCTTTAAAGATTTCTAAAATATATCCTGGCTCTTGCTGAGTTTTAGTAGGACGCAGATGATCCAACACAACCCCTCTATCGCCAGCTTTTACAGGACTATTAGGAACATTGTGCTTCAGTTCTACCCACTGAAATAAACTAGCTGTTGTCATCGTTTAAGTCTCCTGTGATTTATCAGGATATAGTGTTATAAATCTAACAAATTCTGTTTCTTCATCTTGTTGCCAGATAGTAATTACCTTAATTAATCGACCGTTAGGCCCAGTCCACTCGCTTTTAACCTCAAACTGAGTCCCCCAATCACTAGGCGTAACTTTTCTAATTTCAGAACCTTCTACAGCATTTATTATATCGTTCTTAAGAAGTTCCCAGTTGTCAAGATTATATCCTGCTAAAGCTAGATATCTTGATTTATCACTTTTAGGTTGATAAACAAGTAGGTATTTAGTGATTTTTTCATCTTGAATTACTAAACCTAATGGTATTTTCATTATATTTAATTTGGTTATTTTAAATAGTTATTGAGAGAAATATATAAAAATTAATATTACATTTATGATATCTCATCACTTAATTTTTATCACTAAAGCAAAAAAAATGGGGGTAAAGAGTATACATAACTCCTCACCCCTCAATATTCTCAATTAAACTCTAATCTAAGCCCCGACGGCTTCCTTCGCGGCGTACAATACCTCAGCGTTGATTTCTTTGAAACCGCGATCGCGGGCAAATTTTTCAGTATTACGCTTCACTTTCCCGCGAACAAATCCAGGAATTTTGTTCAATTCTGCTTGACCATCTTTTGTCCAATTCAAATCAGAATCAGCAGAAATTCCTCTAGTAATTACTTCTTTGGTATCATGACCACCGAAGATTTCTAATAGGTGATCTTCCATTCCCAAAGTGAAGGAATTGTAGATCAAATCTGTAATCTGATTAGTACCCTCGTAACCCATAAATGGTTTGTAACCAATCGGGAAGTTTTGGACGTGGATTGGTGCAGCAATTACGCCGCAGGGGATATCCAAACGCTTACCAACGTGGCGTTCCATTTGGGTTCCGAAAATGGCAGAGGGTTCGACACGAGCGATCGCATCCCCAATTGCACCATGATCTTCGGAAATTAGCACTTCATCGCAATACTCACTCACCTGTTCGCGGAACCAGTCTGCATCATATTTACAGTAGGTTCCAGCCCAAACAACATGAATCCCCATTTCTCGCGCCAGAATCTTGGTGATTGCGGCGGCGTGGGTGTTGTCACCAAAGACCACAGCTTTTTTGCCAGTCAAGTTTTGACAGTCAATGGAACGGGAGAACCAAGCAGCCTGAGATACATAGAGGGTTTGCTCATTGATGAAGTCTTCGTAGTCAACTTCTGCGCCTTGAGCGTTAATTACCTGCTGAATCTTGCGAATACAACGGGCAGTTTCCACTACACCCATTGGAGTAATATCTATATAAGGTGTGCCGAATTGTTCTTCTAGGTAACGAGCTGTGGTCAAACCGAGTTCACGGTAAGGTACTAAGTTAAACCAGGCTTGGGACATCTTTTTCAAGTCATTTACCGAAGCACCTTCAGGAATTAAGGTATTTACCTCAATTCCCAAGTCAGCCATCAGCCGTTTTAGTTCGGTACAATCGTGATTATTGTGGAAACCGAGGGTAGTAGTACCGATAATGTTAACTGAGGGCTTTGCAGTTTTGCCCTCAGCCAATTCGCCCCGCTTCCGGGCTTTTTCAATGTAGTATTGGACGATTTGATCGAGAGTGCGATCGGCGGCTTGCAGTTCGTTGTAACGGTAGTGGTTCACATCCGCCAGCATTACGTCTCCTTTCGCTTCCAACTGCGCCCGTTCCACAAAGTTGTGCAGGTCTTCTTGCAAAATGCTGGAAGTACAGGTGGGAGTTAACACAATCAAATCTGGGTGTTCCTCGGCATCCTTGCGGGTGATGTTATCTACCACCTTCTCTTGAGAACCACGTGCTAAAACGTTGCGGTCAACGACACTGGTTGTCACTGGAGTGAAATCCCTCTCCCGCGATAGCATGGAGCGCATGACGTTAAAGTAGTCATCGCCAAGTGGGGCGTGCATGATCGCATGGACATTTTTAAAAGAGCTAGCGATTCGCAGAGTGCCGATGTGGGCTGGGCCTGCATACATCCAGTAAGCCAATTTCATGTTTGTGTTCTCCCTTTTCAACAGAAATAACACGGAGTCCGATAAGAGTGGACTATAAGTGCTTGATTATTATTAAATCGTTTCTGATTGTCTCAAAACTTGTATCCCTGATGAAGTGAAGACTTGTAAGGATTTTGTCTGAAGTGCTCCCGGCTTGTCCAGGGTAGGCATCGCCCAAACCTCGTGCCTGATTTGAATCTAGCTTCTGAACTTTAACAACATTACTGTTGATTTTTTAAAATAAATCTTAATTTTTCGGCAAATTTGTTTTCAATTTGGGGCGGTGTGTTAACCATCACCAATAAATTTAGAAAGTTTATGTACAACTTCTCAAAAAATCCAAAGATCCTCTGATATCATGTGCGGTTAATTAGTTATTATTTGGTACATCTGTGCTTTGTAAAGAATCAGGTTGTATCAAGATCCCCCCTAACCCTCCTTAAACTAGGAAAAAAGGGGGGAATAACACTAACGCAATTTGTTCATTCGAGGGAGTAGAAATTAACCTAAAGAGGTGTTAGTTACTGCCGAAAAATTTCTACTTTTTCTAACACTACGTCTTGATTCGGACGATCTCTAGTCGTAGGCACATTGGCGATGCGGTTGACTATATCCATACCTTCGACAACTTTACCAAAAACACTGTGTTTGCGGTCAAGATGAGGCGTTGGCCCTTCTGTAATGAACCATTGGGAACCATTAGTACCGCGTCCTGCATTTGCCATTGAGAGGATACCTGCACTAGAGTGTTTCAATTCAGGATGAAACTCATCTTCAAATTGATATCCTGGGCCACCAGTACCCCAACGGTTGGCCATATCTGGATAACGAGCCAGCGGATCGCCACACTGAATCATAAAATCAGGGATGACTCGGTGAAAGCGAACTCCATCGTAAGCAGGAGTCCCCTTCTGAGATTGACCTGTCTTAGGGTCTTTCCAGTCGATTGTTCCGGTTGCTAGACCTACAAAATTTTTGACGGTGTTGGGGGTTTTGTCTTCCTCCAAAAGAACTATAATTTCACCTAAGGAAGTAATTAAACGAGCGTGCAGTGTGCCATCACCGGGAATATTAATTTCTGGAAAATTCATGAGGTATCCTATGAATGAAAACTGCCAGTATTTTACCTACGATAAGCTTATCAGCATTCAAGTTACAGGTTTGCAGATTGTGAAAAAACTGAACGAAGGAAACTTGAGAAAACTAATATTTTACTCTGGTAAATTAATTGCTGGATTACGGCTAAAGAATCCTCTAGGGACTAGCTTAAAGCCAACTCGGTGAACAGGCATTACAGGCCAATCTTCCGATCGCGGAATATGAGTCACGCCCATTGTGTACCACAGCACGATATCTTCACCTATCAAGGACTCATCGTCTGCAATATATTTTGGCAAACCCTGTCCAGGTTGAGTCTGGTTGGGATAATCACCGCCAGCATAAAGTTCAGCAGGTTTATATTTTGTTATCCAAACGTGATGAGTCGCAAATTCTGCTTGTTGACGGATTTTCGAGCCTTCTACAGGGAAAAATGTGGAGTTTCCCCCAGGCATTAGCATATATCCAGGTGCAGCCCCTAGCGTATTTTTCTTATCTGCACTAACAATCATCCATTCCCGACTGCTTTTCATATCCAAATCGCGGACAGCAGCCGTTTCGTTTGCTAACGGGATTTCTGCAAGTGCGATCGCATTTCCTAAAGGATTTTTCTCATCCATCGGCAAAGCTTTCACATTCATTTCCATCACGGAATTAGCCTGACCATCGACATCGAAATCTAGGCGGTAGTTGAAAAAGTGCTGGTGATTTACTCCGAAGATATTCTTAGCGATTAGCCGACCATAGGAATTATCTTCAGCCTGTTTTTCGGCATCCGTTCCCTGCGCCAGTACAATACCTGTTAATTCGTTCTGTACTTCTAAAGTTCCATCCTGGTGAAAAATCCAATTGATGCTGTAATCATAGTTGTCAATGGCCGCAGTCATCGTCATCACTAGTTCTCGACTGCGACGGACATCATTGCGCTGAGTATTATACTCATAGTGCTTCCAAAGCATTCCGTTATCGCGCTCGTAGATCCCGGTAACCCCTGGCATTACATAAGGTTCTCCCTGCTCATTAGCAAATACAGCATTTAGCAACAGGCCGTTTTCGGGAATTTCCTTACCTAACTCCATCGTATTTGCTAGCAAACCAAGGTTATATTCTCCAACATCAAAGGCATTTCTAAATGACCAAGTAGGCTCAGGGTCGCCATAAGGTACTACCATCTCCGATAGGCTAGCACGGTATAAAACTGGTCGGATATTTTCCCCGTCCTTGTGCGTCACTTGGTATAGCATTAATCCATTCCGAGGATGCATTAAATAGCGAAACTTCCAACCTTGCCAGCTAATTTCATTGTCTTTGATCTGGAAACTTGCACCATTTGGTTGGAGAATCTTTAATGCTTTAAGTGGTGAAAGTAATTTGCCCAAGGACTTTACATCATAGTTCCAGTTTTCTTGAGAGAAAGGGACATTTCCTCTGTCAACAAAACTGGCGATTTTACCCGTGTTCAAATTGACTGTTGCTACAACTCCTTCAATCGGACTACCGTAATAGTTCCAGCCTTTACCCTTGTAGTAAGATAAACTGCGACAAAAACGATTACCTGTTGCTTCTTCCTGTTGACTCAGGATGCCTGGGCCCCATGAACTAATTTTGACTCGATTGAAATCGGTAATTCCCCGCCTTTGCATCGCTTTTTGCCATCGAGGATCGGCTTTAACTACCTGAGTTGCCAGTTCATATTCTGAATTGACGATCGCAGGTTGGACAGACGGTATTTCTTTCCAAGAACTTAAGCTTTTGCTTGTCAGATCAACAATTCCCTCAAAGGTTTTGTTTTGCGTAGGACAGAGTCCTTGCCGCAGGCATCGCTCATAGATTACCAAAAAAGCTTTTCGCCCAAAAGCTTTACCGGGTGTAAATTTAAGAACTTCTTCTTTATTTGGTTCTTGTAAAGCAATAAGTGGAAAAGCTGCCATTTCGCTCAAAGTTTTTTCTCTTTTGATCACCGAAACAGCTGTATTAATTTCTGCCTCTGTTAGCGAAGTGAGAGGATGGGAAATTGAAGGCTGTTGAGCCGTCAATATTTCCATTAATCCTAGTGAGATAGATATGACGACAATGATGGGAATAGCTAACCACAAAAAACGCCTTAGCCGCTTAATCATCTTTTACATTCTTACAAAAGACGTATAGTTATCTATTTCTAGGCCGAAGCCTGAAACCCGATAAATTAAGCAAGCTAAAGCTAAATTAATTTGCTAATAGTTGGGGGGACTGGAGACTATAGCGCTTTTCGTTTGTATACAATACACACTGACTTGACTTCCATTCCTCGGGAGCATCCCAAATGTGTAAAAACATATTTTGTCATTGCGAGCGTAATGAAATGGAGCGTTCGCGGAGCGTCTCGTAGAGAAGCAATCGCAAAGTCTAGATGTTGCGATTGCTTCATTCGCAATGACAATCTATTATCTTGGTAAATTTGCAAAATTGGGATGCTCCCCATTCCTCTCTCCTTTGAATCTTACTCCCTAACGCTAGTACGGAAGGGGCTGTTCTTGTTAGGTCTTAATTTATGCAGAAACTAAACGACGTAAAGATTCAGCACGGCGTTTAGCAATAGAGTTATTTGGAGCAAATTTTAGTGCTTCTTCGTAAGTTTGTAACGCCTGAGTAGTTAACTTTTTTTTCTCGTAAGCGTGACCGAGATTATTTAACCCTGTTACGTAGTCTGGTTTAGATTTGAGAGCTTCTTTATACTGACGAATTGCTAGGTCATATTGCTCTTGGATAAAATAAACATAACCCAGCCCGTTGTAAATGGGGGCAATATTTTCTTCTCCTTCTTCTTCGGCAACTTTCAGAGCTTTTTGAAACAGCGTGATCGCTTGGGAATACAATTTTTTTTCTGAATAAATACTGGCTAACTCATAATATTCTTGAGTCGTACCCTTTTCTTTCTCTAACTTCTTTCGCAATTTTCCAAAGGAGCCTTCAATCTTGCGAGTTTTGAAAATCTGGCGAAAAACACCCACGGCCGCAATTGTGAGTATTACCACCAAAATTGAGAGATAAACAACGGCTAGACTGTTATCCATTGCTGTAAATACAAATATTAAAAGTTGCTTCTGTAATCTATTATCAGCCTATTGGGCATGAGGATAATGATCTTAACAGACGAGATTAATGGCGTCTCTACTCCTAACTCCTGTACAGACGCGATTAATCGCGTCTCTTAAGGTAAACCCCAATATAGAGAGCGTTGCTGGAGCCAACCTTCTTCTAAGTAACGAGCGATCGCTTGATCTACATTTCGTCTTAACTCATCGTACTTCAATCCCTTGGGCATGACTACAGACAAAGGTTCAGTAGATAGCTTGGTTGGTAGTAGCCGATATTCGGGATATTGTTGCACCCAACCACTCAGAACGCTAGCATCTGCGGCAAAGGCTACGGCGGCATTATTTTCTATTTCCTCTCGCGCTTCGTCATAGGAATCCACTCCTACTAACTCGGCATTTTGCACATAGTACCGCACTTTAGCAATGGTGCTGGAGTTATTCAGTACGGCAATTTTGCGCTTTGCCAAATCACTCAACTGTTGGATAGAGGCATCTTTTGTAACTAATACAGTGCTATCCAAATAGTAGGGAACACTGAAATTAACTATGCGGGCGCGTGAGGAGGTTGCTGTTACCCTAGCGATCGCAAAATCAACTTTCTTGTCTAAGACTACAGACAGGCGATCGCGATTCGCTACTGGTTTAAACTTGACCTTAGCGGTGGCTTTACCAACCAAATCAACTGCCAAGCGCTGTGCCAAGTCAATTTCTAAGCCTTGTAAATTACCTTTGGCATCTTTAAATCCCAAGGGACGCAAGTTGTCTTTAACTGCAACAGTTAAATAGCCCCGTTGCTGAATTTCTGGCATTTCGGCGGCAGATGCAGCTAATCCTGTACCCACTACGGAAAAGCAAGATATCCAAAAAATAGTGGCGGATAATACCAGATGTAACCGAGTAATTACTTGCCATCTGTTACATCCGTTATACATCCTTTGCCACCTTTATCCTTTAGCTTGATTTGCTAGTTCAGCAACTTTGCCGAAGCTAGCTGGATCGAGGACTGCCAATTGTGCCAACATCTTGCGATTTAGTTGGATATCAGCTTTTTTCAAGTTACCGATCAATTGACTGTAACTCAAGCCGTGTTGCCTTGCAGCAGCATTGATGCGGGTGATCCACAGACGACGAAAATCGCGCTTTTTCTTTTTGCGATCGCGGTAGGCACTCCGTAGTGCCTTCATCACTTGTTGGTTGGCAGTTCTAAACAGAGTTGAGTGGGAACCGCGAAAACCTTTAGCTAGTTTGAGAATTTTATTGCGGCGCTTCCGAGCTACGTTACCGCGTTTTACCCGTGTCATAACTTATTTCCTGAAATACTTACAAATATGGGAGCATCAAGCGCACGTTGAGTTCATCGCGTTCATGTACAAGTGTACTCTTGGACAGGCTACGCTTTTTATCGGAAGTTTTGTGCTCTAAAAGGTGGTTTTTGAAAGCTTTACGACGGACGATTTTGCCGGTGCCGGTGGCACGGAATCGCTTCGCTGCGGCTTTACGAGTCTTTAGTTTAGGCATGGTCTAGCTTTAATTCGACACGATCCATAATTATATACTAATAAAATTGCTTGAATGGAAATTAAGTAAACGATTTAACCAGCCGCGATCGCTGTAAATCAAATTAATTTCACCGATGGATGAAGTAAATATAGTCGAATATGACCCACGGTGGCAGACTTTGTTTGCACAAGAAGCCGAGCGTATTTGGCAAGCACTAGGCAATGACTTAGTTGTGGAAATTGAACATATTGGTAGTACCGCAGTACCAGGAATGGCAGCCAAACCAGTTATTGACATTATGGTAGGAATATGCTCCTTAGTAGATGGGAAATCTGCTGTTTTGATATTAGAATCTTTAGGATACGTTTATTGGCGTGAAGACCCACGTCCTGGACGGATGTTTTTTGTGAAAGGAATGCCACCATACGGAAAGCAACGGACTCATCATGTTCACATAGTCGAGGTTAACAGCAAATTTTGGGAGGAACACAAGCTATTTTGCGACTATCTGAGAAGGCATCCTGAAGAGGCGAAACGATATGAAGCTTTAAAACGCGATTTGGCGGCAAGTTTTCGGAGCGATCGCGAGGCTTATACCAATGGTAAAAATGACTATATCCTGGCTGTGATGTCAAAAGCACGATGTGAGTAAATGGGGAAAAAAGAGTGATTATCTTAACTATTTTTCCTTGACAATTCCAGTTATTTTAAAAATAAACTCTGCTGCTTTACTCATTAATGAAGTGTCAATATCAATTTGATAATTTCCTTGTTTTAAAACCTCCATCACAACTTTCTTGAAATCTGCCTTACCTTTCCTCGCACCCAAACCATTAATTGCACATTCAATTTGCCTCACGCCACAACTTAAAGCAATAAGTGAATTATCTACTGCCATGCCTAAATCATCATGACAGTGTACTGAAACGACAGCTTGATAAATATTTGGTACTCGATTAAAAATCATTTGCAGAAGTTGTGAAAATTCTTCTGGCGATGCCAAACCTAAGCTATCAGGAATACTAATAGTATTAGCACCACTCTTGATTGCAGTTTCAATAGATTTACACAAAAAATCTGGCTCACTTCTGGGAGCGTCAAAAGCACTCCATTCTACATCATCACAGAAATTGCGTGCCAGAGAAACACTCTCTTTGATTGTTACTAATACTTCTTCTTTGCTTAATTTAGATTGATTTTTAATATTTACCGGAGTATAAGTGTGAATTCTACCTCTTATAGCTGGTTTAATTGCTTCAGCAAGAGTGATTATTTCATTTGGATTGGAACTCGCTAGCCCACAAATAGTAGAATTTTTAATGATTTTAGAAATATGAAATACTTCATCAAAATCTTTTTGAGAACTTCCTGGATAACCAACTTCAATAATATCTACTCCCATTTCTTCGAGCAATTGAGATATGGTGATTTTTTGTTGCAAATTCATTTTGACACCAGGCGTCAATTCTCCATCACGCATGGTTGTGTCAAAAATAATTACTTTGTTATGACTTGTTGACATATTCGTCAGAGAAAGCGATCGCTTACATCAATATAATTTTAAGGAATATCCTCACTTAAAAAAACTGTCTCTAAATCTCGATAACCACTGACAACACGTACAACTTCCACACCGCCATCAATGGGACGATAAAATATCAAGTAATCTTCGATTGGAAAACGTTCTTAAACCACTGCCAAAATTATCGCAACTTTGCCCCATATTAGGAAAATCAGCCAACAGTTTACACTGCTGTATAATTTTTTTGTTGAGTCTTCGAGCCGCACCAGGATTAAATCGGGTAAGGCATCACCATGCCAATTTGGGAAAATTGTACGCTAAGAAAAATTCGGAGTTACGATCGCGTAATATCTCTGCGCGGTATTGCCTTTCTTAATGCTCGATGGGCAAAGTCACGCGGGAGGCGATCGCAACCTACCCACTCCCCTACTCCCCCCAAACTGCGGACTCAAATTTTCCCTACTCGCCAAATTTGTTATAAATTCAAGGTATTATTTCTGCAACTCTTCTATTTTTATATCTATTTCCTTTAGAGTATATAAGTAATATTTATGTTGAGGACGCTTACCTGTATTACGATAAAATCTATCATTTTTTTCATCATATTGACTTATTAAATAGTAGCAAGAATTTCTATATTTTTGTAAATTTCTCAGATAAATTGGTTTTTGCTCTAGATACTGAAAATAAAAAATCAAGTATTTTGTAAGAGGTATTAAATAGGGTAAGCCAAGAATAATGGAAAAAAGAAAAGTACCAAACATTCTTGGTATATCCTGAGATGTTGCTGATGATGGATTTGAAATAGTAACAGCAATTGCAAATAAAAACATCAACGATAACCAAGATGTAGGTAAAAATATACCCCAAATAATGGCATTATTTAAGCTTTTGTTTGCATCTCTCTTAAACTCAATTGGATAAGTGGTATTGAGACAAAAGCTGTTCAACTTCTCATGTAATATGTTCTCTACATTGGTTATATCTTCCTGAATTTTAATGGATTCTTCTAAAAGTTTTTCTTTCTCTATGTATCCTTGTCGCGCTATCTCCTGTTTTCTCAATCGCTCATTTTCTAAAATTTTGTATTTTTCATAAATCCGTAACGTACAAGTTGTGTTTATACTGCCGCTAACAGCAGATTTTATATCTATATAAATAGCCTGTCTAACAGGAATAGAGTCAAACTTAGATAGCTCATCTAAGTCATCAATGTCGTACATCTGAACATACCTAAGAGATGTGAGGCTTTTTACTTTCTGAGTAGTGAGGTAGTTTAATACTTCATCATAATTAGTATATTGGTGACGAAAATTACTTAACCACTTTCGTTTTAATGAAATATCAAAAACATCAATATCTTGATAAAAAATACTAACATCCCTAAAGCAATGTTGTATACTTTTACGTAAATCATTTTTTTCAAAATATCTTTCAAAATCACTATCAACTCTTGATATGATCGATTCTTCGTCAATTTTTATCAATCTATAGCAATAACTCACAAGCTCTTTATAGATATCGAAATATAGATTTTCTGGCTGTACCATCTTTTTTTTATCTATAAAAAATAATAGTTATCAAACAATTAAAAGGACACTACGCATAGTATTCCCAAAATCTGTTTCATTATCACAAATCCTCCCAATCAAAATTCAATCAAAGTCGAGCATTCAGCTTGGTATATTTTTCAGTAAATAAACCCGTGTGATTTCTCTTGTGTAGAATCTGGTATTATCTAAAGTAAAAAAAATATCTAGTAATTTACCCAACTTAGCCACTTATGAATAGCAATGAATTACCACAAGGGTGTCCACAAGGCATTGAGATAAAAAAAGGCTCTAAACATGACTACGAAGAATCACTAGGCGACGATTCAAATCCTGATGATTACACTTACTACAATATTTATTTTGAAGGTAAAAAGGTGGGTAACGCCAGTTATCGGTATAATAATAGTTTAGCTTGTTGGCAAATAGATAGATTTTTAATTTATAAAGATGAAGAAGGCAACGGGTATGGTTCTTGTCTTATCAAATATATAAGTCAGGAGATGTGGAGTATAAAACGCAGCCATATTGAGATTTTCCCAACTAAAAAAGAAGAATTTTTTTCATGGTTGATTAGAAGAGGGTTCAAAGAAACTCAAGTACCTGGGTTTCCAAAAACCTTTTATGTTTTACAACCTGGGTGATCGCCTGCTAAAACATCCCATCAAGCAAATCGGTGATGCCGATAATATAGCTGCTAATTTCTTTCAAATCTAATCTAGCTGAAGGCGCTAAAATACACCTACTCATTATTTAGCAGCCTCTACTTGTTGCATTTGAGCTTCAGCGCGTCGAATGTCTTCCTCTATTTCTGCAAATACCTCTTCACCATCAATTCCCTCATCACGTTCGAGTTCTTCAATACCAACTTGGATTTTAGCTTTCAATTCTGCTAGACGCTGATCTCGAATGCGATCGCGTTCATCTAGCAATCTCAATGCTTCACCCATCACCTCACTGACTGAGTGGTATCGACCACTATTAACCTTATCCTTAACCAACTGTTCCAGTTCTGGGGTCAAAGATATATTCACAACTATTACCTCATTCCATTTACTCTATATGCTAACCGAAAGAGGTTGCTGACAATTCAGGTCATCTGGAAAAGCCCACAAAAAACCTAACCCCCTTGCCGTGTTGAGAAGGAGGAAAATTCAAAGTCTCTCTCCTAAAAGGAGAGAGATTTAGAGAGAGGTTTTCCAGATATCGTGAAAAGTCCGAAAGTAGTTGGAGCCAAGTTAAAAAATTCGTAATTACGAATTAAGAATTACAAATTACGAATTACGAATTACGAATTAATTCGCTGCTGTTTGGGCTTCTTGATAAATTATTTCTTGAAACTGAATCATATCTTTTTGCGGATCGGCGTGGCTAACTTTCACTAATATCTGTTCGCCCAAGTTCACAGAACGTTTGAAAGTCATTGGCAACTGCAAGCCCAAATCTTCTAACAAAATTAGGGCCAAGTTACTGTCTTCCCGCAGCCACATCAACACTGTCACATCCCAAGTTTCTTCTGGATGACGGCGTAAATACTCTAGAGCATAATATCTATTAGTTTGCCGTTCCACCATCGTCACCTCTTGGGTGACGGCGGTGACAGTCATCATTACTTCTTTTAGTTGTTCTGCGGAAAATGGCAGAACTTCACCCCGCAAATGAGCTTTCAATTGAAAGTGGGTAAGTAAGTCACTATAGCGGCGGATGGGAGAGGTTGCTTGGGTATAAGTATCCAAACCCAAACCAGCATGACGCAAAGGCGTAATGCTCATTTCACTCTTGGGCATACAACGACGCATAGCGCAAGCGCGAACGAATCCGGCTGGAAGTAAGAGCAATTCCTCATCTGGAGGTAATTCTGGTTGCGGCTGACCGCGAAAGGGCAAAGGTATGTTATGAGCTTTACCATAACGAGCCGCAACTTCACCGGCAAGAATCATCATTTCTGCTACCAGTTGCCGCGACGGGGAATCGTCCAAAATGTCAATGTTGATCTCGTCACCTTTGACTTTGATCGTCGCTTCCGGCATAGTTATACTAATTGCCCCTTGGGCGTAACGCCAAGCTTTGCGCCGCTGTGCCCAAGTAGCGATCGCGGCAATTTCCGGTTCTGCTTGTACCCGTAATTGCAGCATTTCATCTACATCTTCGTAGGTGAGGCGATAAGTCGGCTTAATCAAGCTGGTATGAATGCTGTAATCTTCTACCGCTCCAGTTGCACCTAAAACAATCCCGAAACTGAGGGCGCAACAAACCCGTCCCTGTATCAGACTCATTGGCCCAGTTGCCAATACCTCTGGAAACATGGGAATCATCCCCGTAGGTAAATAGACTGTACTACCCCGCTTTCTAGCTTCCAAATCTAATTCATCTTCCGGGACTAACCATCTAGTGGGATCAGCGATATGCACCCATAGGCGTTCTTGTCCATCGGGAAGTACTTCCCAACTTAGACCATCGTCAATCTCGGTGGTAGTTTCATCATCAATGGTGTAGACCTTCAGGTGAGTCAGATCCAGGCGGTTTGTATCTGAGTCAATCGGCGGGAAATCCAAACGCTGTTGCGCCACTTCTAATACCTTACTAGGAAACTGAATCGGAATTGAAGAACGACGCAGGAACAAGTTTTCATAAGGACTCCAATAACCCAAATCCACCAACAGTTGAAATGCTCCTTGGGGTGTTGTGGGTCGCCCCAGCATGGTCATAGTTTCTAAAACTGGAGCGCTTGGCGGATAAGCGCGAGCTAAGGAGTCATAATTGACCCCTGTCCGCACGGTGTCAGCAATCAGCGCTGCGTATTTTTCTAGTCCTTCTAAGCGCTGGCGATCGTGGCGCCCCCACTCTACTGCTTCACCTTTGAGCGCCTGCTTTACACGAGTTAAAAATTCCTGCTGTCCCTTAACTTTTAGTGCCTCTACTTCCAGTTGATGCTTGCGTTCTGCCACCTGAGCAGCAGTTCGCGGCTCGTAAGCATCTCCTTTTTGCTTGAAATAAAGTTTGTCGTCTGATAACAAGCAATAGGCGGCGTAACAATGAGGCGCGGCTGATTCTGAAAATAGCAGATTCGCCATTTGGTCTGGGGTGACTGTTTCCCCATCTTCAAACAGTAATTCCCAAGCTACTTCCAAGCTAGATGGATCTAAATAAGGCTTGACCTGCTCCAAAAAGCTAGCAATTTCAGAGGGTTTGTAGGTCTCTTTGGTAACTGTATAGGTTATTTGTCTAGGCGCGAGGCTGTGGGATTGACCACGTTCATCTACCACAAACCAGCGGGTTTTACCGTCTGGACGTTCTACGATGCCCAGACGGCGATCGCCTTGAACCCTAAATTCAACTAGCGTCCCCTTCTCCACAACTCTCGCACTTTAATTTTGGTGAACAGTTTAAATAGTTTTAAGTTAGGAGTTAGAAGTTTTGATTCTTAACTCCTGTACAGACGCGATTAATCGCGTCTCTACTCATCACTCTTTTTAGCCTTCCGCATTGATAAATGGCAACAAAGCCACAATCCGCGAACGTTTAATTGCTAATGTCAACTCTCGCTGTTGCTGAGACGTAAGCCCAGTAATCCGACGTGGCAGTATCTTACCCCGCTCGGTGACAAACTTACGCAATAAATCAACATCTTTATAATCGATTGGTTCTCCTGGCTTGATCGGAGAAAGGCGACGACGGAAATAACTCATCTCTATTTAATTTCCTTGTGAACGGTATGTTTGTTGCAGTGGGTGCAGAACTTTTTCAGTTCTAGCCGATTAGTGGTGTTGCGGCGATTCTTGGTACTGGTATAACGGGAAACACCAGGAGAACGCTTATCTGAATTTGTCCGACACTCGGTACATTCTAGTGTGACAATTATGCGGACACCTTTACTCTTAGCCATAATCTTACAAACAGTAAAGCCTGAAGAGAATTAACACAAATGACTATCTTCTCACATTCCGCTGCATATTTTCAACTAATCTTTTGACTTTTATATCGAGCGAGTAGCCACGACGCGACGAAACTATGAAAGTTCCACAATAGCGATCGTGTAAAGCCTGCTGCATCTGGGTATCAGAGAAGGCAGTCCCACAATCAATTGCTAGGGGAAGTACTAGCAGTATAGCAGTGGGGTTGGCTCTAATATTGCTCAAGGCAATTGACACTAAAAGGGCACCCAAGCCGATAATCGCCTCTCGCTTCAGCAGTGAGGGCAAATCTGGAATTCTGCCCATTACTTCCCCATCTTCAACTGACAACACCTTTAAGTCGAACGCCCAACGCCCTAAACTTTGCCCATGATTGTTGTATACCACCAGCACCCGCAAAACCAGCCAAAGTATTACGAAAACTAAGATTTCAATAAATTGAATCCCGATATCGCCGCTTCCCAGTAGGGAACTGACTAACCAGACACCAAGGAAATCAAGCCCCAATGCCATACCTCGCCGCCCAATATCAGCCTTGGGATAGTGTTTTTGGGGAACTCGTTCGATTGTCATACAAAACAGGTATTTTTATTTAGGGGTTAGGAAATAGCGATCGCTCTTGTTTTTAATATTAAGATGATGACTCGGCTAGTTGCTGCGCTATAAAAGAACAAAAACCAGTCAACAAAAATTTGTGCAACTAACAATTGCATAACTCAAAAATAGGATTAAGCTCCTATGGCGGTTTTGATACTCTGCTGATACTTAGTAAGCATCTCACAAAGTAACCATTACACGTCATGGATGCAACACACAGTAGGGTTGTACATCTGTATTGTATTGTTGTAGAAACTTAATTTAAATTAATTTCGGGGTTGCATTGATGACACATCTGTTTACTAGAACAGCTATTAGTCTGGTGATGACTACTGCTTTAGCGTTAGTGATCGCCATAATCACTAACGACCTAGCTGATGCTGCTGAGTTCAACTTTAACTGGAAAGGAGACACCGGTTATTCAGCTAAAGGTTCATTTAACTACGATACAACAACTGCTCCAAGCGTCATCTCTGAAGCAGGTTTAGGGGCTACGAAGAACTTGCAGTCTCTTTCAATTTCCTTCTTTGATCCCTTGAATACTTTCATAAATAGTTTCACTCCAGTGCTTAGTGGTGTATCTAACTACAGGTATTTGAGATTCAACTTTGATAACACTACCCAGCAAATCTTTGGCCCCTTTGATGTTGGCAAGGATAATAGTCTTCTTGGTGACTCATGGCTTAATAATAATCTCGCACTCATAGATGAAGGTTTTAGTAATGAGGTTCTAGCTAAAGACTTTGGTTTTAACAATAGAGATGCAGCAGGCACAAAGCAAATACTAGATTTAAGCAACAATTCGGTTCAGGTATCCAAAGTCCCTGAAGGAAGCATAATTATCGGTTTACTAGCAGTGTGTAGTTTGGGATTTACCGCTCGTAGAAATCTAGATAAAGCTACCCAAGAATAAAAGAAAAGTTGGAGGCGATCGCTATGTTATCAGTCAGCGATGCACAAGCAATTATTTTAAATTTGGTGCAACCGTTGGATCATCAACGCGATACAGAAGTTGTCAATTTATTAGCAGCCGATAGTCGGATTTTGGCAACACCTGTCACCAGTCCGCTAGATTTTCCCCATTGGGATAATTCGGCAATGGATGGCTATGCAGTTCGCTACGAAGATGTACAGCACTCTAGCACCGAACAACCAGCCGTTTTAGAAATTGTTGAAGATATTCCGGCTGGGTATCAGCCTAAGTCTACGATTCAACCAGGGCAAGCAGCAAGGATTTTCACAGGTGCGGTGATCCCAGCAGGTGCGGATACTGTAGTCATACAAGAGAATACACGTCGGCAAGAAAACCGCGTATTTATCCTGGATACGCCAAAACTACAAGAATTTGTCAGACACAAAGCATCTTTTTATCAAGCTGGAACACAACTACTACCAGCAGGAATTAAGTTAAATGCCCCAGAAATTGCCGTATTGGCAGCAGCACAATCTCTGCAATTAAGTGTTTACCGCCGTCCGCGTGTGGCAATTTTTTCCACTGGTGATGAGTTGGTATCAGTTGATAAACAATTGCAACCAGGGCAAATTGTGGATTCTAATCAGTATGCGCTGGCAGCTTTGCTAAAGCGGAGTGGGGCAGAACCGTTAATTTTAGGTATTGTTAAGGATGATCCAGTTGCTCTGGAAAAAGTCATTGCCCACGCCGTTGCGATCGCTGATATAGTTCTTTCTTCTGGTGGTGTCTCAGTGGGAGATTATGACTATGTTGACAAAATTCTAGAGTCACTAAGAGCAAAAATCCACATTCGGGCTGTGGAGATGAGACCAGGAAAACCGCTCACTGTCGCCACTTTCCCCAGTACAGACGCGATTAATCGCGTCTGTACCCGTTCAGCCCTCTATTTTGGTTTACCAGGAAACCCTGGTGCTGTTTTAGTAACTTTTTGGCGTTTTGTGCTACCAGCAATCAAGAAACTTTCGGGAATTACTGAAGGTTGGGAACCAGTATTTTTGAAAGTGCGATCGCATGATGAATTGCGATCAGATGGCAAGCGCGAAACTTACCTTTGGGGTAAATTACATTTAATCGATGGAGTTTACGAATTTCACAAAGCTGGTGGTAGTCAAAGTTCCGGCAATTTAATTAATTTAGCTCAAACCAATGTCTTAGCTGTTCTACCGATGGGTAAAACATTAATTTCCCCACAGGAAGAGGTGCAAGTTTTGCAGCTTGTTAACGGGTAAGTAGGTCGAAATAATTGGTAATTCGTAATGACGATTACGAATTACCAATTAGCTAAAATACCTGCTCAAAAGCCTCAATCAAGCTGTTAACTTCCTCAAGCGTATTGTAATGCACCATGCTTACCCGGACTATTCCACCTTGCGATCCTAACCCCAGGTATTCAATGAGCCGTTTAGCATAAAAGTCTCCGTAGCGAATCCCAATGTAATGTTGGTCAATTTTTGCCGGAATGGTTGAGCTATTCATTCCATTTACCACAAAAGATATAGTTGGCACACGGGATTGACGGTCAGCTTTTGATTGACCAATCACTCGCACATTAGACTTGCTGTTGAGGTAGTTTAAAAGGCGATCGCTAATCTTTTCTTCATGTATACTAATTAAATCAAACGCCTGCACCATTTGATTTCTCAAATCAGGTGCAGTTTGATTGCCGTAGTGCAGTTGTGCTAACTCACTTAGATAATCACATAAACCTAACATTCCATAACTTAATTCAAAATTGACATTCCCTAACTGAAATTTATAAGGTATATCTGTCTGCTCGATAAAATAATGGTTCAGACCAGGCAATCTTAATAAATGTTCTTCTTTGCCATAAAGTAAGGCATGATGCGGTCCATAGACTTTATAAAAACTTAAAGCATAGAAATCAACATCCAAATCTTGAACATCAACTAATCTGTGGGGTGCATAAGCTACACCATCCACACAAATCATCGCGTTGCGATCGTGCACAAATGCAGCAATTTCTTTAATAGGGTTGATGGTTCCCAGAACATTAGAAGCATGAGTCAAGGCTACTAGTTTAGTGCGCTGACTGATCAATGGTTCTAAATCTGCTAAATGAAGTTCCAAGGTATCTGGGCGAATTTGCCACACTTTAACCTTCATTCCTTGTTTTTCCAGAGCGACCCAAGCACCAATATTTGCCTCATGGTCACAATTAGTAACAATAATTTCATCACCAGGGGTGAAGGTTTGACCCAGACAAATTGAGAGAACTTTCAACATCAGTGTAGTAGACGGGCCCATGACCACTTCTTTAGAAGAATTGGCGTTAATGAAAGTAGCCATTCCCCTAGTTGCTAGAGCCAATCGTTCTCCTGCAAGTTGAGAAACCCCATAAGAAGCTCCCAACTGGACATCAGAACTCAGGAGAAATTCGCTAATTCTATCTACTACTTTTTTCAGGGTTTGTGACCCGCCAGCATTATCAAAAAAAGTCCATTTGTTAGCTAGACTGGGAAAATATTGACGAACTTCATCAAGATTCAAGAGCATAGTATAAGTCTTCTAGAGAATGTTCTTTACCCTAGCCTACCTTTTGGCAAGTCGCACAGAGAGCATCTACATCCTCTTTTGGTGTTTACAGCTTGTTGTGCCAGCCTTCTTGCAAAGCAAGAATCTCCCTAAAGGGGGTATACGTGGCGACTCAAAGAGTATCTTACTGATATATCTAACTTCCAACAAGGGTTAATGTCTTGATTCTTCACAATTCTCGCCAATTTTCTTTGATAAGTTTAAGGGAGAGTCAAAGTAACTATTGTTTTGATTCTTAATTCCTTGATTGAAAACAAAGGAACGACCTATGAACACTACGGTTAAATATGACATTGAGATTATCAAGCAAGAAGCACTTCAACTTGTTAAAAAGGGATTTGTTAACCGTCAGCAGCCAATTTATACTCTCTGTAAATATATTCCTCATTGTGACTGGGTTAATTTTGAACTTGAGTTAGAAAAAAACGAATTTCTACTCAGAGATAGAATTATCGACCTATTGAATCACGAATCGTGGGAAGACGATTGAAGCTGTATTTAAAAGGTGAACCTCATTAGCAGCATTCTAATAAAATCAAAATTATAAATTAATTTTTCAGCACTAAAAACCCTCGAATTAAGTCGGGGGTTATAAATAATAGATTATTAAACTAAGCAATAAATCTTGATGGATAGGTTAGGTGGTTGAGAGGATGAGAGAACCACTACTAGTGTAGCAATACTTTTCTGTTAAAGGGGAGAGGGAAAGGTGGGGCCCCTCTGAAGATAAGAAGCAGGATTTAAATTCACCTTTACTCTAGGACTTACGCAAAAAGGCAGTGAAAGCCTTGATTTACCGTAGGGGCAATTCATGTAGACGCATACTCCTACGTCCAAGCAAGCTCAATACGCTTGGGTTAAGGCTAAAACTCTTTCTTCAAGTCAATTTTTTTAACGAACCGCCAAGGACGCAAAGGACGCAAAGAGAAGGAAGAAATTCTTAACCCAAGCGTATTGCAAGCAAGCTATGCAAAGCGTCTCGTAGAGAAGCGGCTTAAGGCAGGGTACATAGGTGTCAACTTAACGTATAGCTTGCTTCCCCATAGGGGTACATCACTAACGGCAGTTGCTCATGAACAGTCACTGCGGTGGACGGGTTAAGAGGCATAAAGAAGCTTGCCTTGTGAGCGGGTCTCCCGACTTAAGCAGACTGGCGTCAAGTGATGTGGAAACCCTCAAGACCCTTACGGGTGACACTCGAATACTCGTTACCGTTACGTTTGCGGAGCGTCTCGTAAAGCCTGCGGCATAGCTACGCTTAGGGCGCAGCCCAAGGTAGAGAAGAGAAGATAGCCGCCAGTCGCTTCTTTGTTCGCAAAGCGTCCCGTAAGGAAGGAGTACAAGTCGGGAAACCCGCTGTTAGCACCTGGCTCACCTCCTGCCTTATTTCTTGAAAGTCTTGCTGGAGGTTTATCAAGAAAACTGAAAGCACGAACTTTTGGCGACGTTCAAGAGCAAGGATTTAATATTTTCACTCATCAATTAATTTCAAAGATTTCACACTAACAAGACTATTAAGACTACCAAGACTATTAATTAAGGTTATCTCTTGAGATCCTATCTCTAATTTGACAATAAAATAAGTTTGGTGACTGTAAGACTATATTTACTTCCTGGCTTAGTGACTAACTTGCATTGTGTACCCTGTATTAGGCCTTGTAAGATTTCTAGGGGGTATTTATCATATATTTGCTTGATTTTATTTTTTTGTAGAATAACTTTTTATTTTCAACAGTTAACTTCATCTAGCTTCTGCTACTTCGTCGTGATCTCAATAAAATCCTTAGAATTGACGAATTAATTATGCGATTAAACGATCAGCTGATTAACTTACCTAGCTTAAATCATGTTATTAATCGTTCTCCATTAACGATTAACCCTGATAGTTTTGTAATCGAAGCTATTGTCTTGATGAGTCAGGAAAGATGTACTAATTATGTACCTACCACTTTAAATTCCTCATTAGATTTAAATCTCGAAAGTCAACCATTAAGTGGGTGTGTCTTGGTGATGGAGGTAGGAAATTTGTTAGGCATTTTTACTGAAAAAGATGTAGTTAAGCTTATAGCTTCTGGAATGGACTTATCCACGGTGACAATAGCTGAAGTGATGACGCAGCCAGTCGTTACCCTTAGACAATCAGATTCTCAGGATATTTTCATCGCCTTATCGTTATTACGTGAGCATCAAACTCACTATTTGCCCGTTTTGGACGATGGCGGGCAATTGCTAGGAATCATCACTGAGACTAGCTTGCTACAAGCCTTTGACATGATAAAAATGGTTGGGATCGTCGAAGGCTTGCAGCAATATTTACAAAAACCCAAAGATGAATTCAAGCAGGTTAATCAGCCAATTGAGATCGAGCAAGTACGCTGCCAAACTCAAAATAACTTAAAACTATGGGTTGAAGCACAATCGGCTGAAATCATGCAAGTTAATCACGAACTTCAGCAAGCCCTCGAAGAACTCCAGGTAGTGGAAGAAGAACTACGCGAACAAAACCAAGAGTTGTCCGTTGCCCGTGAGCTAGTAGAATTGGAGCGCCAGCGTTACCAGGATTTGTTTGAGTTCGCTCCAGATGGTTACTTGGTAACTGATGCAGGAGGTACTATTCAAGAGGCTAACCGAGCAGCAGCAACCTTGCTGGCTGTTCACCAAAAATATTTGGTAAATAAACCATTAATTTTATTTATTGCTCAACAAGACCGCCAGACTTTTACGATTCGACTAAATAATAAGCAGCAGGAACACGAGTGGGAAGTTTATCTAAAACCCCGGGGAGGTAAAACTTTTGCGGCTAGCATCAGAGCTGCTGCCATCTACGATTCAGAGGGGAAGCAAGTTGGTTGGCGCTGGTTACTCTGCGATATTAGCGCTCGCCAACAGGCAAAGGAATCACTGCGCCAAGCTAACGAAGAGTTAGAAAAACGAGTGACGCAACGGACAGCAGAACTTGTCATGTCCAACGTCCTGTTACAACAAGAAATTATTGAACGGCAACGCGCCGAGGCAGCATTACAGCAAAGCGAAAACCTCTATCGTCATGTCGTGGAAAGCCAAATTGACATAATTATCCGCATTGATTTACAAGGGCAGATTACCTTTGCCAATCTGGCTGCTTGTCAAACCTTCGGCTGGAAACAAGATGAGTTTCGTGGTCAGTCATTTTTCCAGTTTCTTCATCCAGATGACTTGGCTGAAGTGATGGAAGATATGACAACTTTAGGATCTTCATTCCATCCCTTGACTAATCGTGAGCGACGTGCATTCACAGTCAATGGTATCCGCTGGTTTCAATGGAATGTGATCGCCATTCTTAATGACAAAAAAGAGGTTGTTGAAATCCAAGGGGTAGGCAGAAATATTACCGAACAGCAAGCCGCCCTACACGAACGCCAACTTGCCGAAGCAGCACTGCGCCAAAGCGAGGAGAAATTTCGCAATTTTGCCGAAAATAGCCACGCCATCATCAGTATTGCTAGCGCAGATTCATTCCATCCCTTGTACATTAGTCCTGCTTATGAGAATATTTGGGGTCGCTCTTGCCAAAGTCTTTACGACCAGCCACACTCTTGGCTAGACGCAATTCATCCAGACGATCGCGATTGTGCTACCAAATCAGTAGAGCAATTACTTAGTACTAAATCTAGTTCAGTAGAATATCGGATTTTGCAACCTGATGGCTCGTTACGCTGGATTTGCAATCGGGGCTTTGCTGTCTATAATGACCAAGGAGAAGTTGACTACTATGGTTGCATTACCGAAGATATCACCGAACGCAAACTGGCCGAACAGTCACTGCAAGAAAGTGAAGCGCGATTGAGTTTAGCTCTGGAAGCTGGCGAAATGGGTATATGGGATCGCAACCTGATCACCAATACTAGTTTTTGGTCTGCCAATATGGGGCCACTTTATGGTCTGCCGAGCGGTACCTTGTGTCCAACCATAGAAGGCTATGTTAATTTAATCCATCCAGAAGACCACGAATCTGTAGCTGCGAGTATACCTCGCATGATTGCCGAAGGAAGGGAAACTACAGATTATCGAGTTATCTGGCCTGACGGCAGCCTACACTGGTTAAACTGCAAAGCTCAGGTCTACTATAATGAAATCGGTGAGGTGATCAGGATGATCGGCACAAATAGAGATATCACTGAGCGCAAGCTAGCGGAACAAAAAATCTCCGAACAAGCCGCTCTACTTGATATCGCCACCGACGCCATATTAGTTCGAGATTTTCAGTCTCAAACCTTATTCTGGAATAAAGGTGCAGAGCGGATGTACGGTTGGCTTTCTACAGAGGTTATAGGAAAAGACCTCCGGGAGATTTTGTACCCAGCAGAAACTCAACAACTGCAAGTACCGCTAAAAAGCGTAATTGAGAGTGGCTCCTGGCAAGGTGAGTTATCTAAAGTTACAAAATCCGGTAATAAAATTATTGTGGAAAGCCGCTGGACATTGATGCGTGATCCTGAGGGAGAACCCAAATCTATCCTGACTGTTGACACTGACATCACCGAAAAGAAACAACTCGAAGAGCAGTTTTTTCGTACCCAGCGATTGGAAAACCTTGGTACCCTTGCAAGTGGTATTGCCCACGACTTGAATAATATATTGACACCAATTTTGGCAGCAGCTCAATTGCTACAGGGAAACTTTTTCCAAGATGAGGAGCATTCTAGGCAATTGATGGCACTCATAGAAAGCAACGCCAAACGTGGAGCAGCTTTAGTCAAGCAAGTCTTGTCTTTTGCGCGAGGATTTAAAGGAGAGCGGACAATTATCCAAATCAAGCACCTGATTGCAGAAATTATCCAAATTGGTAAACAGACATTTCCCAAATCTATTGAATTTTCTACGGTTATCCCAGAAGATTTGTGGGCGATCGCTGCGGACACCACACAACTGCATCAAGTGCTGATGAATCTGGTAGTAAATGCCCGCGATGCTTTACCAGATGGCGGCAAGATCAAAATTTCTGCGGAAAATAAGTTTATTGATCAAGCTTATACCAGAATGAATCTCGATGCCAAAGTTGGACATTATATTGTAATTACTGTTGCCGATAACGGAATTGGCATACCGCCAGACATATTAGATAGAATTTTTGAGCCATTTTTTACTACAAAAGAGATCAATGCAGGTACGGGACTCGGACTTTCAACAGTGGTTGGCATCATTAAAAGCCACGACGGTTTTATCAAAGTGTCTAGCAATGTTGGTAGAGGCAGCAAATTTGACCTGTTTTTACCAGCAGTGGAAGCAACCCAAGCGTTCGGGATAGAAGAGCTGGATCTGCTCCCAGGAAAGGGAGAGTTGATTTTAGTTGTAGATGATGAAGCCCAAATTCGTGAGATTGCCACAATCATTCTAGAAAACCATAACTATAAGATACTTACTGCTAGTAATGGCATAGAAGCGATCGCACTCTATGCCGAACACAAGCATCAAATCAATGCTGTATTGATGAATATAATGATGCCGGAGATGGATGGAATCACTGCTATTCGCACCTTGCAAAAAATGAATCAGCAGGTTCAAATTATTGCCTGTAGCGGACTGAACTCAATGGAGATGTTTGCTCAAGCTGCTGATGCTAATGTGCAAGCAGTTTTATCAAAACCCTATACAGCCAGAGAATTATTGAAAAGTTTGCACCAATTATTCAGAGGCTAGTACCGCAAGGCGAAAGTCACTCATTCAAAAGTATTATGGAATAAGCTCTTTAGGGCTTTTCAATGGTCTGCTTATTTACGCCGTGGCGTACTAGTATTTTATTGCCACTTGGGAACAACAACGGAATGATGGATCTGCTAGTGTAAATTGGCGCTTCAAAACCACTGATGCACGGACAAAGATGGAGCGGTTATATCCCACGATCTCACCCAGCAAAGTTGACTTGATAGACTACTAGCTAGGACTCCCAAACAGGTAGCTTAAAATAGTTTGCAATAACAGCCAAGCATTTAAGCTACTGATAACAATCGCTACTAACCACGATAAAACTTTCAGCCACAAAGGATTAACAAATTCACCCATTAAGCGTTTATTACTTGTAAACATCACCAACGGCACTACGGCAAATGATAGCTGTAAACTCAAAACAACTTGGCTGAAAATTAGTAAGCCGCCTGTACTCTTTTCTCCCAAAAGCATAATTGAAATTAATGCTGGGATAATCGCAATTAATCTAGTTAATAACCTACGTAACCAAGGTTTTAGACGCAGATTTAAAAAGCCTTCCATGACAATTTGCCCTGCTAAGGTTGCAGTAAGAGTTGAACTTTGTCCAGAAGCAAGTAATGCCAAGCCAAAAATTGCACTAGCGGCATTTACACCCAATAAGGGAGAGAGCAATTTATAAGCATCTTGAATTTCTGCAACATCTTGATAACCAGAAAAATGAAAAGTGGCAGCAGCAATAATCAAAATTGCTGAGTTGATAAACAAGGCAAAACATAAAGCAACTGTAGAATCGATTGTGCTAAACTTAATCGCTTCCCATTTCTTTTGAGATGTTGATTCCCAATCTCGCGTCTGCACGATTGATGAGTGCAGATACAAATTGTGTGGCATCACCGTTGCCCCCAAAATGCCAATAGCAATGTAGAGCATTTCTGGATTCTGTACAATTTCTATTTTGGGAACATATCCTAATAAAACTCCGCCTAAATCAGGACGCGAAAAGATGATTTCTGCTGCAAAGCAAATGCCTACAGTTGCTACCAACAAAATTACCAAGGCTTCTGTATAGCGAAAGCCTTTGTTTTGTAGCAGTAACAATACAATTACATCTAGGGCTGTTATGCACACGCCCCAACTCAGGGGAATGCCAAAAAGCAGTTGCAGCGCGATCGCACTTCCCAAAACTTCCGCTAAGTCACAAGCTGCGATCGCTATTTCACAAAGTACCCATAACCCGAAGTTGACACGCCAACTGAAGTTGTCTCGACAAGCCTGCGCTAAATCTCGCCCCGTTGCTACTCCCAACCGCACACACAGAGATTGCATTAAAATCGCCATCAAGTTGGAAAGCATAATTACCGTTAGCAACGCATAACCAAATTTAGCCCCGCCAGCTAAGTCAGTCGCCCAGTTACCAGGGTCTATATACCCTACAGATATGAGATATCCTGGGCCTGCATAAGCCAGCATCTTACGCCAGATGCTTTTGGTGTTAGGAATTTTAATGCTCCGGTAGACTTCAGGTAGGCTGGGCTTCCTAATGGGTTTTTCTGGAAAGGGCATTTGCTTACACTCGGAATTTTTCATAATTCTGTCATAATTTTTTCAAAAACTGACAGGAATAGCTACTTTTATCAGGTTACAAATCTTAATATTCACTAAATATTAGTAGAAAGATTCAACAACAAACCTAAATTTTGTATTGATATAGATTCTCGTTCTTAAATTATCAACTTGTAAAAACTTCTTTTTTTCATTACATTTGAAAAAAGGCTCATATATCAAATAACTTACTAACCTCAACAAAAAAAATGAAGCGAAAAGTACATTCAGAATTTTCAGGTTGTTCCAACTGTGAACATGATCATGATGAGAATCATAACCATGATCATCATCACAATCATGATCAGAGTCATAACCATGACCACAATCACGACCACGGTGGAGAATCCAATCTGAAAAATGAGATATTGCCTTTGGTAATGATTTTAAGTTTATATGCGCCTGGTGTAATTTTTGAAAATCAATTACACAATACATTTTACTCAATAGGTGAATATCTGCTTTTCATCCCTGCCTATTTATTAAGTGGATGGAGTGTTTTAAAAACTGCTGGGCGCAATATACTCAAAGGTAGAGTATTTGATGAAACCTTTTTGATGACAGTAGCGACATTAGGGGCGATCGCAATTCATAAATTACCCGAAGCTGTCGGAGTCATGTTATTTTATAAAATTGGGGAATTGTTCCAGGATATTGCCGTTAGTCGTTCACGTAATTCCATCAAAGCATTATTGGAAGTCCGCCCAGATTATGCCAATATTTTAATAAAGGGAGAACTCAAGAAAGTATCGCCAGAAACAGTAAAGATTGGGGATATTATCGTTGTAAAGCCTGGAGAAAAAATTCCCTTAGATGGCGAAATTATAGATGGTAATTCGCAAGTTGATACATCTGCATTAACTGGAGAATCTGTGCCGCGAACGGTGAGGCTGGGAAAAACAGTTTTGGCTGGGATGATTAATAAAATGGGTGTGATCAGCATTAAAGTAACAAAACTCTTTGATGAATCTTCCATTGCTAAGATTTTAGACTTAGTGCAAAATGCCAAAAGTAAAAAAGCAGAAACAGAAAAGTTTATTACTAAATTTGCCCGATATTATACACCAATCGTAGTTTTTACGTCTCTAGCAGTTGCACTATTACCTCCTTTATTCATTCCTGGTGCAATTTATTCAGAATGGCTTTATCGTGCCCTAATTTTATTAGTTATTTCCTGTCCGTGTGGACTGGTTATCAGTATTCCATTAGGTTACTTTGGAGGTATTGGAGGTGCTGCTAAACGCGGTATTTTGATTAAAGGTTCTACTTTTTTAGATACTTTAAATGCAGTTAAAACAGTTGTTTTTGATAAAACCGGAACGTTAACTCAAGGGGTGTTTAAAGTAGCAAAAATAGTACCATTAAATGGCTTAAATGAACAAGAATTGCTGCAATTAGCTGCCAAAGTAGAATCGCACTCAAATCATCCCATCGCTCAATCTATCCGCAAGGCTTATGGTGGAAAAATCGATGAATTTGAGGTGAGAGATTATGAAGAGATAGCAGGCTATGGAATTAGAGCCAAAGTTGAAAACAAGGTAGTAATAGCGGGAAGCGATCGCCTCTTGCATAGAGAGAAGATTGCTCATGAGAATTGCCAATTAGAAGGAACAGTTATTCATCTAGCAGTGGATAATATTTACGCTGGGTATATTGTCATTGCTGATGAACTCAAAGAAGATGCAAGACTTGCTATACAAGCACTCAAGCAAATGAGTGTAAAGAGAACAGTAATGTTGACAGGAGATAATCAAGCGATCGCTTCCCGGATTGCTCAACAGCTCGGCATCGATACCTATGAAGCAGAGTTATTACCTGAACAAAAAGTTAATGCCATTGAGAAGTTACTCAGCACTGCCGGTAAGCATGGTAAAGTTGCCTTTGTTGGAGATGGCATTAATGATGCGCCAGTGATTGCTAGAGCAGATGTTGGTATGGCAATGGGCGGGTTAGGCTCAGATGCAGCCATAGAAACTGCCGATATTGTAATCATGACAGATGCACCATCAAAAGTGGCAGAAGCAATACAAATCGCCAGAAAAACAAGGCAAATTGTTTGGCAAAATATTGGGTTTGCTTTAGCAATTAAAGGTGTATTTATTGGATTGGGTATTTTAGGTATAGCGACAATGTGGGAAGCTGTCTTTGCTGATGTCGGAGTAGCAATGCTTGCAATTTTAAATGCAACTAGAGCGATGAAATAAAATTATTGGAAAATCTGGAATCTGTAATTGGGAAATTGTAGTAGTTAAAACTGAAAAGTAAGAAGTTGTTTTTTTTAACGCTTCTCACTCATAAGCTGCTATCCAAAATAGAACCCATGAATTCATCAATCAAAGGCATTGCTACAGCTACTTTAGCCTTACTGCTAAACTATTCAGCAAACCCAGCCTTTGCACTACCCCAGAAAACCAATCATCCAGTTACTGTTGCTAAATCGCAACCATTAACAGACACCTTGATTGTTCCTGGCGAACGAGTAGGGCCGATAACACGTACAACCACCAAGCAAGATTTAGTCAAGCTGTTTGGTGCATCTCATCTCGTTGATAAAACCATTTCAGGCCCTGAAGGAATGGGTAGTTTTGCAGCTACTCAGGTAAACCTAAATCAGGGGCGATCGCTGTTGGTAGTCTGGAGTGATAATACCCGCACCAAACCTTTAGATGTGCGTAACTTGGATTCAGCTTGGAAAACCCGTGAAGGTATCGGTGTAGGAACCCCCTTGAGCGAGTTACGCCAGAAATTAGGTAACTTTAAACTGTATGGATTAGCCTGGGACTACGGCGGTACAATTTTGTTAGATAGTAGTAAATTATCCCGCTATCAAGGCAAACTTATTTTCCGAGTAGACGCTGCTCCTAATGCTTACGAAAAGTTCCCCAATGACTACCAATCAGTGTCTGGGGATAGTACTTTTTCCTCCACCAATCCCCACTGGAAATCTTTGGGAATTAAGCTAGCAGAAATTATCGTTGTACTGAATCCAAGTGAGTAGTGGTATGCTAAACATCAGTTTGCTTGCTAGGGCGTAGAGGAACTATGGAGACGACGTTCTTATACTAAGTCTGGAACTGGTAAATTACTGACAGAAGAAATTACATAAGTGACATCTCGTGTCACAATGATGTTTCAGCTATTGAAACCAAACACAGTAAACCAGATTGCTAGATCGATAATCTGGCTAGTCGTCTTGAATAAAGATTATTGATTCAAAAACCTGGATGTCTTCCGAGCAGCATCTACAGCACAAACGCCATGCACTACAGGAACATTATGACCTGCTAGCCGAGAAGTTAAAAAGGTTGCGTCACGATTATGCGATCGCAGCAGATACTCTCATTCGCTTCCAATTAGAAAAGCAAATTGAACAAACGGAAACTGAACTAAACGAATTGGCTCAATAGCTTGATGATCTGGAACGAGCTTTATCTAGTGATGAGTGTATTGTGCTTTGTTGAAATTGGGTTATCGAGAGCAGACGTGAGCATTTCGGAGATTTATTGAGACTGATTCAGTTAATCCACGGTTCACTTTACTATGGTCAACGCTGGTTGTTGAATCGGTTAGTAGTACAAAATGTCCCCAATATCATGACGGGAAATGTTGAAGCACGTATATTAGGATGCCTGCGGCAGGCTACGCCTACGCTGATGAAAAAGGTCTAATCAACTGGGATTCTGGGGCTGTAGACGGCTGTTTTCCCTCTGGGAAAGTTCAATTATTGTTTTATGAGAGTGATGGAAGAGCGATATAGGAATCCTACTTGAATCTTGCTCAGTGTACTGAGAAGGAAAGCTTTGTATATCAAGCTTTTAGGCAGCTTAGTTGTTCAAAAATCAAATAGGAGTCCTATATCTAATTGTATATATCTAAAGTTCTGAATATTACCAAGAGTTACCAAGAGTGGATTTTTAGAAAAAGTCTAATCTTAATATTGAAATATTGAAATATTGAAATATTGAATAAATTATGCGTGCAATGATTTTATCAGCACCGCGTCAGCCTTTACGTTTAATTGACTTGCCACTGCCAAAACCCAATCCTGAACAAGTACTAATTCGCGTTCATGCTTGCGCTGTTTGTCGCACAGATTTGCATATAGTTGATGGAGAATTAATAGAGCCGAAACTACCTTTGGTACTTGGACATCAAATTGTGGGTACTATTGAGGATATTGGCGAACGTGTTAAAGGATTTACTATCGGTCAACGTGTTGGTGTTCCTTGGCTAGGCTACACTTGCGGCGTTCACTGTCGTTACTGTCTCTCTGATCAGGAAAACCTTTGTGATTATGCTGGGTTTACTGGTTACAATTTTGATGGCGGTTATGCCGAGTATACTGTCGCTGACCATCGCTTTTGCTTGACCTTAGACCCTAGTTATTCTGACTTACAAGTTGCCCCTTTGTTGTGTGCTGGTTTAATTGGCTACCGGGCTTATAGAATGACTGGTGATGCCCAAAAACTTGGTTTTTATGGCTTCGGTTCCTCTGCCCACATTTTAATTCAACTGGCACGCTATCAGGGGCGGCAGGTTTTTGCTTTTACACGTTCTGGGGATATTGAAGGTCAAAATTTTGCTCGACAATTAGGTGCAAGTTGGGCTGGTGATTCAGATGTATTACCGCCAGAACCTTTAGATGCAGCGATTATATTCGCCCCGATGGGTCAGCTTGTTCCTGCAGCTTTGCGTGCAGTTGTCAAAGGCGGCACTGTAGTTTGTGCAGGGATTCACATGAGCAAAATTCCTGCTTTTCCTTATGAAATTCTTTGGCAAGAAAGGGTATTACGGTCTGTTGCTAATCTGACTCGCAAAGATGGAGAAGAATTTCTCGCTTTAGCACCCAAAGTTCCGATCCAGACACAAGTAAGTCTTTTCCCTTTAGCTGAAGCTAATGAGGCTTTGAATGCACTTCGCAATGGCTTATTTGATGGTTCGGTAGTATTGGTCATTGATGGCAAAGGTTCTAGTTGAAAAATCGGCAGCAAGTAGGGAAAAGATATTTTTCTTTGCAAATACCTAAACATAGAGCTTGATAGTTGATAAATTTCTGCCTGTTAACTCTGTCATTTGTTAGAGTAAACAATCGTTCGTGTTGACTAGCATGTGAGTGCAAGGACACGCATCACCGCTGTTGTACTCAATTTATCGAGCGGCGGGAGTAATTGACGATAGCGAATTAATGTCTCTTTGCAAGTTTAGTAGTTGCCTAGAAGGGCATCCAACCCCAGCATTACCTTGGGTATATGTGGCAACCTGACTTTTCCCGTTAAGTCTCTTTTGCAAGCTGCCAACCCTCACAGAGATCGTGTAATTTTAACCAACCTCGCCACAGTACTTGAATGCC
>NZ_JBALGC010000095.1:0-85825 GCF_036916575.1 Nostoc sp.
AAGAATGCCGGAGTCTCGAAGGTGATATTTCCACCTGTGCCTTTAGGAGCATAAGCGAGGATATCGCTGTCGTCGAAAGCAACGATGGAGTCAGCGGTCAATTTAATGTCGCCGCCGCCCCCTGCACCTTGGGCAACGAAGGTTGTGATATCACTGTTACCAAATAGGTGAATCTGATCAGCAGTTATGGTGATATCTCCCCCAGAAGACTGATTGGAGGACGTTGCGATCATACCATTTCTGGCTGTTAGGTTTGCGGTGTTAATTGTTACCTTACCAGCAGGAGCCGCATTAGTTGACTGGGCAAGCAAACTCGCCTGATTCAGGTCTAGAGATTGTGTAGCGATTACTGTGATGTTGCCGCCTTTTGCGGGTGAACTAGGGGAGGAGGTGGAAGCGGATACCTGTGCTTCATCCTGAATTGTTAGCCTTTGCGTGGCGATCGTCAAGTTTCCCGCTACCCCAGCGCCGCTCGTCTCGACTAAGAGTTGACCATTGCCCTTAATTGTGACTGCCTGCGGTGCTGTTACCAATAGGTTCCCTCCTTGACCACTGCTAGAGGTAGAAGCGGAGATTTGAGCATTATCTTGGAGATTTACCGTCAAACTCTGCCCGTTGTTATCGGGATTCAACGTCAATGATCCAGCAGGTGCGGCTCCTTGTGTCTGGGCAAATAAGCCACTGTTATTGTCAGAGAGATTAACCTGAGAGGAATTCACCTCAATATTGCCACCCTGTGCCGTGGTGGCAGCAGCAGCCGTCGCCGTGGCAGAGACATTGCCTCCATCGGTAACGGTCAATTGTGGGGTATTAATCATCACATTACCTGCTCCCCCAGCACCGCTTGTCTCGACTGAGAGTTGACCATTGCCCTTAATTGTGACTGCTTGCGGTGCTGTGACAAATAGGTTCCCTCCTTGACCACTGCTAGAGGTAGAAGCAGAGATTTGAGGATTCTCTTGGAGATTTACCGTCAAACTCTGCCCATTGTTATAAGGCTGCAACGTCAATGATCCAGCAGGTGCGGCTCCTTGTGTCTGGGCAAATAAGCCACTGTTATTGTCAGAGAGATTAACCTGAGAGGAATTTACCTCAATATTGCCACCCTGTGCCGTGGTGGCAGCAGCAGCCGTCGCCGTGGCAGAGACATTGCCTCCATCGGTAACGGTCAATTGTGGGGTATTAATCATCACATTACCTGCTCCCCCAGCACTGCTTGTCTCGACTGAGAGTTGACCATTACCCTTAATTGTGACTGTCTGCGGTGCTGTGACAAATAGGTTCCCTCCTTGACCACTGCTAGAGGTAGAAGCAGAGATTTGAGGATTATCTTGGAGATTTACCGTCAAACTCTGCCCATTGTTATAAGGCTGCAACGTCAATGATCCAGCAGTTGCATCTCCTTCTGTCTGGGCAAATATGCCACTCTTGTTGCCTTGTAGGTTGACTTGAGAGGCATTCACTTCAATATTGCCGCCCCGTGTTGTGCTGGTGGCAGTAGCTGTTGCAGTGGCAGAGACATTGCCTCTATCAGTGATAGTCAAATGTGGGGTGTTAATAGTTACATTACCCGCTAACCCAGTACCTTGAGTTCGGGCAAATAGACCACTGGGAAGTGTTTTGTTGACTACACTCGTTGCTGCATTCGGGGTTTCGAGGGAAACCTGGAGGATGGAAGTATTTTCTGATTTAACTTGAATATAGTAAGTACTAGGCTCACTAAAAGCATACCTGAGATAGGGATCATTAGATTCAGACGTACTTCCCCCAGCTCCTAGGGAAAAAGAAGCACCAGAATTAGACTCCAGCTGGTTTCCATTACTATCTAAGAGAACGAGGCTTTTACTTGCACCGCTTTTATTAGGTGTATCCATATCAAAAATCGCACGAGTGCCTGCTGCCGTTACTTTAAAGGAGTAGTAGTGTCCACTATCAGAAGAATCGTGGTCAGAGATATTATTTGCAATGGATACATAGGGAATTCTGGTGGAAAATTCCACATTTGGATTGACATCATTAGAACTATTGAGGAAGAACTGAGTGAGTGGTTGGGCTTGAGCTATCGAGCCATTTGACTTTACTTCATCCAAGCGAGGAGGGTTACCTTCTGAGACATTCAGAGGTTGAGGTGCGATGAAATTAGGGTCAACTCCAGAGATTATGACACCTTCAGTAGTATTAACAGTAATTTTACCTGCATTACCACTACCACTAGTACTTGTAACCAGTTGGGAGCTACCTGTTTGGGACAGCGATCGCGCTGTAATGTCGATGTCACCCCCATTGCCTTCTGCTCCCTCATTTACAGCCGTGCTGATATTACTGCGGTTGGAAAGAGAGATGACACCCCCAGCCTTGACGTTTACGTTACCCCCATCACCCTGATCGGCAGTGATACTGAAGATGGCGCTCGTATTGTCCAGCGACACAGAGTCATCTACCTTAAGTGAAGCGTTACCCGCATTTCCTTTACCAAAGGTGGCGGTATCAATGAAGGAGAAGTTAGTGAGAGAAACTGTGCCCGCATCAATGGTAATATCACCTCCCCTGCCTACTCCTCCTGGCTCTAAAGAGGTAAACAAGCGGCTTTTGTCGAGTTCAACCAAGCCATCAACCGTCATGGAAATGCTGCCAGCATTTCCCATGCCTCTTGTGGTGGTAGTCAGATCGGTGTTAGCTAAGGAAACTGATGCTGCAGCAATCTGAATGTTACCGCCACTACCATTTGCTGTGGCATTGCTGCTGATCAAGCCATCTTTAAGCTCGAATATTCCCGCAGGACTCGTGAGACTTATATTACCGCCACTATTGCCAGAAGCATTAATAGAGCGAGAAGATTCATTATCAGGGCTGATGGTGATTCTGCCGTTGGTGGCGTCAAGACTAATTGCACCCCCATTTCCCGCAGGGTAAATAGAGAACGAGGAAGTGTTCAAATCGCCAGTGATATTGATGTTGTTAGTGGCGTGAAGGTTAATCGCGCCTCCATTTCCCGCAAGATCAGCATCATAGACGGAAGAAGATGAGGAAGTGTTCAAATCGCCAGTGTTAATGCTGCCATTAGTGGAAACCAGGCTAATATTGCCCCCATTTTCCGTGCTACCACCTATAGAAGATGAGGAAGTGTTGAAATCGCCAGTTTTAATGCTGCCATTGCTGGTATTAAGGCTAATATTGCCTCCATTTCCTTCACTGTTATTAGTTGCGGCTGATGAGCTAGAGTTGAAAGAGCCAGTGTTAATGCTGCCGTTGCTGGTACTAAGGCTAATCGCGCCTCCATTTTCTGTACTACCAAACATAGGAGAATAGGTGCCAGAGTTGAAAGAGCCAGTCTTAATGCTACCGTTGCTGGTACTAAGGCTAATCGCGCCTCCAGCTTTTGCACTGCCGTCAATACTAGAAGTGCCAGAGTTGAAATCGCCAGTGTAAATTTTGCCGTTGCTGGCAGTAAGGCTAATGGCGCCCCCATTTCCCGTATCGCTGTGTCTACTGTACGAGCTAGAGTCGAAATCTAGAGTGTTAATGCTGCCGTTGCTGGCAGTAAGGCTAATGGCGCCCCCATTTCCCGTATCACCAAATGCGTTTGACCAAGAAAGCAAATTACCAGTGTTAATGCTGCCGTTGCTGGCAGTAAGGGTAATGGCGCCCCCCTTTCTTGGATCGGCGGAATATTGATAGTACGTGTGAGAGTCTAAATCGCCAGTAATAATGATATCCTTGGCGGCGTTCAGGGTAATCGCACCTCCATCGCCATAAGCACTTGAAGAGGGGTTGCCAGCAGTATAAGAATAAGAGTTTAAATCGCCAGTGGTAATGCTATCCTTGGCGGCGTTCAGAGTAATCGCACCTCCATCGCCAAAACTTGAATAAGTGTTTAAATCGCCAGTGGTAATGCTACCCTTGGCAGCGTTCAGGGTAATCGCACCTCCATCGCCAAAACTTGAATAAGAGTTTAAATCGCCAGTGGTAATGCTACCCTTGGCAGCGTTCAGGGTAATCGCGCCTCCATTCCTAAAACTTGAATAAGTGTTTACTGTACCATGAAGTATAATACTGCCGCGAGAGTTTATAGTAAATGAAGGATTTCCTGCTCCTCCATCCATAGAAATTGCTCCCCAACTTCCCTGTATATTCTGTGGAAATATAGTCTGTGTAACTTTAATGTCGCCACTCAATGAGGAGTTGGGTTGATACTGATTTGTTAACAATACTCTTCCTGCCAAGGGTTGTGAAGATAGTCTTCCCTCCAAGGGTTTTGAAGCGGCATCAGCAAATAAGATCGTGCCGATTCTGATGTCTGCACTTGATTGGTTAGAAGTTGCATAGGCAGGTTCAATGAAAGTGCCAGTGCCAGTCAAAGACAGAATTGATTTACCGACTACATCAGGGTTGACTCCGGCGCGAATATCCAAAGTAGGTTCACTCTTGCCATTGATAGAGATAGTAGTTCCATCAGCTAAATTTACTGTCTCTACTAAACCGTTTTCTGGATCTGCTCCTTGAATCGAGACATAGCCAGGAATCTCTACCTTACCCCCAGCCAAAATGTGTAGAGAAGCTCCTTCGTAGACGAAAATATACACATCTCCCCTAGCTCGAAAAATTGGGTCATGAGGGCTAAACAAATTACCCAAACTCCCATCTAGCTGTTCTATCCGAAAATTACCCCCACTCCAGTAGTGGGCATCGCCTTCCACGGTGTTAGTACTCCGCAATACCATATCTCTACCAGAAAAAAAGCCACTTTCTGGATCAGTTAAGGCAAAAATATCTACCTTTTGATTCCCCTGAACCAGCAGATTTCCCCCAGCAGAGGCGATAAAAGGAATCACAGCACTATCGCGCACTTTCACAGTATCCTGCGCCTGTAACTTTAAATCTCCCCCAGCTTGTAACTGTCCCTGCAAGTCCAGATTGCCAGCCGATAGAGTAAGATGTTTCCCAGTTGATAAATTCCCTTGATTAATGATCGCAGTCGGTTGATTGGCAACCTGACTAAAAAACAATGCTCCCGGAGTGACAGACAGTAAACTACTCGTTTGCGGTTGTGTTGCACTGAAATAGCCACTATCACCCAAATGTATCCGCTCGGCTGTTGTCGCCACAAATGACCCTTGGATATCCAAACTCGCATTCGGGCCAAATACAATCCCATGAGGATTTAGCAAAAACAAATTCGCCCCACCCAAAACTCCCAACCTACCCAAGATGTTAGAGGGATTATTGCCCGTAACCCGAGTTAAGATATTCTCTATCCCAGCAGGATTAGCGAAATAAACACCCCTACCTTCCCCTACATTAAACTTCCCAAAACTGTGGAATAGGTTAGCGCCGCGAGTTGCGCCACCATCAATGCGATCGCTAGGAGTACCCTTTATATTGACATTGGGTGTAACAACAGAACCTTCAGCACCCAGCGTCTTGTCAGGCAAGATTTGAGCTAAAACACGCTCGCTTATTCCTACTGAAAGTGCCCCCATTAAAGCGACACAACCCCCAATCTCCCACTGCCAACACCGACTAAACCAGCTTTTAGCAATCATAGAGTGGTTTCCTTAACATTTTTAGAAATCTATCACTGGAGTTTCCTGGTGAGCATTATAATTAAGTGGGTAGACACAAATAAACCTAACTATATAATTAAGATATAAAAACTTTTAAACCCTTGTGATTGTTTCATTTCGCTTTACTCGATTCGTAATTACATGTTTATAAATTTTCCCACCTACATAAGAATAAACCTTGACTCAATTTGTATAATAAATGTTAAACTGAAGTTAAGCATTCACCTGTTGTGCTAAGTTAATTGCAAACTAAAGCTAGACTGATTGCACAATTAGGTAGTTAGCATGGCTCAGATGTGCAACTTCAGATTGAAATAGAGTTAAAGCTTCGTTTAAAATCCTCCTGAGAGGATGTTTGAAAAGTCCTCTTGTCGGTAGCAAAACGTTCTAGCTCCCTCTAAATCCACGCCACATGCTTCTCCTAAGGGAGACGCGCAAGGGACAAATCAGCAGAGCGCAAGGGCGCAGTGGCTCCCCTTCAAAAGAGGGACTTTGATTCCGGTTCCCCCCTGAAAAAAAGGAGCCAGCGCGATCTTCTCCCAAAGGGAGAGGCTAGCGCCTGCCGTAGGATGCCCGTAGGGCTGTAGGGGGTTTCCCCCATGAGCGACTGGCGTGGGTTAGGGGGGATCTAGAAGTCCCTAAAGTCACAGCGAAACACTTTTCAAACAACCTCTTAGAACCTACTAGATTTCACTATGCCAAGCCGACACCGCCAATTCCGTGTCCGCTGCTTTCTGGTAGTTCTATTCCTGAGCAGCTTCACGCTTTGTCTATGGCTAAATCATCTTCCCTTCACCCCTTTGCAGGCAAGATGGCCAGAAGTAGCAACCGCGCAGTCTCCTAATACAAGCCTTCTAGTACAACAAGGAATTGAACAATATCGTGCAGGAGATCTGCAAGAGGCGATCGCATCTTGGCAAACTGCCTTAAGTGCCTATCAAAGCAGCAACAACCTCGTTAACCAGGCGATTGTTCGAGAAAAACTAGCCATAGCTTATCAGCAAATCGGTCAATGCGAGCAAGCAATCAACTATTGGAAAGAAGCGATCGCCAACTATCGCTCCTCAGGAGAATTCGTGAAGGTGGGACAGTTGCTCACAGAACTTGCTCAAACCTACAGTCGTTTGGGGCAAAATAAAGAAGCGATCGCACTTTTATGTGGTGTTTCTGAGACTGATGAGTATTGCCTTAAAAGTGAAGGAAGTGCTTTGCAAATTGCCCAAAAATTTAGCGATCGCCAGGGAGAAGTGGCCGCCTTGGGAAGCTTAGGAGAAGCGTATCGCTTCAGGGGAAAGTATGACAAAGCCATTGAAAATCTAGAGGCTAGCTTAAAGATTACTCAGGAGATTAACCTCCCAGTTTATCGTTCCTCAGTGCTTAATAGTCTAGGTAATGCTTACTTTAGTAAAGCTCAACTTAATGAGCAACGTGCTAATTCCGCTAGGTTAAGAAGCGCAGAGATTATGGCTAGTGAATTCATTAAAGAAGCTACTTTTTATTACAAAAAAGCTTTAGAATATTTTAATAATAGTCTCGAACTGACCCGCACTCAAAACGACCCATCGGGTCAAATGCGGACACTTCTCAATTTGATTCAACTTTATTACCGTCCAAAAGATTCAAAGTTACCTGATAACACTAATCAGGCAGAACAAGCATTACAATCCGCTTTAACTCTACTTGAGAGGCTACCCAATTCTTTCAATAAAGTCTATGCAGCAATTGATTTAGCCGAATTAGAACAACTTGTTTCTTCTAGTAATTCTACTTCATTTCAAGCTCAATGTCTGCCACGAAAACTCAAAGATTCACAAGCTGAGGAACTGTTGAAAAAAGCTGTTTCTATTGCCCAAAGCATTAAAGATTCTCGCTCCGAATCATTTGCTTTAGGTAAACTAGGTCATCTTTACGAGTGCCGCAAGGACTACAATAAAGCCTTAGATTTGACCAAACAGGCACGCTTGGCAGCCGATCAAAAGCTGCGTGCTAAAGATAGTCTTTATTTGTGGGAGTGGCAGGCGGGACGAATTTTCAAGGCACAGGGGAAAGAATCTGAGGCAATTGCTGCTTACGAACGGGCGATCGCAACGTTACAAGGTGAGGGAGGTATCCGAAATAATTTATTAATTACTGACCAAGACTCGCAATTTAGCTTTCGGGATACCATTAGTCCTCTCTACCGAGAGTTTGCTCGGTTAAAGCTAGAGCGTGCTGAATCACTACACATTGCAAATCAAGAAGAATACCAAAAAGAACTGGATTCTGGACTCGATGCTATTGATTTATTGAAACTAGCAGAATTGCAAAATTATTTCGGCAATGATTGTGTCTTTACCGTTTTTGATCAAGAACGAGTTGATGACTTAGAGAGAGAAGATACTGCAATTTTTAGTTCTATCATCCTAGAAGATCGCACGGCGATTGTGTTGAGCCTACCCAATCCGAAAAATCAGGTCAAGCCAAATGCTGAAAGAAGATTGAAGAAGCTGGTATGGATAAATGAGACTAAAAAATTCACAGAAGAAATCCAAAAATTCCGTAAAGAAGTCCAGAGATATTATGACCTCACTGACGCTTTTTTAACCCCAGCACAGAATCTATATAACTCGATTATTCACCCTTTCACTTCCGATTTAGAACGAGCAAAAATCAAAACTCTCGTTTTCATCCAAGACGGACTATTACGCAGTGTACCGATGGCTGCACTCCATGATGGTCAGGAATTTCTAGTTCAGAAATACGCCATTGCTACGACTCCCGGTCTGCGCTTAACATCTCCTAAACCCCTAAATTTTCAAGGTTTGCGGATGCTAGCTTTGGGATTAACTGAAGCAGCTACCGTTGATGGTGAAAAATTTCAGCCTTTGGAAAATGTCGCTGATGAAGTCAATCAAGTCACAAAACTATTTCCAGGTAGTAAGAAACTGTTCAATAAACAATTCACTGATGAAAGCTTAAAGCAAGAACTTAAACAAACAAATTACCCGATTATTCACATTGCCACTCACGGACAGTTTGGCACTATTCCAGAAGATAGTTTTTTAGTTACGGGTAATAATGAGAAGATTACAATTACTCAGTTAGAGAGTGACATCCGCAGCTTTAGTGGAAGTTCAAAGCCAATGGAGTTGCTCGTGCTCACAGCTTGTCAAACTGGTGTAGGAGATGACCGTGCTACGCTGGGTATGGCTGGGATCACCGTGCAAGCAGGCGTCAGAAGTGCTTTGGCTTCCCTTTGGTACCTTGACGATGCTTTTACACAAGAACTAGTCGTTAAGTTTTACGATAACTTGCGATCGCAAATGAGCAAAGCAGAAGCCTTGAAGGAAGCGCAAAAGGCACTGATTAATCAGAACAAGAAGATTCACCCCGCCCAATGGGCACCTTTTATCCTCATCGGTAACTGGCTTTAGGGCAGGGTAAGCGTGATTAGCGTGCGTTATCTGCAATTTGCTTCAAGTTTTTAATCCGTTTGTTGATCGCTTCCCGTTCTTTTGGTGGCAATTCTGGTGTAGTTTTTGGTGCTTCCCACTGAGCCAAATCCTTTAACAGAGTTGCACCCACTTCTCCCAATTTCGATACTTTAGCCAGTTTGAGTGCTTCATCTAGCGCATCGTACCATAAACCAGCCTCAGCATAGATATTAGCTTTCTCAACACTATTTACTGCTTTGTTCAATTTACTTTGCACAGCTGTTGGCATTCCTATAACCTCAATACTTGCCTCGTCTACTAAATCACCTGATGGATTATCTGGGTCACATTGAATAACAACCTGCAAGAAATATTCTTTCCCCGCTTGCAGCCCTGGTTCGTTCTCCGAGAACGGAGATAACTTCATAATTTCCGGTGAACTCTGCCAGGATTTGTTGCGAACTTCTTTGGGTTTACCGCTTGGAACCGACTCGTAAATCGTGAATTTCATTGGCTTGGAGGCGGAGTCACGAGGGACAAACCAAGCGAACGTAGGATGCTGAGATGTCGTCCGTCCAACATAATTGCCAGAGGCAAGAACGGTTAGCGGTATATCTCCTCCAGAACACCCTCTGGTCGTTCCTCCATCCGATTTGCGGTCTGGCGGGACAGGTTTCTGATCGCCGGGTGTATAACTCGCAACAGCTGCCGAAGTGATAATCAGCACTAAACTCAGGGTAAAACTGATGAATAGTTTGATGTTAATGCGTTTGTTTAGGAACCATCGAACTGGAATCATTTTAATCTTGGTTGAGGAAACATTAATTTAATTTATATACAAATAAGAGTGCGTAAATGGCATATATATGATTTACGCATTGACAGAAAGATAATAAAGTATTATCATAGAAGCCCTTTTTATGGAGTTTCACATGAAATTGATATTACGTTTTATGCGGGCAAAAATCCAGCTTTTTCTTGTAATAGGCCAAGTTAACTCACACAAAGTTCCTTTCCCTTTAACAGAGTTTCGCTGAAACTTTCCTCTTAATTTTCTCGCTATATTTAGACACTGCTTCGTTCCTTGCCCTTCATAATACGAGTTAATGCCAGTACCATTATCTTTAATGCTTAGGGTGTACCAGCCTTCGTTTTGTTTGCCAATAGCACTCAGACGGATCACTCCTTTGGCATGTTTCCCGACATTGCATAATGCTTCTTCCAAAAATTGGCAGAGTTCTTGCTTTTGCTCGATGCTCAAGTATTGCTCGTCAATTGGAGCGAACGAATAGGCTTTAACTTTGAGCGTTTGAAAGCAGGGAAAGTTTCGCTGGAGTGTATGGCTGTAGATTTCATATAAAAGGTTGTGAATTGGCAGCTTTAAGTCTAAGATTAGACCATTGCCGAGACGCAGACTTTCCTCTCGGTCTAGGGCTTCCAATTTCAGGTATTCGCCGATTTCTCGAATTTCGTAGTTCAGATTTTTCAGGTCTTCGAGCAATTGATCTTGTTCTAAATCTTGGTCTTGAACGTGCCTCAAAATCTTGGCTAGTGTTTGCAGGGGTCCATTATGGATTACAACAAATGTCCGCTCAATGGTGTGTTGGCGGATCTCAATCTGAGACCTCAAAGATCGATCATATTGATAAAAAGTACTGAAGATTGCACCATTGATGACTAAAACGAGTAGTGCTGGCGCTACTGGAATCCACCATCCCCTAACGATAAAGGTATAACTAATTCCAACTAAACTAAGGCTGGCAACGGCAACATACACAAAGTTTTTCAATGGAGATTGAGTCAGCCGACCGAGATAAATGGCTAAAACGCCCCAACCGACAATCCAAAGATATTCCCAACCCTGTGACCAGGTTTTTAAAACGGGTCGCCCGTCGAGAACTGCACTGACAATTTCGCTAACAACATGGGCATGAAATTCTACCCCATAAATTTTCCCAGGCGGTTGCAAATTAGCGATCGCATCGGTATTGATGAAGTCTTTAATACTAGGAGTAGTTACCCCAATCAGAACGATGCGTCCAGCGAAAACATCGCGCAGCAGATTGGGATTGGTTTCAATATCGTTAATATCTTTAAGTGATAGCGTGCGAAATCGTTCTCGACCATTGCGATAATTGAGGAGTAGCTGAACTCCAAAATCATCAGTTCGCACGTAGCCCCCAGAATTGGGGAAAAAGCGAGGGAGTTCAGTAGAACCAAACCGCATCGCATCGTGATCGCGAATGCCCTTGTTCAATTCAATGCCTTCAACCTTGAGATACGTTTCTGCTAGCCGTAAAGGCAGGGAAAATGCATATTTTTTCTCGTCTTCAGGTCTCTTCGTTCCAAGTATTGCACGCCTGACTTTGCCATCATTATCGGAAAAGATATCTACAAAACCGATTTGTTCTGAAGGTAAGTTGGGGGGTGGCTTAATGACTTGGGGTAAGACTTTTTCAACCGCAATCAGATTTTTGATGTCTTTAAAGGCTGCAACCAGTTCGGCATGACCCGGTTCAACGGGTATATCTCTAACAATATCAAGACCAATCACTCTCGGCTGGTACTTCTGCAACGTTCTCAGCAGTTTGGCAATCTCATGATCGGGTATAGGGTAATTTCTTATACCTCGTATATCCTCGTCATTAATTCCGACAATAACAACTCGTTCGTCGATAGGTTCAAAACGACGCAAGCGGAGAAAGGAGTCAAGAGTTAGCCATTCTATAAATTGTAGTGACCCATTCAGGCGAAGGAAGATAATAAGTGCCAAAACAATAATTCCTGGCAGTGTTGTTATAGACCAGATGGTAATTCCTTGTTTAAATTTGTTCCAAATACCTAGTAACAATAGTTTCTTCCTTAACAAATTTGCTCAATCAATAAACCCCTCTTCTCTAGCTCGTTTCTCCGTTTGA
Organism: Nostoc sp.; assembly: GCF_036916575.1. Lineage (GTDB taxonomy): Bacteria > Cyanobacteriota > Cyanobacteriia > Cyanobacteriales > Nostocaceae > Nostoc. The sequence continues at coordinate 11,896 of NZ_JBALGC010000095.1, forward strand.
ATGCGGAGACTTTTGCCATCTTCCGGGTAAACGCCTAAAATGTCTTGAATTTTAGTCCAGTAGTGGCGTACCGTTCTAGGTGCTACTCGCATCCGTTCGGCAATGACTTTATCTTCCAATCCTTCTTCAAAGGCTAGATTGAGTACCTCTATCCATTCTGTCTTAACTTCTTTTGGTGGTATTTTGAGGTCTTTGGTATGTGTGACTCCTTTGAGTGCCAAGTCAATCCGGCTCAACATCTCCTGGCTGGAAAGTCCTTTGTCCGCTACAGTGAACCCTCCTTCATGAACATCAATGTCCGGTTTAATCCGCACCAGTGCTTTGACATAACTGCTTTGCACGACCAGATTGAGAGTAAGATAGTTTTTCATTAATGTTTCCAAGCTTTTAATCCCTCGATTGATTTCGGCAGTGTCCCCGGAAGTTTCTGGCAAGGAAAGATCCATAATAACTAAGTCGGGCCCAAATGCTTCGACTTGCTGGAGAGCATTCTGGGTTGTTTTGGCGGTGAGGATTTGGGCTTGTGGGTAGTGCCGTTTGAGCAAGTCAAGCGTTCCATTCAGGATTAGTTCATGGTCATCCACCACAAGTATTTTGAGTCTCCCTTGTTCTGGTAAATCTTGACTCATCGTTGAAACCTCGAATTCGATAACGTTACTGTACTGAATTCCATCGGGTCGTGATGGGGAAAAAGCCTGAAAAATCAATGTTTTTTCTTTAACTGAAATCTTGCACCAACTTTTCCAACCACCAGGGATTTAACCCCTCTTCTGTGAATAAAAAGCTTTGTCCTCTGCCTCCCCTCGCGTCGGGGAAATAGAGGAAGGTAAGAAGAGGGTTAGGTTTTCCAAACTTGCTAACCGTATCCTTAAACTTTTGGCAGATCAAGGGATAGTTACAAAATGTGAGTTTAAGTCTTTTTGTTTAGTGTAATGATAATACAAATCGTCGATCTAAGCTATAAAATGGTCAGGGCTGAATGGTACTAAGAAAAGCTGTAAACTATGTTTCATTAGGATTACAGGCACTCAAGTTATTAAGCAGTGGACGAGTCAAGCGATCGCCACAAAGAAACTAAACCATAGAATCTTTCCTACGAATGATTGATTTACCATTTGGGGCAAAGAAAGGAGTTGATGATTTCATTGTTGCCAAGGGTCAATCGGCATTGGATGCACTCTATAACACTACCGTAGTTTTGAGACTTACTAGGAAAAATCAGAGAATGATTGCAGAAAACTGTAATCCATATTGCTTTATTATGCAATGGACTCATTATGACTTGAGCAATCAACTTTGCACAAGCACCCAATGCATTATTTAATAATAAGATTTTTTACTATATTTATCAAGCAGACAAAAACACTGCTTTTTGAAGAAAACAAACAAGATAAAGGAGAGTAAATTAGCTAGCATCTTTACTTGCTGTCCTCCGAAAGGAATACTTTAATAGCGCATTTTTTGATAAATTTAAAATAGATACCTCACTTATCTTCTTCTCTAGTAAGAGAAAAAGAATCTTCACCTTTGGAATTGAAGCAACTGGTTGACTTTAATATTTATAGGACTTACGCACAGTTAACGGAAAACGTAGACGCAAAGCGGCTTGCCGCAGCGAAAAGTCGGAGCGGCGGTTCCCGCCGATCTGAACTTTTCAAGACAGGCTACCACAGAGAACACAGAGGTTACGGAGAAACGAGAGTTTGAGAGGGTTTTTGCGTAAGTCCTAATTTAGTCAATCTATACTTGCTTGAGTAAAGCTATCCACATATCAGATGGATCGGAGTAATAATCAATTTCTTCAACTTGATATTGATAAGATTCACAACCTTGTTGTAAAATAATGCGATCGCAAGGTTTGATGCCTTTCCCTACTCCAGTCATATACCCGATCATTCCTTGATTAAGGCGCTCAAATACGTAGTCGTTTCCCCAAACTTGTTGGCTATAATCGTGTATTTTATTCTTTTGTTTTAATTCATTTGCTGGAAAGCTAACTAGGGCTAAGTTACTTAAAAAACTAAAACTTAAGTTTATACCTGTCCTGATTAAAGACATAAGTGAGTTTTCCCAAAGAAGAAATCTATAACGAAGAGTTCTGGACTATAGGTGAATCTCAATTTATTTCAATCAATAATCCAGAATTGAACAGGTAGACACTAAAAATTAAAAATTAATTTATCTTAAATCTTGATTTTTAATTATTAATATTTCATTGTTATGAAATTATATTTACTGCTCAATAATCCTTACAAATCACTCATGATGCTGTATAAATCAGGTATAAATTCACTGTTGATCATACTATTAATTACTTGATTTCGTTGAATTTTGCTCATTTATTCATATCATATTACCCAATACCATGCCAAAAATATATAACATTTATTTACTAACTAGTTAACTTTATAGTAATACTAACAGCAGCATCAACTGTAAAATCACCGAATTATTGGACAAGTTTAAGTTATTTTTCCTTAGTCAGATAATAATCAAAAATAAATATTTTGTATCAGGATAATGTCATCTATGTATATTTTTTAAGATAAATAGGATTTAGTCTCTCTTGTGGTTTTTAGAGCTTCATCTATAAGCTTCAGTAGCACTTCTAAGGTGGAGGAGTTATCTAAAACGACATCTGCATTAGCCACTTTTTCTTTGATAGATAATTGGCTGTTAATCCGGGCTTGTGCCTGTTCTCTATTTAAATGGTTTCGTTGTATCAATCTTTGTAGTTGTTGCTCCTGGGAACAATGCACTACCCAGATTTCTGTAACCAAATCAGTCATCCCAGCTTCAAATAATAGAGGCACTACTAACACCAGTGTTTGTGAGGTGGACTGAGCTATTGCTTTGAGGAAGCGAGCGCGCACATCAGGATGAATCAAATCCTCTATCCATTTGCGTTCATCTTGACGATTAAAGATAATTTCGCCTAGCTTTTGGCGGTTGAGGCTGCCATCTGGTAGTAAAATTTGTTCACCGTAACGTTGAGCGATCGCACCAAGAATAGGCGAACCTAAAGATACTGCCTCTCTAGCATAAATATCTGCATCCAAAATCGGCAGATTATAAGCGCTAGCTAAATAATTGGTGACAGTGGTTTTGCCTGTGGCAATACCTCCGGTTAAGCCGATTATACGTTTAGTCATTAGTCATTAGTCATTGGGCATTGGGGAGCCACTGCGCCCTTGCGCTCTGCCGACTTAAAGCAAGTGGCGTCATTGGGCATTGGGCACGGGGCATTAGGCATTGGGCATTGGTTATTTCCTCCCCATCTCCCCCATCTCCCTGATCTCCCTTATCTAAGAATTTGTCGCCCATGTTATCAGTGCTTGGATTAAACCATCTAAAGTATATTCTTCTGCTTCTACATCGACGCGTCCGAACAAAGCATGACAAGTTTTGGAGGTTTGCGGGCCGATAGAAGCAATACAAACTCCTTCTAAGAATTGGCTAGCATTAGAGTTGCTGGAAAATATGTTGTTAGTAAGTTGACAGAAAAATTGTACAGTTTTAGAACTGGCAAAGGTAATCACATCTACCTTGCGGTTTTGGAGAGCTAACTCTGCCACAGGTGGAATACCACTAGGACAACAAGATTGATATGCGGCAACTTCTATCACCTTTGCTCCCTTGGCAGTTAATTCCTTAATCAAAACTTCTCTTCCGCCGCTTTCAACTCTGGGAAATAAAACCTTTTTACCATCCAGTTTATCTGGGAAATTTTCCACTAAAGAATCAGCAACAAAGTTAGGGGGAATAAAATCTGGTTGGAGAGAGTGTTGTTTGAGACTATGGGCTGTTTTCTCGCCAACAACGGCAATTTTGACGCCTGCTAAGGCACGGGTATCTTTACCTTGGGCGATTAGCCTTTCAAAAAAGTAGTCTATACCATTGGTAGAAGTGAGAATTAACCAGTCGAAGTCAGATAAATGAGCGATCGCATTATCCAAAGCTTCCCAACTGGAGGGCGGGCCAATTTCTAAGGTAGGCATTTCGATGACTGTTGCACCTGATGCGATCAGGCGATCGCTAAATTGACTCGACTGTCCCACTGAACGTGTCACCAGGATTGTTTTCCCAGCGAGGGGAAGAGGAGATGACGGGGATGGGGGAGGGAAGTTACTTAACATAGGTTGGGATGTGGGAGTACTCTCGTTCCCAGGTTCTGCCTGGGAATATCTTTCTCCAGGCTCCTGCCTGATAATTTCGTCTAAATATATATTCTCAGGTTGTAAGTACTTGCGTAGCCCAACAACTTCGCCAATAACAATTACTGCTGGAGAAAGGGATAATTCGCTGGTTTGTTCTAAAATATTGCCCAGTTGCGCTGTCCAAATTTGTTGAGCAGGAGTTCCTGCCCAACGGATGATGCCAATGGGTGTTAAGTGCGATCGCCCGTGTCGCACCAGTTGATGTACAATCTCTGGCAGATGTTGCCCTCCCATCAAAATTACCAGTGTTTCTAAGTGTGAGAGTGCCTCCCAGTCTAAAACCTCTGGTTCATGAGCTGTAAGCACTGCAAAAGTGCGACTCAACACCGGATCTGTGAGGGGAATTCCTGCCAACAAAGGTGCTGCAAGGGCTGAGGAAATTCCTGGTACTAGTTCAAAATCACAACCAGATGCTTTCAAAGCTTCAATTTCGGAACTACAACGCCCAAAAATCAACGGATCGCCTGATTTGAGCCGTACAACTTGTTTTCCTTGCTGGCAATGCTTTACGAGTAACTTATTAATCTGTGCTTGGGTTGTACTAGGTTTACCACCGCGTTTGCCGACATCCAACTTCAAGCAATCAGGCGGTACGTACTGCAATAATTGAGCATCTACCAGGGCATCGTAGACTAAAACTTGAGCAGCAGCTAAGAGATTGTAAGCTTTTACCGTCAGGTATGCAACATCTCCAGGCCCAGCACCTACAAGGTAGACTTTACCCCTTTCTTGAGTCATGGTCATTATTAGTCATTAGTCATTAGTCATTAGTCATTGGGCACTTATACTGAGCGTAGTCGTAAAGCCTGCCGCATAGCTACGCTTAGGGCGCACCCTCTCCAAGAGTTGTATTGGGCATTGGGTATGGGGGCAGAGGAGATATGTTTTAAAATGCAATTTGGCCTCAATATTAGTTTAATAAGTCTTTAATACTCATTAATCAGGCTACGAACTCCGTTAATGAGTCTTTAATACTCGCGAACGAGTCTTTGATACTCGCAAACGCAGATCAGAACTTCACTCCTCTCTCTGCCCCTCTGCCTCCCCTGCTTCCCCTGCTCCCCTGCTTCTTTCCTAATCCCAGTCCCCTTTATTCAATTCGTTTGCCTATTAATTTTTTGGATTAGCTGATCAACTTGCTCAACCATCTGCTTGTTTTCCTCAGCTTGAAATAATTCTCTGGCTTTTTTGAGATTAATGATCGCTTCTTCTAGCTGTTGTTGCCTTCCCAAAGTGATTCCCAAATTATAGTAAGTCAATGCATCGTTAGGTACAAGGCTAATGGCTTTTTTGTAATGTGCGATCGCTTCTTGTGGTTTGCCTTGATCATCCATCGCATTTGCCAAACCCGTGTAAGCTTTTGCATGTTTGGGATCAAGGCGAATCGCTTCGGTATAGTCGGCGATTGCTTCTGCTAGCTTGCCTTGAGCATAAAAAGCGCTTGCTAAATTATAGTGAGCGTCTGCATAGTTGGGAGCGAAGCTAATGGCTTTTTTGTAATCTGCGATCGCTTCTTCTAGTTTGCCTTGAGCATACAAAGCATTTCCTAAAGCATTATAACCTGCTGGATTTTTGGGTTCGAGGCGGATGGCTACTGTATATTCAGCGACTGCTTCTGCTGACTTTCCTTGAGCGTACAAGGCATTCCCTAAGTAATAGTGAGCGTCTGCATAATTGGGATCAAAGCTAATGGATTTTTTGTACTGGGTAACTGCTTCTGCTACCTCACCTTGATCGTACAGAGCATTTCCCAGACGCGCGTAAGTCGGGGCATAATCTGGTTTGAGGCGAATGGCTGTTGTATATTCGCTAACTGCTTCTGTTAGCTTGCCTTGAGCGTACAGAGCATTTCCTAAGTTATAGTGAGCATCAGCATACTTGGGTTCGAGGCTGAGGGCTTTCTTATATTGGCCAATCGCCGCTTCTAACTGATTGAGTCTTGCTAAAGTTAAACCCAAATTAAAGTATGCTCCAGAGTCATTAGGATCGAGGCTAATGGCTTTTTTGTAAATAGCGATCGCTTCTTGGGGTTTACCTTGATCGTCGAGAGTATTTGCCAACGCAATATAAGCTTGTGCAAAGTTCGGTTGCAGTTCAATTGCTTTCCGAAAAGCCGCCTCTGCTCCTTTTAAATCTCCTTGTTTGTAGAGATTGGTTCCTTGCTCGAAGTTAGCAACTGCGTTTTTGTTCTCAGAAACTGCTGCTTGATCTGAGTCTGAAATTTTTGATAAAACAACGCCAACATCTTTACCAAAGGCAATATTCCCATTACTCAAACACAAGCAGATAATAGCTGCTACCAATAGATTCTTGTTTTTCAGCATTTTTATTACCTTATCTGCTTGGTTTACATCTAATATCCAGTTCGGCTAATTGCCATCATAAAAACACCCTACTTCCAGCCTTTAAGAGCTTGCTCTTAAAGGAGCAAAAGCGTAGTTTTAGTGGGGTTATAGCAGGAATTATAAATGATTAACCTAACTTCATACAAGTGTCATCTCATCTAATTGTCTATTTGTACATAATAAGTGAGGCTTTATTAGGAGTAAAAAGTTGTTTTTTAGGTAATTGCTGACGATTTTATTTAGATAAGTTGAGCAATGGCTGCAATTAATTCTTTTGGATTTAGAGGCTTGGGTAAATGCATCTGAAACCCAGCTTTTAGTGCTTTTTGCTGGTCATCGTTTTTAGCAAAGGCAGTCAAGGCAATTGCTGGAATTTGTCCACCTTGTTCTGGTGTCCAAGTTCTGACTTGATGTATTAACATATAGCCATCCATATCGGGCATACCAATATCGCTGACCAACACATCTGGCTTTACCTCTGCTAGGGTTTGTAATGCTTCAAATGCAGAAGATACCGCGATAACAAAAGCCCCATCTTGCTCTAATACAAAAGTAATAAAATCTCGCGAATCAGCATCATCATCAACAACTAAAACCCGGACGCCAGTCAGAGGTAAGGAGTTAGTAGCTAAGAATTCCGGGTAGTTTTGTTCATCCGTCAAGCTTAGGCTATCATCTGGCAGAAGCGGTAAGCTAACAGTAAATATTGCCCCTTTACCCTCACCGTGGCTATCTGCTTTGACGATGCCGCCATGCATTTCAATGATATTACGTACAATTGCCAATCCCAGTCCTAATCCACCAAAATTTCTAGTAGAGGTGCTATCTGCTTGGCGGAAGTAATCAAACACATAGGGCAAAAACTCAGCGCTAATTCCCTTACCTGTATCGCTAACTATAATTTGAGCATAGCCATCAGCTTGCTCTAATCGCACTTCTACCGTTCCCCCCTTGGGTGTAAATTTGACAGCGTTAGAAAGGAGATTCCATACAACTTGCTGCAAACGCGTAGAGTCGCCTATAACTTGTCCCACCTGCGGTTCAAATGCTGTATTCACCTGAATCAACTTTGTTTCTGCCGCTAAGTGCATTGTCTCTAGTGCGGATAATACCGTAGACTCTAGGTTAATTTTCGTAATATTCAGCGTCAGTTTACCTTGTAAAATTCTGGAGATATCCAGCAAGTCCTCAATGAGTTGAACCTGTAAGGTGGCATTCCGCTCGATTGTAGCTAGTGCTTCAGATGTCTTTGCTTGGTCAAAAGTGCGGGTTTGCAACAACTTTGACCAGCCGAGAATTGCGCTCAGTGGAGTACGTAGTTCGTGAGAGAGGACGGCTAAAAATTCATCTTTAATTCGATTGGCTGTTTCTGCTTTAGCTCGTGCTACTTGTTCTAATTCCAGCAGGTGCGCTCGTTCTTCAAGTATTTGTTTTTGTTCGTGGATATCCGTACATGTTCCAAACCACTTCACTACAAGACCTTGCTCATCTTTGAGTGGTAAACCTCGTGCTAGCTGCCAACGATAGGAGTTATCAAAAGCCCGTTTGAAGCGATATTCATTGTTATATATAGTGCTATTTTTGACAGCATTAGACCACACTTCATCAGCACTTTGGACATCATCTGGATGCAATGCCGCCAACCAACCAGAACCCAAGGATTGCTCAAATGTTAGCCCAGTGTATTCGCACCAATTTTGATTAAAGAAATCACATTCACCGTTAGCATCGGTTGTCCATACAAGTTGAGGAATTGCCTCAGCTAAATAACGATAGCGTTCTTCGCTTTGTCGAAGAATTTCTAAAATGCGTTGGCGTTCAAGGATTTCTTGTTGTAATTGCTCGTTGGTATTAGTAATTTCATTGGTGCGAATAGTAACCATTTCTTCCAGATGATTCTGGTATTTTCGCAGTTCCTTCTCTACCCGTAAACGTTCGGTTATTTGGGTTTGAAGTTCTTGATTTGCCTGTTCTATTTGAGCAGGGCTAGGAAATGCTAGTACTTGTGGAATTAGAGACACAAGATTTACTGCTGTAATTAAAGATATTGTGGCAGTTACTGCTTTGAGAAACCCTGATAACCAATAGGTTGGATGCCAAAGTGTCCAAATCTCTATTAAATGAGTGGTGCCACAAGCTACGATAAATGCACTAAATAGTAGAAAAATCCAATCAAAGGGCAAATCCTGCCGCTTACGGACAAAGTAAAATAGTGTCGCTGGAATCGAGTAATAAGCTAGGGTAATGGACGCATCAGATAATATATGTAACCAAACTAAATTCCTTTGCCATAGATAGCAGTGTCCATGTGGAATAAATGATCCTGATGTAAAAAAATTAGTCCCCAATTCTGATATTATGTCTGACATAAACACTGGATTTTTTATTTATAAATTTTACTAGTAAAATATTACTGATACAGTGTGTCTAATTCCTGTACTGCTGAAGGAGACTATAGCTGTTTTCGCTTGGATACAATACATAGTAGGAGCAGAGAAAAAGCTCATGCGTGTCAACTTAATGTGAAAGTCTTTGTAGCGCATCAGATTGCAATTGTAAGGACGATGAAGGGAGTTGTCAAACTTGCGAAAATTGCGGACATAAATTACGGCAGACACTGGTAAATTCCAAAAGAAAAACCATTCTCACCATGATGATGAGAATGGTACAAAAATTAGGAGACGGAACAAAAAATTTAATCTCCGCAATTCTCACTCAATTTAAGATTCACTTGACTTAGCACTCATTTTATCTAATAGTTGAGTGATTTTTTTAGCTTTTTCAGGTTGCCGCTGTTTTTGTAATAAATCTTTAGCTTGTAGCAGGTTAGTTTTGGCTTCCTCTTCTCGCTCTTGCTGCATGAGAATATTTGCCAGACGCAAGTAAGCATCAGGATTTTTCGGACTGCGGCGAATCACTTCTTGGAATAATTCTGTTGCTTCCTTTACTTGACCTTGCTGGTTTAATACATCTCCCAAAAACAAACGCACCACATCATTAGTAGAGTTGAGGGAAATCACTTTGCGAAACGCTGCTTCTGCACCTTGATAATCTTTTGCTTGAGCAAGATTGATTCCTTTTTGAAACAAGTCTGAGGTAATCAAAGTTTTCCAAGCAAAATAGCCAAGAATTGACAGACTCAGAACAACTACAACAGCAGCAATCAAAGAACTGGTAGGAAAAGTTTCTAGCATTGTCTAAGCCAAAAGACAGGCGATAGGAAAAATCAGATATTCGATAAAAAAGAGTTTCCAGATAAATTGATAGAATTGAGCGATCGCACTTTTATCTTGTAAGTCTACTGCCAAACTCCGCAACCACATCCAAACTAGCAGCGCTAAATGAGCAATTACCAGAAATATGGGGTTAACTGAGGTAACACGTAGCACACCAACTAGAATTATCCCCAAATAGCAGACAGTTATCACCCAAAGAGCTAGATTAAACACAGCTTGCGAACCGAGTTGGATAGTGAAAGTAGAGATATTATAAAGGCGATCGCCTTCCATATCTGGTATATCTTTAAAGATAGCGATCGCAAAGGTAAACACCAAGATAAATAATGTCAGCACCCACACCTCGGGCGGAATTCCTTGGCTTTGTTTCAGCACCCAACTATAGTGCAAATACAATCCTAAATTAACAATCGTGCCGCGCACCGAAAAAATACACAGTGCTGCCCAAAATGGAAACTGTTTCAAACGAATGGGCGGTAAAGAATAAGCGGTACCAATGGCCAAACTAATTGCTACCATGCCCAATAAGAATGGCCCAGTTAGCCACGCCATAACTAGCGCCAAAATCCCAGTCAAAGCAACAATAATTTGCCCCGTCTGTTGGGAAAACTCACCTGATGCCAACGGTAAATGAGGCTTATTAATCTTATCAATATCAACATCTTCTAATTGATTCAGCCCCACAATGTAGACATTGCCACACAGACAAGCAATCCACGCACCCAAAACCCGACTCAGTGGAATGCCAGAAAATCCATTCGAGGAAACAGCAATGGCAATTAAATACAAACCCAACACACTCAGACTTGTACCAATAATCGTGTGAGGGCGAGAGAATTTCCAAAAAGCGTATAACCAATGGAAATATGATTGAACGGGTTTACCTGGCAAAGGGCTGTTTTGATAACTCTGGCTCATGAGTAGCTTAGATTCAGTATTCTGACTTATTGTTAATCATTGTTAATCATTGTTACAGAATTTGGTCATTAACAAGAGCCAAAAGTCTAGATGCATTGTATTTTTGTATAGGAGACAGGATGAGCGACAGCTACCACCGTTAGCCCAGCCCACCCTACAATAGAATCAATCTAGCTCATGCAAAACACTTAATTCCGATAAAATCTCACAACCAATCATAAAAATATTTTTTTCCTACTCCTTATAACGGTACAATCTCTTCAATAGAGGAAAGAAATAGTTAATCTAGAGTGCCTTAATGACCGCTCATTTAACATCTACAGCGACATTTAACTTTGTTGTGACCGTGCTATCCCATGCTGCGGCTGCGTATCGAGGACACAGAGGCACACCCCCTAGTGCTGAAATATTAGTAAATGCGTTGCTACAAGCAGAAAAATCTGCCAAGCAGCAACGGTTGACTTATCCGTTTGAGTCTCTTTCAGGTAAATGGCAACTTTGCTTTGTTACTGGCACTAATAAAGTCAGAAAGCGCGGGGGAATTCTATTAGGTAAGGGTTTTTATATACCTAAGTTTATAACAATCCATGCTTCCTTTAATGCCATTTTGGAACAAGATTCAGGCAGAGGCGAAATTGTTAATCAGGTTGAATATGGGCCAGTTTTATTTAAGTTCACGGGGCCAGTGCAATATTTAAGTAAGAAAAATTTATTGGCGTTTGACTTTAACCACATGCTTATCAGTCTGTTTGGTCGTGTTGTTTACAACAGACCAATCCATTTTGGTAAAGTTAAAACAGAAGATTTCTACAACCAGTCCATAGCTAAACTACCCTTTTTCGGCTTCTTTTTAGTGACGGAAGATATCATTGCAGCTCGTGGTCGTGGAGGAGGATTGGCATTGTGGATTCGAGAAACTTAAAGACGTTGGAGAGCAAACCCCCGCCATATAAACGGCTTTCTCTACACTTATAATTTTTATTTTTTTGTACTAACTATCAAACTGGACGACAAATAGACAAAATACTATGCATATTTACTACTTGTCCAATGACTGCGATCGCAGGCGCACCAAATCCAGTTTGGTCTACCTGCTCTACAATTGTCTCCAAGGTTGCAATTAATTCTTCTTGTTCCGGTCGCGTACCCCAGCGCACCAAAGCAATAGGCGTTTCTAAATTCACCCCAGCTGCTCTTAATTGTTCCACAATATAAGGCAGATTGTGAATTCCCATATAAATTACAATGGTTTCGGAACCGTGAGCGATCGCACTCCAATTCACTATCGGTCTATACTTACCCGTTGCCTCGTGACCAGTAACAAATGTCACAGATGAACTATATAGCCGATGAGTCAAAGGGATACCTGCATAGGCGGCCGCTGCAATCCCCGATGTGATACCTGGGACAACCTCCGTTGAGATTCCCGCTTTGACTAATTCTTCCATCTCTTCGCCACCGCGACCAAAAATAAACGGATCGCCACCCTTTAGCCGCACTACAATTGCATTATCCTGCGCTTTATCAATTAGCAATTGAGTTGTTTCTTCTTGGAACAGCGAATGTTTTCCCCTCCGCTTACCAGCATTAATTTGCTCGGCTTGGGGATTAATCATTGCTAGAATTGCTGGACTCACCAAGGCATCATAGATAACGACATCTGCACATTCCAACAAACCTTTCGCCTTCAGGGTAATTAGTCCTGGATCTCCTGGGCCCGCACCTACTAAATAAACCTTTCCCAAATACTTGTTCTTCTCTGTCATTGTGCAGTTCATCTATCCGTTAAATCCCAAATTAGCTCGGCTAATTCTGCACTTGCTCCCAGTGGCTCTGCCAATTGGAAATTCACCGCAGAAAATTGTAATTTTAGCTCCTCTATTGAGATGGCGATCGCATCGGTTATGCCACCAGCAAATAAAAAGTATGGCAAAATTGCAATTTCTTGATAACCAGCAGCTACCAACTCTTTTACCCGCAATTCTAAACTAGGAGGTACAGACCAATAAGCAACCACTGCTCCCAAACTCGCCGCCATTGCTTCCACAGTTTCTTGAGAACCTGGGCGACGGCTACCATGAGCTAAGAGAATCCATGCTTCTGCTTTTATAGCAGCTATTTGCTTTGCCAGCAATTTCTCTAAATTGGGATGAAAGCCTAAATATGGTTGCAACTCAATTATGACATCTTGATCGGTAGCCTGTTGTGCTAGTGCTACTTCGGCGGGAATATCTGTCATCACATGGACTCCCGGCAGTAGAAATAACGGTACAATTTTGAGGCGATTTTCATTTTGAGATAGTTTGTCATCGCCAAAAGCGCTCTGAGCAAATTGTTGAATCTGCTCGTGTAAAGGCTGAGGATTCATTTCCAAAGCAGCGATGCCAACCAAATGTTCGCTATTTGATGGATTGTAGTTTTTTGACAATTTCTGACATACCAGCCTTGCTAGTTGCTGCATAGCAATTTCTGGGCGCGGATCGCGACTTCCGTGAGATACTAGCAGATAGGCAAATGACATCGGCAAAACTTGAACTCTTAGTTACTATTTTTCATATTTTACTTAATATTAAGCTGGAGATAATAGGTACTCTGGTAATTATTAAAACTATTATCAATTATTAAATAGAGGCATCTTAATCACTTTTATATTATCCCCCTGCTGCTTGTCTTATTGTTTTTCGCCAGTATAAGTATAAAATTGATCAAAAGCTCCCACCGTTTCAAATTTGTAAGAAGGTATCCAAGAATTTATTTTTAAATCTGTACGGTAAATGCTAAAGATAATGTAATTTTGTCTTTCTGTAGTCCTGGCAATAATTTCTTGCATTTGCGGGTTAGCCGAGTCAACCAACTTATCACAATTAAAGCGGATTAAATTTTCGATAATATTCGTAGTTTTTTTGCATACATCGGTTTTTAAGTATTCTGTCAGCCGTTGCACTGCATATTCTTCATATTCAACCTGACTAGGATTGGTCTTCGCCATTGTCACACCCAAGGCGGCGAGTCCTGCTGCTGCTCCAGTATATGCAATGATGGTTAAGGGTTTCATGTTTACCAAGTAAAATTCATTGTAATCCTTAGATTCAGGAGACTCTAAATTAACTGAGTCCGTTCCTTGAACAAAAACTCTTGATCGCTTGCCAAATAATTGCTATAATTCAAATTGTTGAATGGCGAGCGTAGCCAAGTGGTTAAGGCAGTGGTTTGTGGTACCACCATTCGTGGGTTCGAGTCCCATCGTTCGCCCTATATAATTTCATATAGATATCTATACTCCTATAAATGGTGGATTGTGTGGTGTCAACACTTATAACCATCACTTTAACAAGAATCTGTCGTCTATAGCTTTATAGACTTGGAAGGATTACAAGCTCACTGTAATTCATTAGCTTATCTTATTTAGGACTCACGCAAAAATCGCTCTTAAGCTTAATTTATCGAACCGCCTTCTCTGCCAGAGACTCCGCCAACCCGGAGCGTCTGGCAGAGAATAAATTTTAGAGTATGCATAAGTATTACTTATAAAAGATTTAATACTGATTAAATGAACATCTGCGCCTTTTGATAGAGAATGGCTCATATGACTTATTACTCTTTAATCGAAAGAGAATCGATTATGGCAGGTACACCAAACTTATATAGTCGTCAGGTTGAGACTCAGACGCTAATTCGTCAGCTAAGGCAATTGCTAGGACTTACACAAAAGCAATTTGCAGCTGAGGTTGGGGTAACCCTGGTGACAATCAATCCTTGGGAAAATAATCGAGCCAAGCCGCTACCCCTGGCACTCAAGCAAATTAAAGTCAAGCTTCATGAAATGGAGAATTCACCGATTGAAGCCTATCGAACAGGTGCTAAATCCCTACTGCTCGATTACTTTGGAGAAGCGTGATCAGGGGAATGGATGCTGAATTTTCAAACTTTATTTGAATCAATACCGGGATTGTATATTGTCTACTCACTCGACTTTGTGATTGTCGGGGGAAGTGATGCTTACTTCCGAGCAACAAAAACCAAACGAGAAGAAGTCGTTGGTCGTTCTTTGTTTGAGGTTTTTCCAGACAATCCCGATGATCCAAATGCTACTGGAGTTCGGAATTTGCGTGCCTCGCTCTCAAGCGTGCTGAAGTATCGCAAGCCTCATACGATGGCAGTGCAGAAGTATGACATTCGCCGCCCCGAATCAGAAGGCGGTGGTTTTGAGGAGCGGTATTGGACGTTAACCAACTCGCCAGTCTTTGATGAAAACGGTGAGATGACGCACATTATTCACCGAGCCGAAGATGTTACTGAGTTTGTGCGGGTGCAGCAACAGCGAAATGAGCAGCGTCAGTTGAATCAATCACTCCAGTCTCGCACCGAGCAGATGGAGATGGAAATCTATGCCAGAGCGCAGGAGTTACGAGAGGTCAACGAACAACTGCAAGCGGCGGGGGGAGACAAGGGGAGTATTGCCAAGGAATTCTCTTTATCCTCGGAAGTTCTGTTCGTCGAAGACGTTGGCGTACCCCTACGGGGAAGCGAGCTACGCACAGCGTCTCCCTTAGGAGAAGCCATCGCTGGAAGTCTTTGCTCAGACTTCTCTCATTATCCCCTTAAAAGCGTGTCCTCTTCCTCTGCCCGAATTTTGCTGGCAGATGACAACGCTGACATGCGCGATTATCTGCGGCGATTGTTGAGTCAACGGTATGAGGTTGAGGCAGTCGCCGATGGAGCTGCGGCTCTGGCTGCGATCCAGGCACAGCGTCCGGATTTGATTCTCAGTGATGTGATGATGCCGGAGCTGGATGGGTTTGAGTTGCTGCGTCAACTGCGGGCTGACCCCCAAAGGAGCGAATTGCCCGTGATTTTGCTGTCAGCGCAGGCGGGCGAAGAGTCACGTGTGTCAGGATTGGCAGCGGGAGCCGATGATTATTTAATCAAACCGTTTTCGGCTCGTGAACTACTGGCTCGTGTTGAGTCAACCTTAAAACTGGCAGAGATCCGCAAACAAGCGGCTCAGGCACTACAAGCCAGTGAACAGCAGCTTAAACTCGCCCTTAAGAGCAGCAAACTCGGCTCCTGGCAATTTGATCTCAAAACAAACGTTCTGTCTACTTCTGACCAGTGCAAAGTCAACTATGGTCTACCCATTGACGCTGATTTTTCGCACCAAGTTCTGATGGAAGGGATTCATCCAGAGGATCGGACTTGGGTGCAGGCGGCAATTCAAGACTCGATTACCAACCGCACCGATTACGATGTGGAGTACCGGACTGTTTGGGACGATGGCAACACGCACTGGGTAATCGTTCGGGGGCATCCGATTTACGACGAGGCGGGTAATCCTGAGCGGATGGTTGGGATATCACTCGATATTACCAATCGCAAACAAGCCGAAGTTGACTTACGGGAAGCCCATGTGCAATGGGAGGCCGCTTTAGCGGCAGGAGCCATTTACACATGGCGGTGGAAGATTCCGGAGAATCTGGTGATCGTGAATGCAGCCTTTGCTAACTTGTTTGGCGTTGACTCTGTGGAGGCGGCGATCCGCTTACCAATTGAACTGTTTATACAGGCGATACACGAAGAAGACCGCCCACGAGTGGTCGCTGCAATTAACCAGGCAATTGAAACTGGCAAAGAATATATCAGTGAGTACCGCGTTTATACGGTGACGGGTGAGGAGCGATGGCTTGCCGCACGCGGTCGAGTTGAATATGCTGCTGATGGCAAACCGATTGCTTTTCCTGGGGCCCTGGCAGACATCACAGAACGCAAACAAGCCGAATCCGCTTTGCGGCAATCTGAGAAACGTTATCGAACCCTGTTTGAGTCCATTGACGAAGGTTTTTGTGTGATTGAAGTGCTATTTGATGCAAACAGTAAGCCGATCGATTATCGCTTTTTAGAAATCAATCCAGCGTTCGAGAAACAAACGGGACTGAGCAACGTACAAGGCAAAAGGATGCGCGAGTTGACTCCAAATCATGAAGAGTATTGGTTTGAAATTTACGGCAAAATTACGCTAACGGGGGAACCCCATCGCTTTGAGAATCGCGCCGAAGCCCTGCACCGTTGGTTCGACGTGTATGCGTTTCCCATTGGGCAGCCAAAGAGCCGAAAAGTTGCGGTATTGTTTAATGACATCACCGATCGCAAGCAAGCAGAAGCAACCGTGCAAGCTAGCAACCAACGGCTGAAGCTACTTTCAGAAGTCGCCAACGATCTCTTGCTCAACGAAGATCCCAAGGCATTTTTAGCGAGTTTGTTTGAAAAGGTTTCGACTCATTTAGGACTCGAAGTTTACTTCAATTACTTGTTTCAAGAAGACCAGCAACGCCTTGAGCTATACACCTCTGGAGGCATCTCAGAAGACGTTGCTTTATCCGCTAAATTTTTGGAGTTAGGGCAGGGGGTAGGTGGTTATGTGGTGCAACATCGCAAGCCAGCTATCGTTGAAAATGCGCTCTCAACAACTGATCCACTTGCTGTTAGAGTTCAGTCAATCGGTATCAGAGCTTATGCCTGTTATCCGCTGATTGTGGGCGATGCCTGCGGCGGGCAAAGCCAACGCGTCTTGGGCAGCCTGGGACTGGGAACTCGTCAACGCGATCGCTTTACCCGTGACGAACTCGATCTCATGCAAACGGTTGCTAATCAAGTCGCGGCTGCCTTAGAACGATCGCGCCTGGTTGCAGAACTACAGGCACGAGCTGAAGCGTTAAATCAAACTAATCGTATTAAAGATGAGTTTTTAGCGGTTCTCTCCCATGAGTTGCGTACTCCCCTGAATCCAATTCTGGGATGGTCAAAACTGTTGCAGGGGGGAAAGCTTAATGCTGAAAAAACGAATATTGCGATCGCCACAATCGAGCGCAATGCCCAGCTACAGGTGCAACTGATTGATGACTTGCTAGACATTTCCCGGATTCTGAGCGGCAAAATGAGCTTATCAACTTCACCCATTGACCTGATTACAGTAATTTCAGCCGCGCTGGAAACGGTTCGGCTAGCCGCAGAAGCTAAATTAATCCAAATTCAGACGATCATCTCGCCCGTTCTAGGAGTGGTAGTCGGGGATGCAGGGCGATTGCAGCAGGTTGTGTGGAATCTGTTGTCGAATGCCGTTAAGTTTACACCTCAAGGAGGGCAAGTCACGATTGCGCTATCTCAAGCTGAAAATCACGTCCAAATTCAAATCACCGATACCGGAAAAGGAATTCGTGCCGACTTTCTACCCTACGTATTTGAGCATTTTCGACAAGAAGATGGCGCAACCACCCGCAAATTTGGCGGGTTAGGGTTGGGACTGGCGATCGTGCGCCAAATTGTGGAAATGCACGGGGGAACGGTAACAGTAGACAGTCCAGGTGTTGGGCTAGGAGCGACATTTACTGTTCAAATTCCGCTTACGCCTCAGTTAACTCAAGCACCAACCTTAAATCAATCACCCGTTAAGGATAGTGATTTAAGCGGTATTCACATTTTAATCGTCGATGATGAAACGGACTCGCGGGAGTTCATCGCTTTTGTTCTAGAGCAACATGGCGCGATCGTCACTGCTGTCGCATCTGGGACTGATGCACTGCAAGCGATCGCTCAATCCATTCCCAAGATCATCATCAGTGACATTGGGATGCCACAGATGGATGGCTACATGCTGATCCGACAAATTCGTGCCTTTGGGCTTGAGCAAGGGGGACAAATTCCCGCTATTGCCTTAACAGCTTATGCCACAGAAGTGGATCAGCAGCAAGCGATCGCCGCTGGATTTCAACGTCACGTTGCTAAACCGATTGATCCAGAGGTTTTGGTGGCGATCGTTGTCGAAATCTGGACTTCTATGCTATTCCCTTAGTACAGCATTTCATTAATTCGTAGCGAATCAAATTTAGCAATACCCTGCAATCCCAATGCGTCGGCTGACAATGCCAATGCGTCGGCTGACAATGCCAATGCCTCATTTGACAATGCCAATGCGTCGGCTGACAATGCCAATGCCTCATTTGACAATCCTAATGCGTCGGCTGACAATGCTAATGCCTCGTAATGCGTTGGCTGACAATAAAAAACGCTATGCTTTTACGCAAAACTGTACTTAGTTGAATAAAGACTTTGAGATTGCTTCTCTACACTACCTGCGAGTTCGCAATGACGGGTTTTGGATCATTTATTTTTTAGAACACTCTAACTGTTAAAAAATGCCTGGAATAATCAGAAAAGTTAGCCTACAGAAGGCTAGTAAACAGATAAGCAGTTATTTTATAACATCTATCATAAGAAATAAAAATTGTATTCCTTTAGTGAGAGCCAAAAATAGTTAGTCATAGATACTTTAGGGAAAGTAGAATATGATTTAGGTTTCTGCTGAAAAGTTGATAATTGTAAGTACACAGATAAATATGATTTATCTGTGTAATTTCGTGTTTATACGTAGTCTAACAAAAGGTGGAGGCGCTGATTTATCTCGTCTTGAAAGTCAACAATGTAAACATCGTTATCTAGTGGAGTTGCCATGTCTGAATTGCTTCAAGCAGTCTTAGATAGTGAAGAAAGAAGTGATTTGCGTTCCTTTATTAGTGAATTACGCCAACAAGAAAAGAAGTACTTGCTGCGGAACGACATACTGAATGTATATAGTGAGTATTGCTCAAAGTCCCAGAAACCTAAAGCTTTTAACACTTTCTCTGAGTTAGGCAAACTTATTTACTATACTCAGGAAATTATTCAGGAGGACTCAAACTTCTGTTTCATCATCCGTTCTAAGATTGCCAGCCAAGAAGTTTATTGGTTGACATCAGACTTGAGCATTGAGCCGATGACGGTGCAGGATTTGTTGGATCTGCGCGATCGCTTGGTGAACAAATTTCATCCTAACGAGGGCGGCCTGCTAGAATTGGACTTCGGCCCGTTTTATGACTACTCTCCAACAATCCGCGACCCGAAAAATATTGGTAAGGGGGTGCAATTCCTCAACCGCTATCTTTCCAGCCAACTATTTCAAGACTCCAAAGAATTGCTGGATAGCTTATTTAATTTCTTGCGGCTGCACCAATACAAAGGGGTTCAACTGCTGATTAACAATCGCATTCAATCACAGCAGCAACTTTCAAAGCAAGTTAAGAAAGCTATCGATTTTGTTAATAATCGCCCCGATGATGAACCCTATGAACAATTCCGGTTCCAATTGCAGACAATGGGTTTTGAACCGGGTTGGGGTAATAATGCAGAGCGCGTGCGGGAAACCCTAAATATTCTCGATGAATTGATTGATTCTCCCGATCCCCAGACCTTAGAAGCCCTGATTTCTCGTGTTCCGATGATTTTTAAAATCGTCTTGGTGTCAGCTCACGGTTGGTTTGGACAAGAGGGAGTGTTGGGGCGTCCCGATACTGGCGGTCAGGTGGTTTACGTTCTTGACCAGGCAAAGAGTCTAGAGAAGCAGCTACAAGAAGATGTCCTGCTTGCTGGTTTAGAGGGATTGAACGTCCAGCCAAAGGTAATTATTCTTACCCGTTTGATTCCCAATAATGATGGCACTCTGTGTAATCAACGACTGGAAAAAGTTCTCGGTACTGAAAATGCCTGGATTTTGCGAGTACCTTTACGGGAATTTAATCCTAACATGACTCAAAACTGGATTTCCCGGTTTGAGTTTTGGCCTTATCTAGAAACTTTCGCCATTGACTCAGAAAGAGAACTGCGGGCAGAATTTCACGGCAGACCTGACTTAATAGTTGGTAACTATTCTGATGGGAACTTAGTGGCATTTTTACTAGCGCGACGGCTGAAAGTTACTCAATGCAATGTTGCCCATGCTTTGGAAAAATCTAAATATTTGTTCAGTAACCTCTACTGGCAAGAATTGGAGGATAAATATCATTTTTCATTGCAATTCACAGCTGACTTGATTGCAATGAATGCTGCCAATTTTGTGATCAGCAGCACTTACCAAGAAATTGTCGGCACATCAGATAGTGTGGGACAGTACGAATCTTATAAGTGCTTCACCATGCCAGAGTTGTATCATGTAACGAATGGGATTGAATTATTTAGTCCCAAATTTAATGTCGTACCGCCTGGAGTCAACGAAAATTACTATTTCCCCTACTCGCAGACTCAAGACCGAGTAGAGAGCGATCGCCAACGCCTTGCAGAAACACTCTTTACTCTGGAAGACCCGGCGCAAATCTTTGGCAAACTCAACGATCCTAACAAGCGTCCTCTCTTCTCAATGGCACGTCTTGACCGCATCAAAAACCTCACAGGTTTAGCTGAATGCTTTGGTCAAAGTAAAGAATTGCAAGAGCATTGCAACTTAATTTTGGTGGCGGGTAAATTGCGCGTCGAAGAATCAGACGACAACGAAGAACGTGACGAAATCATCAAACTCTACCAAATTATTGACCAGTATGATCTCCACGGGAAGATTCGCTGGCTGGGTGTGCGCCTGTCTAAAACTGATTCTGGTGAAATTTACCGAGTGATTGCTGATCATCAAGGAATTTTTGTACAACCAGCTTTATTTGAAGCTTTTGGTTTGACAATTTTAGAGGCGATGGTTTCAGGATTACCGACTTTTGCCACACAGTTTGGTGGTCCACTAGAGATTATTCAAGATAAGGTTAATGGCTTTTATATTAACCCAACGAATTTAGACGAGACAGCCGCAAAGATTGTGGACTTTATTACTAAATGCAATCAAAACCCTAATTATTGGAATGAGATTTCGCAGCGAGGAATTGACCGAGTTTTCAGCACTTACACTTGGAAAATTCACACTACCAAGCTGTTATCATTAGCACGGATTTATGGCTTTTGGAACTTTACCTCGAAGGAAAATCGGGAAGATTTATTGCGCTATATAGAGGCTTTGTTCTATTTAATTTACAAGCCCAGAGCGCAACAGCTATTAGAGCAGCACAAATATCGATAATAAATTAGGAGTAAAATAAGTGAGGAGTAGCGAAATAAGTGAGGAGTGAAAAGTGAGTAATTATGAAAATCATAAATTTTCCTAACTCCTAACTTTTGACTCCTAACTAAATTGTTAACGCCCGCCAAGTTCGTTGACCAACTATTCCATCCACTCTTAAATTCCGCTGATTTTGAAAGGCTTTGACAGCAATCTCTGTCAGTGCCCCAAAAATCCCATCCACTTTAACAGCATAACCGTTAGCCACTAACAGCTGTTGTAAGGCTCTGACAGCAACACCAGAGCTACCGAAATACAGAGTTGGCATAGGTTGGCTACTAAACTTCTGGAACCGTCCTGTAACCTTTGCACGAACTTTACCTCCAGACTGAGAATACTTCTTAGACTCATCTAAGTTAGAAGAAGCTAGGAACTGATTCTTTTTGCTGATTTTCTTAAGTATGTGTTCTTTATCTAGTGCGATCGCACAGGGAGAAGCCTGGGAAACCTCATTTGTTTGCATGAATTCAGGTGGTGTGACTTGAGCAGTTATCTCTAACTGACTCTGTTTTGACTGGTTTACGTCATTTTCCATCTGAAATAATTGCTGCTGTGGCAAATTGGCCCCAGATGCTTGTCTTATTGTTAACACGCCCGTCATCATCAGGCCAATTTCAGTCATTGTAGTTCATTTTACTTCAAGCAATATTTCTTTTAACCAACAACATTGTTGCTGTCTAGGATAGTGCATACTGACCCAATAAAAAAGTCATGTACTAATTTTTTCAGATAATATTGTCAGAATCATATTTGCTTACCTCCTATTCCATCTAATCAGACTAATATTATTAGCTTTGTGCTTTTTTTATCTTTAATCAATCCCTAAAGTTGTTAGAGATGGTATTGAAATCAACGGTTTAGAGAATAACATACTATATGACCATATGGGAATGCCATCAAGCAAATTTGCCTAGTTATCTTTGGATCGCGCTTGGTATGATAATGCTACTTTTATCATATTTATACTGCAAGCCAAAATACTACTTAATTCATAGAGTCACTTTTTTAAGTATTGATTAATGCAACATTTGGCAGTAATAATCAACTTTTATTTTCAAACAACTTGTCCTCCCTCAGAATGGATTATAAAATTTTGAGCAATCACTTTTATCTCATAAAATACATATTGGTCGTCGCCGTATTATCTGGTTTTACTAACTTCACTCTGGAAGTATTCAGCCATAATTTCTAAATATTTGCTTTGTGATTGAATCTGTATGGCTACTTCGCCGTATTCTTGGAAAGCGCATACTTCGACCTTAATAAAATGAAAGCGCACAACGTTGTTGCACGGACTTGAATTTGAACTAGAGTTTAGACTACTGTATGACAAAATTACACAAGGGCACTGAACATAATGTCTGTGCAATTCTCTTGCCTAAACTGGGTTAATTTTTATATCATTTTAAAATGTTGAGAAAAAAGCACTTTCATAAAAAGTGCAAGGTGTAGCCTGCCCTTAGACATCGCTTAGTATACCAGTTGTGGATAAGATGTTGAAAAACTTTTTACTTTTTCTCATCTCGCCACAAAGCAATACCACCTAATAAACCAGTGATATTGGGGATGAGTTTTACATTTAACGGTAGCTGGAAATTCACTCTTACGGCTTCACCACCGCCAATGTAAAGGTAATCATAATTGAACAGATGTTGCAAGGATGCGATCGCTTTTTCTAAACGCCTATTCCATCTTTTTTCACCAATTTTTTCTAACTCTGCACGCCCCAACTGCTGCTCATAAGTCTCTCCTTTGCGAAACGGATGATGCCCCATTTCCATATTTGGCACCAGCTTACCATCTACAAATAAAGCCGAACCAAACCCCGTACCCAGAGTAATCACTAATTCTACACCTTTAAGAGCGATCGCTCCAAACCCCTGCATATCTGCATCATTAATCACCCGCACAGGCTTGTTTAAGTGTTTTGATAATGCTGTTTCCAAATCAAATCCGATCCAATCTGGATGTAAGTTTACCGCTGTTTCCGTGATTCCAGACCGCACCACACCGGGAAAACCTACCGAAACGCGATGAAATTCACCTTGAGCGGCTGCTAACACAACAATTGCATTAATTACAACCTCCGGTGTAGCCGGTTGGGGTGTATCTAAACGCGCCCTTTCCGTTACAGGATTCCCCGTAATATCTAAAACCATAGCCTTAACGCCACTACCACCAATATCTACCGATAGAGTCCGAATCGATCCATTTTCTTCAACCATTAGCTTAAGTCCTTGTTATTAGTCCCTATTTGGTTATTATCCTCCGCTGCATCTTGATTAGACTGGATATAGCTAGAGTTCTTCACATGGGGATTTACAAGCGATCGCTCCCAATTTACACATAGGAAAAAATCCGGCTTGCTTTGGGCGGGGTTATACAGCAGTTTTCTTTTGCATGAAGTACAAAGCTACGGATTTGGAGGCAGTCCGACTTGAGGCAGAAGGTAGAAACTTTTTATGAACCTATCCCAACTAATCCCCAAATATGATAGCCTATTTCTGAATTGAGAAGAGTGTATCAAGCGATGGTAGGACGTTTCCAGGGGTTAAGCGATCACGGATGAGAAAGGCTTGATTGACCTTGCAACTATCCATATATAGATTCAAAGGATTTTATTAGTGGGATAGGGTCATATATGATGAAAGAGTCTTGCGTTTTCTACCTCACTTACTTACAAACTGCTATAACTAAATTACTGAGCGTCCCTAATCTTCAATCCTACAAATCGGAATGCTAATTGTAAACTGTGAGCCATGTCCTGAAACTGACTCGACTTCTAGTGTTCCTCTATGCTTTTCTACAATAATTTGATAAGCGATCGCTAATCCTAAACCAGTTCCTTTACCCACGTCTTTAGTAGTAAAAAATTGTTCAAATATACGCTGTTGTACTTCTCTAGACATTCCTATCCCATTATCACTAATTTGAATTAATATAAATTTTTGGTCTTTAGTTAGTTCTGTGCGAATTTTGATTTGAGGTGTGAATTCGATTTCCGATTTAGCTAATATAGAATTGGGAGTTAGGAATTGAGTTGGTAAGGAAGTTAATTTATCTACCTCTGCTTTCTCTGTTTTCGGGAGTTGCACATTATTAATCTTCTCATCAATTGCATCAATAGCATTGGATAAAAGATTCATAAATACTTGATTCATTTGTCCGGCATAGCACTCTATAGGTATTATTTCACCGTACTCCTTAATCACTTCCATAGTTGGACGCTTTTGTGTAGCTCTCAAGCGACTATGCAAAATCATTAAAGTACTATCAATACCTATATGTAAATCAACTTCTTTGATTTCCGCTTCATCCAATCGTGAGAAAATTCGGAGCGATAGCACAATTTCTTGAATGCGGTTAGATCCCACCATCATTGATGATAAAAGTTTAGGAAGGTCTTCCTGGAGAAAATCTAATTCAATAAATTTTGAAAATTCTTGAATTTCTTGGATAGTATCTGGTGTATAATTTTCGTATAATTGCAATAATTTTAATAAATTGTCAATATATTTTTGAGCATAAATTAAGTTGCCAGAAATAAAACTAACTGGATTATTAATTTCATGAGCAATTCCGGCTACCAATTGTCCCAAAGAAGACATTTTTTCTTCTTGTACTAACTTTAACTGCATTCTCCGCAGTTCTAAGTGGACATTGATCCGGGCTAAAACCTCTTCATGTTCAATAGGCTTAGTAATATAGTCTACCGCACCCAGATGCAATCCCTTAACTTTTTCCACAGTTTCAGAAAGCGCCGTCATAAAAATCACCGGAATATCTTTAGTTTTTGGGTTATTTTTTAGACGACGGCAGGTTTCAAACCCATCAATTCCTGGCATCATTACATCTAATAAAATTAAGTTTGGTAATGTCTCTTGCGCTTTTTGTAATGCACTTTCACCGCTCTTGGCAATAGAGACTTTAAAGCCAGAATTGTTTAAAATATCAAATAGAACCTTGAGGTTATTTGGAATATCGTCAACAATTAAAATCAATTCTTTTTGAGAATTATTCATTTCTAATTTTAATTAAATTCATTTTTGATTAAATTAACAATCGCTTCATCATCAAATTCTTCTGCTAATTTTAATATTTTATTAGCAAAACTTGCATATTTTTGGTCTAGATTTTTAATATGATCTGCTTCATATTGAATATCTTGAATATAACCAGTTTTCGCTGCTTTATATAAATTAACAAGCTGCTCTAAAGGGGGAAATATCATTTCTTCCAGAGGAATAGTAGTTTCTAAAAATTCATTTTCTACTTCATAAATCCATGTTAAATTTAAATAATGTTGTAATTTCTCAAATAACTCGAAATTTTGGACTGGTTTAGGCAGAAAGTCATTACAACCTGCCTCTTGGCTCTGTTGACGATTCAAGCTGAATACACTTGCAGAAGAGGCGATAATTACCGTATCTTTAAATTCAGATTGAGCGCGTAAATGTTGCGTCATTTCTAAGCCATTCATTATCGGCATTGCTAAGTCGGTAATAATCAAATCTGGTTGAAATTCTTGAGCTTTCTTTAAACCTTCTTCGCCATTTTCTGCTTCCAGGACTTTAAAACCAACAGGTTCAAGCAGATTGATAATTACAGAGCGATTTTCCCAACGGTCATCAACAATTAGAATTATTTGTTGTGTACCTTGGTAAGAAACTACATTTTTGTTTAACTCAGGTGTCTGTGATGATATCCAGTTATTAGCTTCTGGTAAAGCTAAGTCAAACCAAAATTTGCTACCTTTATTCGGTGTACTTTCGACTTTGATTTTACCTCCCATAATTTCCACAATTTGACAACTGATTGCTAATCCTAAACCTGTGCCTTCAGATTTATGTTTGCTATCCCCTACTTGCTCAAAAGGTAAGAAAATTTTCTCTAATTGTTCAGCAGTCATACCAATGCCTGAATCTTCAATTTGGAAGCGGATATTCCAAGTATTAATATTATTTTTCTTTTCTATTGGATATTTTTCATCTTCTATGACTCCTACTGAAAACGTTACTTTTCCTCGCTCTGTAAACTTAATAGCATTACCCAGCAGATTAATCAATACTTGTTTTAAACGCTTTTCATCAGTATGAATAGCAGTAGGCAACTGATTAATTACTTCATATTGAAAATCTATTTCTTTTTCTTCAGCTTTAATACTACAGATATTTATTACTCCCAGAAGAAAGTTTTCTAAATGAAAGTCAGTAGTATAAATATCGAGTTTTTTTGCCTCAATTTTAGAAAGTTCTAAGATGTCATTAATTAGTGTTAATAGGTGAGAACCACACTCCTGAATAATGTTAAGTCCGTTCTTTTGTTTAGAAGTAGCGATTTGATCGCGTTGCAGAATTTGAGCGTAGCCGAGAATTCCGTTGAGAGGAGTGCGGAGTTCATGACTCATGTTTGCTAAAAATTCGCTTTTTGCTTGATTAGCAACATCGGCTGCTTCTTTTGCTGCTTTGAGTTCTATGGTACGTTCTTCAACCCGCTTTTCTAAGTCTTGATTGGTTTTTTCTAAATTGGTGAAAGACTCTCGTAATTGTCCTGCCATTCGGTTAAAGGATTGGGCAAGGATGCTGAGTTCTTTGATCCGAGAAACTTTTACTGCTAAGTCTAAGTTACCAGATGCGTAGGCGAAGCCCATCGAAGATATCGCACTACTTGCTTGGCTTAACTCCCAAATAGGTTTGATGATCCAACGAGAAGTGTAGATTCCCAAAATTGTTGCTATACCTAATGCACCAAGACACAGTAAAATTGTTGTCTGGTTATGGGCGTTGATTTGTGCCATAAAATCGCTTTCTGGTACAACGACAACTACTAACCAGTCGAGACCGAACTCGTCTTGCCAATTCATGACGTGGACAAATTCGCGATCGCCTTTAAACTCAAAATCTAGTATTTGGGTGTCTTTAATTGTCTTAAAGTTGCCAAATTTATGCTGTAAATACTTTGCTGTCGCTTGAATTAAGGAATCACTACTATTTAATGCGCTTAAGCGTTGCGCTTTACCATTTATTAACGTAAATGGCCTGTGGCTACTAGAATTAGCTATTAATAGCCCGTCGCGTTCAATAATAAAAGTTTTTGCTCTTGGGCTAACTTTTAAGTTGCTCAAAAAATCACTGATACTCGACAGCAGCAAATCAGCGCCGATCACACCAATCATTTTGTGGGTCTTGTCGTAAATAGGACGATCTGCCGAAGCTACGATATATCCTTCATATCCCTCTACTACGCAAATTTGACTCCAAATGGGTCGGCCTGCTTTTACCGTCTGAGCGTACCAGTCCTCAGTTACCGGGTCATAGTCTGTAAATTTTAGTAATTTAGTGCGATTTCCCTGGCTATCTACTGCGTAAGTGTAGTCTTTATTAGCAAAACCTTTATTAATTACAATTCCTTGACCTGCCAGCCAACGACCCGCCCCAGCCTCTTCAGAGGTTTTTAGATTATAGCCAATCCAGCTAACATTTTTAAATACCTGCGCTTGTTTCCAAAAGTAACGCCCTGTACTTTCCAAGTCTTTTAAGTTGAGTAGCCCTTGTTCTATGGCATCAATGTTGATTTGATTAATCTGATGCGGGGTTGCTAAGTAAGTATCAAGGTGTTCGTCAACTAGGCTATCAGTTTTGCTCATTAACTGATTAGCAAGGTCATTAACTGCCTTCTGTCCATTTTTAAACGAGAGATACCCCACCAGCCCGACAGCAGCAAAGATTTGGATCACAAAAGGGACTATGAGTATAAGGCGCAGTGGTAACTTTTTGGAATATGGCAAGCCAAGAAGGTTCATTGCTTAAAGTTTTGGGCAGTTTAATGACTCCTATCTTGCACTTAGCGATCAGAGTCACCAGGGCTAAATGCAAGATGTGAGCAAAGAATAAATTTTCTGGCTAGAGTTAGTTTGCCCACAATCTTGTTTCTTGTATCAATTCCATTAAGATAGGAATGGCACAATCCAAGTAATATGCACAGTTTCATTCCACCAGAACAGTCAGAAAGTAGTTCACTGAGTTGGTAGAGTAAGTTATCTGTGGCTTGGGTGACGCGAGATATCAGTAAAAGTGGAGTGATTGGCGACGCCACAACTGCAACTAAAGAAAAAGGCGAGCGCATCGTCGAATCTGTCGCTAACGGTTGGATGCAAGTTATTCAAGATATTTATGCCTATCGATAACCAAAAGTGGATGGGAAAGTAGGGAAAGGATTGACGCGTTTTACTCAAAGTTAAAAATCCAATACATTAGATGCGGGACAGCATTTAGATTTGCTAATGTAGAAATAATCGAAATAGTACTGGCATAGCTGCTTAAAATCTATTAGGCAGCGAATTTCTATTAAAAGTAATATAAGAGAAAGAATTATGACGGCATTTGAACCCAAGAGCCTCCGCTCTTATAGCCAAGAAGATGTCCAACAAATTCTGCACTTAGCGATCGCTCGTCAAGCTGATGACAAAGACACAGAATTTTCTTATGAGCAGATCTTAGAAATTGCTGCTGAGTTAGAAATTTCGCCAGAGTCTTTAAAATTAGCAGAACGCGATTGGGTAGGGCAACAGAGCCAAGTCCAACAACGAAAAGCTTTTGACGCCTACCGCATTAGAAGATTTCAGAGACGTCTAGGCAATTATGCAATTTTCAATGGCTTTTTGATCCTGGTCGATTTAATTACTGGTGGCGGAATTTCTTGGTCGCTGTACATTTTACTATTCTGCGGATTGCCAGTAGGGCTTGATGTCTGGAATACCTTTCAAATCAAAGGTGAAGAATATGAAATGGCGTTCCAGAAGTGGAGTCGTAAACATCAGATCAAGAAAACCATCAGTACAGTTTTGAACAAGTGGTTTAAGGCATTACAGGCTTAGTAGATTTGCTTATTTGGGTAAGCGTACTTATACAAGGAAGCAAGCTACACGTAGCGTCTCGTAGAGAAGTTCGTCGTAGACATCGCTAATTCCAAGAAAAATCCCGCAGGAGATCGGGGTAATATTTGCCGCAACATTTGTTATGTAACACCACTGAAAGAAAATCTGAATAAACACAGCAATTATTAGGATTATGTTACCTGATTGGGTGAGGTATTCTTTCTATCTTTCTACAGTTATTGGGTTTATCAATAGTCTGAAAGATGATTTTATCTAGAGTGGTTTTTAGATAACACTAGGTGAGCGTTAACACAACGCCAGTTGCTACAACTTTGTGAAAGTTCGCAACGCACTGTCTTCCCTACAACCATTGGGTGGATATTTTTTAATTGGAAGTCCCTAACTTGAACTTATTGGTATTTATTTAAGTTTTTCGTGAGCAGCCAAAATAATTTTTTCGGTTTCTTCCCAGCCAATACATTTATCAGTTACAGAAATACCATATTTTAGTTCTTCTTTTGCTGTAATTGGTTGACTACCTTCATATAAATGCGATTCTAGCATCATGCCAACTATTGATGTATTACCATCCACTATTTGCTGAATAATATTTTCTAAGACAGCACCTTGGAATTTATAATCTTTGTTGGTATTACCGTGACTACAGTCGATAACAATTCTCGGTGGTAAATTTGCCTGTTTTAATTTCTCTTCTACCAATTTGACATTTGCTGCATCAAAGTTGGGTTGACTACCACCCCTTAAAATTACGTGACCGTAGGCATTACCTTTAGTTTTAAAGACGCTGACCTGTCCGTTTTGATTAATTCCGAGAAAATTATGCGGGTTTCCAGCTGATTGTAGAGCATTTAAAGCTACTTGAATATTGCCGTCAGTACCGTTTTTAAAACCCACAGGCATCGAAAGTCCACTTGCCATTTCGCGATGAGTTTGTGATTCGGTCGTGCGTGCTCCAATAGCAGACCATGTAATCAGTTCACTAATGTATTGAGGGATGATTGGATCTAGTGCTTCTGTACCAGCAGGTAATCCCAATTCTGTAATTTTTAATAACAGGTTTCGGGCAATTAATAAACCATTCTCTACATGGAAAGAATCATCCATATCTGGATCGTTAATTAACCCTTTCCAGCCTACGGTTGTTCTTGGTTTTTCAAAGTACACTCGCATAATTAGTAGCAAGTTATCCTTGACTCGCTCGGCCAATACTTTCAACCTCTCAGAATATTCGATCGCTGCTTTTAGATCGTGGATTGAGCATGGGCCAACGACTATGAATTTTCGGCGATCTTGAAAATCCAGGATATGTTCTATTTCCTGCCTAGATGCTAAAACTCTTTGTTCGGCTAATTGTGTTAAAGGTAATTTGGATTTGACTTGATTGGGAGTTAATAAAATGCGATCGTTCTCAATGTTAGCGTTGTCGATATTACTATTAAATAATTTGTTGTGCATGGGGATGCTCTGGCAATTTTATATACGCACTTCAACTCCAAAGTGTAACACAAACCTATGATATTTTAAAATAGCCTATTTTAGGCTTGACAAATTTTCAATTATACTGTGTAAGTAAGATAAGAATTTAAAAAGGGGAAATATTTTCCCCTTTTCTTTGCTATTGGACTACTGACTTACCGGTAGTGTATATGATTACTGCCATACAAACACTTTGGCTTCGTATGGTCCCAAATCAGCTATGATACCATCGTCACTACCTTCGACATCATAATTGCCTGTCCACTCATGCCATGTACCACCACTTGCTAAGTTAGGAACATGATAGCTACCTAGAAAGTTTTCTGAAAAATTAGCTACCACGACTACACGAGAACCTTTATCATTCCAACGGCTATAAGCTAGTACTTTTGCTTCTGGATTTTCGTGGATAAAATCAATATTTTCTGTATAGAGGGCATGATTATTTTTACGCAGGTTAGTTAAGCCTTTGTAAAATTCAAATAAACCACGATTTAAATCATTACCTAATAGTGTCCAATCAATTTTGGATGATTCAGGTTGTTTAGGTTTATACTCACCAAATTCTTCTCCCATCCAAATTAAAGGTACGCCAACGGCAGTCATTAGGATGGCTACTCCTAATTTAGCGCGCCTAAAGGCTTCTTCGTCAAAAATTTCGCGGTTTCCCAATTCTACCATGACATGGTTATGGTCGTGGTTGGTGAGGTAATTTACCACATTAGTGGTACCCATAAAGCCTTGACGCTTGCAGTCAATGACATCTTTGAGACGCTCTAAATCAAATGTATCGCCACAGATATGTTCTAGAATGCAATGATAGAAACTGTCATGCCAGCAACCATCCATTGGCCCATCTACATTGGTAATACTGGGAGTTTCAGGAATGTGTTCGGCAACGTTGTAAAAAGGCTTCATGCTAGCAGTGTTTTTGGCTTCCTGAACAATCCAGTGCATGAAATCGTAGTTGGCAATTTGCCGCGCTGCATCATAACGAATACCATCAAGATGATATTCTGATATCCAAAAACGGATTGTATCACCAATAAATTTCCGGGCTGGATAAATATTTAATTTTTCGTCATAATGTTCGTAATTAAACTCAGGCCCCCAGTTATTACCAGGGTCACGGGGTGAGTGATGAAACCAATAATCGTGGTCAATTTGTGTTAACGGACTGGATGCTTCCGAGTGGTTATAAATACCGTCGATAATTACACGAATGCCTCTGCCATGACACTCGTCAATCAATTTTTTCAACTCAGCAGTAGTACCATAACTAGATTCAGTTGCAAAGAAGTGGCGAGGGTTATAACCCCAACTATAATCACCAGGATATTCTTTAAGTGGCATCAACTCAATAGCATTGATTCCCAATTCTGATAGATAATCTAACTTTTCAACGACGTGTTTGTACTTGCCTCGTGCATAAGGGTCATCCTCGCCACCAGAAAAGTCACCAACGTGCAATTCATAAATTACTAATTCGTGGTCAGCAGGTAAAGGTTTATCATCATGTTGCCAAACATATACATCGGTAATCCTTTTGCCATCTTTGACCTCGATTACACCGTTATCTTTTCCACTTAGTTCATCAATATCAGTTGCATAAGGATCTGTGACATCAACCCATTGTTCTGGTTCAAAAAACCATGAATTAGTTTGAACACGGAATTTATATTGATAAACGCCGTCTTCTAGTTCAACACTTATGCGAAAATAACCATCATCACCTTTTTCCATTGGAATTTCTTGCCAATCAGAGAAAGAACCAATTAATGCGGCTCCTTTGTTGTAAGGTGCAAATAAATTAAATTCAATTGGCTTTGCCATAGAAGTGTTTGTAATATTAAAGGTTGATAGAAGTATTCTCTGATGGTCAATTTAATTTGCAAATCGCTCTATAGAAAGAATTAGATAAAAAGTGCTTCTATCTTCAGGAATAATTTAGTAATTATTTATAAAATTTAACTGGATTTTTTTGATTTTTGGCTATTTATAGCATTTCTTGATTGACGAAAAGACAGATTGACTGGATTACAGCTTCTGTCTTTAATAATACTAAATTTGAAATTATATTGCATACAGATGTATAAATTTTTCAAAGAAATTAATAGTTTTTTATGAAATTTTAATAAAGCAGATATTCGCTAAAAATAGGATATTATTTGCCAAATATCTGCTGAGAATATTACTCAATTTTGTCGTTGGTTTGTTGGAGATAACTTAACAACCAATTTGCCGCTGTCGCCCTGCGAGTTTGCCGAGGACCAAATTCACCAATTTTGTAACCTTTAAAACCAAGTTTTTCTTTGAGCATTTGTTTATTTTCAGCAGGAATGGAACGAGTCAACTTGACTGTTGCGGGGCGAGATTCAATGAAATCTGGTGGTTGTGGATACTCATCCTGCCATTCTGGTGCAACTTGGCTAGTGTTCCATTGTGCAGTTGAGGAATCATAGCGATAGCCTAAATAATGCCATAGCAATTGATTGACTGTGGCATCATCAAGTTTATCGTCGAGAATTGCCCAAATTGTTTCTGTATTGAGTGGTGGCAGGTTAGACATAAATAATTTAAAATTCCCAGTTGAAAAAAAGATTAGTGATTAATTAAATTTACAACAATTAGTAGCTAGGAAAAAACACTTTATCACTACCCTACTACACTTCCAGAGATAGGGATGATTTGATTTTTATTTACACTTGCTGGAAGATTTATCTGCCACAAGCATTAGACAAACTACTAAAGTGACCCTAAATAAGGTGATTCACTAACTCATACCATTTTGGATTTTAGATTTCGGCTTCTCTACGAGACGCTCTTGCATTCGCTCAGTCAAACGATTTTAGATTGGGAAAGAGTTACTGGTAATCGCTTTGAGACCTTCATCTGTCGCAATCATTTTTCAAACTGGTATTAGGAAGAACATTATGGGAATAGAGGATTTGTTTAGAAATATAAAATATAATCGGTGGCAACCATAAACGAGGTGATCAAGAGTGGGATAATCGCGATCGCCACTACAGAAATCGTGATGACGAAGACCGCGAGTACAGATATCGCGGTGATGACGATGATGAGGAAGACCGGGATTAATTTCACCAGTTAGAGTTAAAAACAGGTTGTGTATACACAAACTAGGTAGACTAGAACGTAAAGATTAGACCAGTCTATGCAGAATTCCACAGCACTGCCAAAGATCATCCGCGCCCATGTACTCATTTCTGGCCAAGTCCAAGGAGTGGGCTATCGCTATGCCACTGTGGATACAGCTAGCCAGTTGGGATTAACTGGTTGGGTGCGGAATCTCCCCGATAGTCGAGTAGAGGCAGTCTTTGAAGGGGCGCGAGAGGTTGTAGATAACATGGTTCGCTGGTGTTACTCTGGACCACCTGCTGCTGTGGTTAAAGATGTTGTGGTTGAGTATGAAGTACCGGAAGGGTTGCAAAGATTTGAAGTTAAGCAGGTTGAGTAGAGAGTTTACAAGGGAACAGGTTATAGGCCAATACGCTTAAATTAAAGAAATTTATCCGTTAAGGCAGGCAGGGGAAGCAGGGAGAGAAAAAAAGGCTTAACCTAAGCGTATTGGGTTATTGGTCAATACGCTTAGGTTAAGGGTTAACTCTTTGTCAAAGTCAATTTTTTTAACGTAGACGCAAAGCGGTGAAGCAGCGCGGGAACAGGGGCTTCCACGCCAGTTGCTTCTCCTGTCGAAGACGCTGCGCGTAGCTTGCTTCCCTGTAAGGGTACAAGTCGGCAAAGCCGCCCAACGCACTGGCTCCCCATGAGCGACTGCACCAGTTAGCGCCACGCAAAGCGAGTCCGCGTACCCCTGCTCTTAAGCAAGCTACGCGTAGTGTCTCATAGAGAAGAACCCAAAGCAGAGAAGGAACAGAAGGAATTTATAGCGCAATACGCTTGGGTTAAGAATTTCTTCCTTCTCTTTGCGTCCTTTGCGTCCTTCTCTATGAGACGCTGCGCGTTGGCGGAAGCCTCTCGTAGAGAAGGCGGTTCGTTAAAAAAATTCACTTGAAGAAAGAGTTTTAGCCTTAACCCAAGCGTATTGATTTATAGCGGGTTTTATATGAATAAAGCACTAGAGGGTGGACATTGCAAAGTCTAATTCCAAGGCGGAATAACTGTAGAGAAATTTTGAGAAGCTTGGAGGAATTAAATTTACGTTAACAGCGTTGTTGTTTTTTGAATACTGACAACAGTAAACACATAAGTCCCATTACTACCAGCGATACTGAAGAAACAGGTTCTGGGACAGGCTGAGGGTTTTGCACAAACTGATAATCAATTACATTTCCTTGAATTGGGCTGAGTGATGCCAAAAGTTGCTCAATATCCTTAGATATATTAGTGTCATTAATACCATCACTTCTAGAAGAGATGAGTCGGTTAAACGTCTGGCTACTGGATGCATCAAAATCTCCTGTGAACCCAATAAAATTTTGACCTATTTTACCTATAAGGGAGTCAATCAGATTGTTAACATCAGTCTTGATACCTTGCGGAGATAACTTTAAACTGCTGGGGTTATTGATGTTTCCAATGGTTGTGTTGTTACTATCCACTAGCCATTGGCTATTACCAATGATTTCATTTCCACTTGTAAAAACCCAGTTACCATTACCAATAATTGTGTTGTTACTACCGAAGTCCCAATTACCATTTCCAATGGCTGCGTTGTTACTTCCAAAGTGCCAATTACCATTACCTAGTGTTGCATTATT
The DNA here is from genome assembly GCF_036916575.1 of Nostoc sp. Classification (GTDB taxonomy): domain Bacteria; phylum Cyanobacteriota; class Cyanobacteriia; order Cyanobacteriales; family Nostocaceae; genus Nostoc. The sequence continues at coordinate 47,690 of NZ_JBALGC010000095.1, forward strand.
ACTTCCGTTGTCCCAATACCAGTTACCGTTACCAAGAGTAGTGTTACCCTTTGCAAATAGCCAGTTGCCATTACCGATAGTTGCGTTGTCATTATTAAAGTTCCAGTTCCCATTGCCAATAGTTGCGCTGTTGCTGCCATAGTCCGAGTTAAAATTACCAATGGTTGCGTTGTTACTACCAAAGTTCCTGTTGCTCTTACCAACGGGTGCGTTGCCCTTATTAAAGGATGGGCTACCAGCACTAGTAATAGGGTTACTACTACCAGCATTAAACGTATTGCCACCGTTACTAAAGGGTATATTATTACCAAGGACTTCTCTCAACGGATCGAAAGGCGATTGTTGAAGCAGACTTCCAGCACCTGCGATCGGACTACTGTTGCCAGCAAAGGGGTTAATACCGCCACTTGCAATGAGATTGCCACCGTTTAGAAATGGGTTACTTCCACTTGCTAATGTATTGTTAGTGTCTTGGAAAAAATTCTCACCCAGAATTGACTTCAAACGATCAAAGATTAATTGCTGAAGCTTACTGCCAGCATCGCCAGCAAAGGGGTTGATACCGCCACCGGGAATGGGACTGTTACCTACAAAGGAGTTGCTACCGACACCTGGAATGGCACTGTTACCTGCAAAGGGGTTGATACTGCCACCTGGAATGGCACTGTTACCTGCAAAGGGGTTGATACCGCCACCTGGAATGCCACTGTTACCTGCAAAAGGGTTGCTACCGACACCTGGAATGCCACTGTTACCTGCAAAGGGGTTGCTACCACCCGTCAACAAGCTGCTTTCAGTATACAAACTGCTATTGGTAGCAAAGGAACTACCGCTATACAGGTTGCGATCGCCAGTGGCACCAAAGCTATTAACACCACTATTAATGGAATTGACAGCAGACGCTTCCATTAGTACTAATTCTCCTATTTTTAGTTAAAAAATTTTAGGGTCTTCAGTACATCTTATGTCAAGTATGAATTTGCTCAACCCACAATTTCTCTAAATAAAGGCTTTAACAGTTATCAGTAGAGAGTAAAGAATGAGGTGTTTGTCCTTGGGTTTTAGTTTCCCACCAATTGGTGGTAAGCGTTGGTGGCGGGTTTAAATCCCCCACCATACGCTAATGATTTCTGTTTACTGTTTACTGTTCACTGTTTTAATCATCTTCACTGACAACCTGATAGAAAATCTTACCTAAAGTCCTTACTAATAAAGAGTTTCAGTGCATAACATAGTCAACTAAGATAGTATGTACTGAAGAACTCATCATTGTTCCAAAGATTCTAATGACTGTCGCTACTAAGGGAACGGGATGCCGCTACCAGCACCGCCACTAAATGATTGGATGCCGCCACCAGCACCGCTACTAAATGATGGGATTTCATTACTACCAAATGATGGGATGCCGCTACTACCAGATGATGGGATGCCGCTACTACCAGATGACGGGATGCCGCTACTACCAGATGACGGGATGCCGCTACTACCAAATGATGGGATGCCGCTACTACCAAATGATGGTATGCCGCTACTACCAGATGACGGGATGCCGCTACTACCAAATGATGGGATGCCGCTACTACCAGATGACGGGATGCCGCCACTACCAAATGATGGGATTTCATTACTACCAAATGATGGGATGCCGCTACTACCAGATGACGGGATGCCGCCACTACCAAATAATGGGATGCCGCCACTACCAGATGACGGGATTTTGCTGCCACTCTGTGCCTCTTTAAGCCTTGAGTTAACTAGGTTATCAATAGTAACCTTCAAACCGAATCCGTCCGGTATTTCAGTGGTGCTAATACTACTGCCCTGGCTGCCAACACCAGTCAAAGGGTCGGTGGTACTAACCTGGTTCCCACTGCCTGCGGATGGATTTTTACCGCCTGCAAAGATATTCCAAAAGTTGTCACCAGCGAAAGGATTACCACCATAGGCTAAATCAGGCTTACTACCACTAGCACTACCACTACCACCAAATGGACTACCGCTACCTTCTCCATTACCAGCACCACTGAATATCTTAGAAAGTTCTTCATCACTGAGAACTGCACTCAAGCGACCGAAAGGTGAATCTCTCAATACATTGTTCCCGGCAGTAGAAGAGTTATCGGTACCACTATTATTCAAATCTGCCATCCGGACTAATCCTCCTAATTCTTAGAATAAAAATCTTGCTAGCATGGCAACATAAAATAGACAATATTAAGTCTTGATGATGACTTTTATGTTATTATGCTAGCAAAAGTAGTTAGTAGCTATTGGTTGATTTTGTTATCTTATAAAGTGTAGATAATCAATTTTTAGTCAATGCTACTTAACATTTACAATTTATCTGATTTAACTTCTAAGGACAATGGAAAATCTTTTGATGTATTTATCAAAAGATTAGATATTTATAGACAATACATTAAAAAACTTGACTAAAATTTTGGGTGAGTAAATTAAATTTTGATTAAATATTAGATTGCAATGAATAATCTTTTGAGAAATTTGTCAAATATTTAGATACTTAATTAATCTGCCTTGATTTGAGGCTGCATCACTTTTATTTGATGTTCTACTACGTGACTATTCGTAACAGATTAAGGTTATGGTGCATTTGTCAATATGTAATAGGACTGAAAAAAAGCCAGAAAACTGTGGTCTAAAACATGATTTTTGGGTTAGCGAATATATGAGTCCTATATTTCGTGCGTTGATTGGTAGAGAACTAAGGCATTTTCACGTAAAATTGCTACAGCGATCGCCTCTGCTTCAGCCACAGTAATGTCAGAATCTGCAATTGCTTGCTCCAGCACTTCTCCCAAAAGCTGGCGACCCCACTTTGCACCCAAGTAGTACAATTCTGGAATTGAATGTGCATCAGAGGAATACATTAATTTAGTTGTGGGAGTTAATTCTAACAGCTGCCTGATTGTTTCCCGCATCCCGGATACGCTTAAAAAAGGTATTGCCAAACCGAAATCTAAATAAACTTGGGGATATACAGAAGCTAAATAACCAGCCTGCTGCATATAAGGATAGGAAGCGTGTAGCAATACTAATGGTACACGGCGGTACTGGGGTAACTCTAGTAAATATCGCAGATTTAGGGGATTAGCCAATCGTAAATCTAAGTCGGGATCACCATAGCCAGTATGTAATTGCACTGGTAGGCGATATTTCGCTGCTATTAATAACGCCTGTTGTAACAGAAAATCAATCAGGGATTTATCAGTCAGTCGCAGAGGTTGATTTTGCAGTTGTTGTTTGAGGTTGTCAAAATGAGCCGCCGCCACCTCGTCGGCTACAGGTTGAATATCCAAGCCACTCCGGTAACAGGCAATACTTTTAAAAGCCACCACCGTTTGGGGTGGTGGATCAAGTTCGCTGTTGAATCTTGCTAAAAAAGTTGCAAAATCTTCTGATTGCGGAATTAGCTGTTCTGCTAATACTTCTAATCTCAGAATTCGTCGCACAGGAATAAACCTTTCATGCCACGATAGAGGTAAAATTGTTTCTGGCTGCAAACCATCATCTAAGTAAATCGCCTCTAGGTTAGCAGCCTGAAAATAAATCTGCGTCAGTTCTTCTAATCCTAGACTTTCCCGCTGTGCCAAAATTGCTGCTTCTTCAGCTTCGCAGTTTAATAAAGCTGCAATCTCGCGCAAGCTACGCCGATAAAAGAACGTATGACGGGCGTGGTAGTTGATGATTTCTGGATCATAGCTTTCAGTGAAGGCAGCCGCGTAAGGATATTGGCCCACAACTTCTGGTCTTAAGATGTTGTGGGCGTGTTGGTCAATTAAAGGAATGTCAGCTAGATTCATTGATAGGTAATCAGATCGCTAGTATTTTTCTAATAAAGTTTTCACTTCTGCCTTTAAGTCCCAATCTTTCATAGCTAGCCACTCTGCTTGACGCACTGCTAAGAAAGCTTTCGCTAACTGGGGATTTAAAGCTGTTAATAGAATATCGTCTTGCTGAAGGTGAATGATCGCTTGCCCCAAATTATCTGGTAATGGATCTATTTGATTAGCATTGCGTTCTTCAATTGATAAATATCCCGGGTCTTGATTCACCGGGTTTCCAGGTGTTAAACCACGCTGCACACCATCAAGTCCGGCGGCAATCACTGCTCCTAAAGCTAAGTAAGGATTAGCTGAGGCATCCACAGTTTTCAATTCCAAGTGGCTGGGACAGCCCAAACCAGGGTCACTGGGGACTCTCACAGCTGCCTCCCGATTATCTAATCCCCAACAGCGAAAAGCACCACTCCAACTATGAGGAAGAATACGGCGGTAAGAATTAGTACTTGGGGTAGTTAGTGCCATCATTGCCGACAGATGGTGCAGAATGCCACCAATAAATTGTAATGCCACCCCAGAAAGACCACAGATTCCCTGTGGGTCAGGTAACAGGTTTTTCTCGCCCTGCCAAAGGCTTAGATGGATATGACAACCACTACCAGCCGCATCTGGGAAGATTTTGGGTAAGAAGGAAACGATCAGGTTGTGGTTGTAGGCGATCGCTCTGACGGTTTCTCGAAAAGCAATCTGCCAATCAGCTGCTTGTAAAGCATCGGTATAGCGAATGGAAATTTCCTGCTGACCGGGCCCAGATTCAGGATAATACTGTTCTACAGGTATGTCTTGAGCGATTAATGCATCCGCGATCGCATCAATTACTTCTCGGTTGAGATCCATTGCCTGAGTTGAGCAAAAAACTGTGGAGTCGGCAGGAATGATTCCCTCAGGTGTTTGCCGAAGTAAGTAAAACTCATTTTCAAATGCTGCCCGCACTTGGCAGCCATTAGATTCGGCTGCCGCAATCATCCGCCTCAAGAAATCTCGCGGGCATAATGGCCAAGCAGAACCATCTAGTACCATATTGCCCATAACACGAGCATGATTAGGAGCATAAGGTAAAGGCTTGAGGCTAGACCAATCTGGTACTAAGCGAATTTCACCTACTGGCCCTAAATCAGTTTCTGGCACAACTGCATCATACATCACAGGAATTCCCTGCTGCCCTACGGAAATACCCACCCCATGCTCAAAGTAGTGAGCTAGCATCCCCACATGTACGGCTTTGCCACGGATAATGTTAGCATTATCGCACCAAAGAACTCGCACGAATTTGACACCAGTTTCTTCAAAATATTTAAGTGTTTTTTTAAAGTTATTTTTTTCAACCATTGCTAGTTATTTTGTAAAGATTCAGGTTTAAAGGCTACCGTGTATACACAAGTCTTTTAAAGTTGCTAGATAACGTAGGGTGTGCATTGGCATTGTCAACCGATACAATCACATTGTCAATCGATACAATCGAATTGTCAGCCGATACAATCGCATTGTCAATCGATACAATCGCATTGTCAGCTAATACAATCGCATTGCAGGTCAAAATACTTGTGTGTATACCGCAATACGGTTCAGTTAAGAGCAGGACTTACCCGAAAATTAAGAAAAACGAACCACAAAGGGGAGGCAGCGCGGTCTTGGGGGTCTCCCCCATGAGGGACTGCCGTCGCAAAGGACACAAAGGAATAAGAGTTCCAGAGAGTTTTTCCGTAAATCCTGAAAGGTTTTTGGCGCTAACTGAACCGTATTGGTGTATACCGTAGCCTTTTAGGGGAGAGGAATGGAAGTGAGGTTTTGCAGATACCGTAAAAAGTCAGACCAAAACTAAAAGTGATACCAATTCTGTATGAAGATGCGCTCAACTATAGCGATCGCTCGTTTGTATGCCATATAGATAATTATTGTTAAGGGAAGAAGCCGTCGGCGGCTTCTTCCCTTTTTTGTAGTACATTATGAATTCCGAAACTTTTCCTGGCTACTTATTTAAAAGCCTTAAGAGATTTGTTAGTGTCGTTCCTGAGTAGTATTGAATATCGGGAGAATGAGTAACTTTATCTACAACGAAACCAATTTTCATTCCAGATGTATAGGTGACTCCGGAACGGGTAGTTTGTTCAATGCGAATTTCATACTCAACAGGTTGCCCTGGTTGAAGCCAAGAATCAAAGCGATCGCCCAAATTGATCGGATAAGCATCTGCCCAGTGAGGATAGGGCCGACGTGGATCAAGTGGGTAAGGCATCTCGCTGACTTTGGAGTTGTTCTGGGACAAAATAATTGTCAATTTAACCGTTTTTAACTCGCCCAGAAGCTTACCTTCATCTAAAAGAGTAAAATTGCGGGGATCGCGCAAGCGATCAAATCCTTTAAATTTAAAACGTCCTAAACGTTTAGGGTGAATACCTCCAGTAATCACAATTTCGGTTTGGTTTGGCGAATTATTGAGTTTATATTCCAATGTGCCTGGAATATAAAATTTTAATTTCCCCGATTCAGTAATTTCAGCTTTGAGCGGAGGATCTCCTAAATCTTCTGGGCGTTTAACAGTTTGCCAAGACACTTTAAAAGAATTTTGGACGGTTTCTAATAAACGATAACTATCTCGGACATCCGAACCAGTACCCAGTAGACTCTGTAGCCCCATTTTTTTCGACAAATTTTTCTTGATCAGCCCAATGCTTCGATCGACTAACAGGCTAACGCGATCGCCATAACTAATTTGTTCTTGAGGAATTTCTGTACCCTTGACTAACAAAACTTGACCGTAACTACCAGGTTCCCCATCTATACCGTTGCGTCCCGGTTGACCAATAAGGCCATTCTCACAAATAAAATCTCTCTGTTGTGATAGACCAATATATTTCCAGCCATAGCGGTAGTTTGGATCTAAATTTGGAAGCTGCTGGGGTCGATATTGTTGTTCGTCATAAAACGCATCACCCGTACAGCGAAATAATTCTCTGTTAATTTCATTCCACTGTGCGTTAGCTACATTGATTTGTTGCGCCATCAATGCCCAAGTACAGTAGTTTACACTCCAGCGCGGTTGAGTACAGTTACATCCACTACCTGCTTGTCCGCCCTTTCCTCCAACACCTGCCCTCCCGCCTCGATTACGTAACACCACATTCTTGAGTTGAGATAATGACTCAAAGTAAATAGTAGCATTACCGCCATGACCACCATGACCACCATGACCACCATTACCGCCATTGCCGCCTTTAGCACCGCATACATTCACTGTTACATCCTGCGGCTGTTGGCATCCAGAAGCTTGTTCACCAGAGGTAGCAGATTCTCCCGCTTCGCCATCTGTACCGGAGAGGTCAATCGGTTGTAGTTGTTCGCTAACGCGAATTATTTGCTCGGTAGCAGAGTTCCCATCTCGTCCAGAGCGACCATCTACCCCATGTCTACCATCTTGGCCAAAAGGTTGCACTTCAGCAGCGACAAAATTGACAGCTAGAGCATTAACAGTTGTTGCCAAAAGGCATAGTTTGAGAATGTACTGAAGTGGCTGATTAATATTCACACATTATTATTTAGCAATTAACCTAATAAAATTTCATTCTCAAACTCAAATTTTTCGCAAAAACTTAAAAATTTTACAAACCTTTACAAACATACCCCTCAAACTACGACGAACGCTACTGATTCCACTTCACCAGCGCCCCATCCACACAAACGATACCCCACTGCGGAAACTTCGCCAATAGTTTTTTAATCACAATTTGCAAAGCCGGATCATCGTCCCAGCACTCTTGCAAGAAGTCAAAGCCTGGATTCTGCTCCGAATTCGCCGCAAGTTTCAGTTTTTGCATACGCTCCGGCCGCGCATTTGACCTTGCAACAATCGCCTCATGTGACCATTTTTCAGCACTGGGGACAGATGCGGCGGAACCTTCTCTACGAGACGCTACGCGAATATGACAATCTTTCGTTTAACACTACAATCTTGATTTTCAACCAGAGGCTGTAAACGAGGTTTTAAAAGGGTTTTGGCTTAAGAACCTTTGTAGAAACGTAGCACTGCTACGTCTCTACATTCTTTTTCATTGCTATGTCTAATAAATAACTATCTGAGGTTGCTCAATCGTGCCATTAGGCATGATAGTATCCCGAAACTTCGCATAAATTAGCTTTGCCTCCCAAAGATTTGCCTTACTCAAGTTTGCCTTGGTTAAATTTGCCCATGTCAGGTCTGCACCAGTTAAATTGGCCTGAGTCAAATTAGCTTCTAGTAATTTTGCTCCACATAGCTTTGCTCCTGCGAGATTTGCAAAACTTAAGTTAGCTTCAATCAGCGATGCTTCAATTAATTTGGCTTCACTTAGGTCTGCTTCTCTCAAATCCACATCACACAAAGAAGCACCTAAAAGATTACTACTTATGAATTTCACCCGCCATAAAAAAGTTCCGCACAAATTTGCTTGTGTTAAATCAGCATTAATCAAATTAGCTTCACACAAAGATGCTTCATACAAATTAGCTTCACGTAAGCTAGCTTGCATCAAATTTGCGCCACTTAAATTAGCACGAGTGAGGACACACCCACACAGATTTGCACCACGCAAATCCGCTCCTATGAAGTTAACACCACTTAAATCAATTCCTTTGAGATCGACTTCACTCAAGTCACATCCACTGAAATCTCGGCGTTGAAAATATTTATTTGTGATTTGACTTAATATAAATTCTTGCTTATCAGCATAGTTTTTCATGGTATTCACCTCTGGGTATAATTTATCTTAAAGGTCGAGTGTGGTAGTTATCCGTATATTGAGAGTACACCCCAAATGGAGATAAGCTCAGTAAATAATCAAAAATAAATTATTAAAAAATCGCCAATTACCTGAAAATAGGTTTTTGAAGTGATTTTTAAAACAAAAAATGCTGACATAGGTCAGGAAATATTCATATAACAGGAATTAGGAGTACAGACGCGATTAATCGCGTCTGTACAGGAATTTGGAGTTTAAAGTTTGGAGGGAAAAACTTTCTGTTTGCTCCTCTGCTCCCCCAATGACGCCACTTGCTTTAAGTCGGCAGAGCCGCCCAACGCAGTGGCTCCCCAATGACTAAAATTCGCGTTGTGAAAAAATAAGAATAGCGATCGCTAACAACATGGTACTATAAAGTAAGCCATAGCCAGCATTTGTAATCAGTGCAGTTGTATCAGGTAGTGCTTGCAGACCATAAACGGCATCATTTTTCAAATCTAATCGAGATAAATTTGGCAAGATGAGAAACAAACCTTGAGTTAAACTTTCCATACCAGGGTTGCGGCTAAGACGCCCAAGTTGTACTAAATCTGGAGTAATATTTCCGATTAAATATACCGCAAAGGTTAAAATAGTCGCTAGCAGAGAAGCAGTAAAAACACCGAAGGTAATAGCCACAGCGGTGATTAATGACAACTGCAAAAGTAAGAAAATTGCAGCAATTAGAATGCTTACTGTTGGATGAGGAATGTTACCAAATTGCAGAAATACCAGATAAATTGCTGTCATCGTGGCGATAAGTACAGCTAGTACTGCGGATAAACCCAAGTATTTGCCAATGATTATTTCGCTGCGGCTGACAGGTTTAGCAATTAACATCAAGACAGTGCGTTTTTCAATTTCTTTATTAACCAGTCCCGTACCAACAAATATCGTAACAATTAACCCGATGGCATTCATCGCCGCCATCCCAAAGTCTAAAAACATTTTGTCTTCAGTCGTAGCTGCAAATTCAGGAAGGACGCGGAAAGCAGTGGCGAGTATTAGCGTATAAAAACCAATAATATATAGGATGCGATCGCGTACTACTTCCTGAAATACATTCTTTGCCAATACAAAAATTTTGTTAATAGTCATTTGTTATTAGTCATTAGTCATTAGTCATCGGTTCTTACTCTTGTCCCCACTGCCCCATTTTCCACTCCTCACTGCTGCGGAGGCGGTGCTCCAGGAATAAATTTACTAAGGCGATCGCATTCAATTTCTGCAACTGTAATCTTATTCCCAGAACTATTGGCTGCTGCAACTGGTTCAATCCGACAAGATTTTTTCAAGTAATAGCCCCGTGGGTTAGAACTCGGGCCTGTCCAAATACTTAATAAATCTAATATATATCCAGACTTAGTATTAGCTACACGCGGTTCAACGCGCCATAATTCCTTCTCTTCATATTTACTCAGGTTCTTTTCAATTATTTCCTTACCCAGACTTCCTACTCGCTGTTTCGCATCTAGCAACCATTTCTCCACTTCCGACCAAGATGTTTGGGCTATTTGTTCTACTACTATTGGTTGAAGTTTCTCTAGAATGACAACGCCATTTTTGGGGATTTTTACTGGTTGTTCTGTTCTGACAACAAAGGTACTACGCTTAAAAGTATCTGCCTGCAAACTGGGATATTGTCGTAACCAATTATCCATGACAAAGTAAAACTGAATCCAGCAACTTAGCAGCATACTACTAGCAACTAAAATTATGATTCTTTGGCGGTCTTCTGGCTTAGGAATTCGAGCTTTAGCGTCGGTGTCATTTCCTTCAATAAATTCTGGTATTGCCGTAATTAGTGCTGAAATTGTCGGCCAAAAAACTATTGTTCTTGGTGTAATTACATCCTGTTGATTTCCAAATGCAAAAACACTCACTAAAAATCCAGTTATTACTGCCCCGACTGGCATAAAAGTACCAGGAACCCTCAAAGGATCTTCAGTTGTATACCAAGCTGTACCAGCAATTAAAAATAACCAACCGAAAAAGGCAATAATATCTTTGATATAACCTGTTGCACAATATGAAAGTACCCAAGAAAAAACACTTAAATAAATAAATGTCTGCCAAGAATAAGCTTTGGGTGGAACTAATACCTTTCTAATTCCTGCATAAAGCCCTTCAGCAAATTTAAAAACCCCAAATACATCTTTAAGTAGCGTATTCATGTTCCTGTTTTCACCTGATTAATCATTATTTTTACTCAACATAAAACTAGTTAATTCTTGCTACTTGAAGCGAATTAATAAAATAACTGTTATCATACTATAACTCAGGGAATTCGCTATTAATATAGTAGCAACTAAATTCCCACTTTGTAATTTAAGATTGCTAAAACGACGCCATCGTGGTCGTTGAGATATTTGAGGTTCCTCTTGCTTTTTAAAAATTGGTTCGTTTAATGATAGTAGTAAAACCCTTAAAATGAAAAACTTCATCAAAAAAGTAGCGAAGAAAATTATAAAGGCAGTTAAGATAATTAAAGTTTGTGTCTTCGGAGATTTAAAATTATTAAAAAACATATAGTTAATTAATTCTGATTTCACTTGTATCGGTAACAATGGTTCTGATACAAAAAATATGATCCAACCAATTACACTAGAAAACAGATTGATAGAAATAGCATAAAAAGTGCTGGATTTTTTGTCAAATTTTAGTCGATAGTGCAAAACATATGCTTCGATGGACATGGCAATCAGTACAAATAAAAAGTCAAACAGAATTCCACCAATGGGAAAAATCCTGGGAAGCATCCAATTTTCAGGCATAAATGGTCAACGGTAAGGGTTAACTGTAGAGAGTATAACTGGGATAGTGAGGGTGATGGGGGAAATTATCCCATTGTTCTTATCCTTTACCATCCTGGTGTGCAAGTATTCCTTTATTGATATTGTTAATACATTGTACGGAAGTGCTAAAGGGGCAGTTTCTTTACCTGAGAGTACAAGACGTTAGGTAAGATTAAAGACTGCCACGTTATAGCTTTTCCAAAGATGACAAGGAACGGTATTGGTATTCGCACGGCGCAAGTGCGCCAGGAACGGCTCATTGGTCAAATTCACGTCTATGATGGCGTGGGTAAAGGTAAGTCTCAAGCGGCTTTGGGGGTGGTTTTGCGTTCCATTGGCTTGGGGATAAATACGCCTAGCAATTCTAACCGTGTTTTACTACTGCGGTTTTTAAAAGGACCGGAACGTGATTATGACGAAGATGGAGCGATCGCAGCTTTGCAGCGCGGTTTTCCCCATTTAATTGACCAGGTTCGCACTGGAAGAGCCGAATTTTTTGGGCATGAGGAAATTACCACTTTTGACCGAGATGAAGCGGGGCGGGGTTGGGATGTGGCCAAAGGTGGGATCGCCAGTGGTTTATATTCAGTTGTCGTCTTGGATGAAATTAACCCTGTTCTAGATTTGGGTTTGCTACCAGTAAATGAAGTGGTAAATACATTAAAATCCAAACCCCAAGAGTTGGAAATCATTGCTACCGGACGCGCCGCACCGCAAAAGTTGCTTGATATTGCAGATTTACACTCAGAAATGAAACCCCAACACCACCCAACAGCCAAAGCCCTTTTCCTTGAAGGTATTGAAATTTATACTGGTGGTGGTAAAGGTAAGTCTACTAGTGCTTTGGGCAAAGCCTTACAGGCCATTGGTAGGGGAATCAATCATCCAGGGTCTACCCGTGTGTTGATTATGCAGTGGCTTAAAGGTGGTACTGGCTACACAGAAGACGCAGCGATCGCTGCCTTGCAGCAGTCATATCCAGAAGTGGTGGATCATCAGCGCTGTGGTCGAGATGCGATTGTCTGGCGAAATTCCCGGCAAGAATTAGACTACGTAGAAGCCGAACGGGGTTGGGAAATCGCTAAAGTTGCGATCGCCTCTGGACTGTATAAAACTATTATTCTGGATGAACTCAATCCCACCGTTGACTTAGAACTACTCCCCGTTGAACCCATTGTCCAAGCTTTACTCCGCAAACCCCGCGACACCGAAATCATCATCACTGGTCGCTGCCAAAATCCACCGCCCTACTTCGACTTGGCTAGCGTTCACTCAGAGGTTTATTGCCACAAACACTATGCTAACCAAGGTGTAGAACTTAAACGAGGGGTAGATTTTTAGGCGTTGCTAATTAGTTGATATGCTAAATTCTCTAGAAACATAACAAATTTATCTAATTGATCCGTCTTGGATGAATGGTTTAAAGGTGAGGGGAGCATTTTCAAGGGATAAAATAAGCAGACGATAAAACAAACCGATATGTTGAAAATAGGGTGGAAATGTGTGAAGTTTGGCGCACTACTAGGAATTTTTACTTTTGGGTAGTAGAGTATTTTTTACAAAGCGATCGCGTCCTGCTGCCTTTGCTTGATACAACGCCGCATCCGCTGCGGTAATCATTTCTTCCAAGTCAGAACTCGGCTGAGGAATTTCTGTAGTGAACCCAACACTAATAGTTACATGAGGACTAACTTGGGAATTTTTATGAGGAATTGCTAGTGTTCGGACAGCATGGCAAATTTTGTCGGCAACATAAGTCGCCCCCTCGCTGTCTGTGTTAGGTAAAATCACAGCAAATTCTTCCCCACCATAACGGGCAACTAGGTCTCCGGGACGTTTAATAATATCTTTGATGGCTTTAGCAATTTCTAGAAGACAGCGATCGCCTACCCGATGACCATAGGTATCGTTATATAATTTGAAGAAATCAACATCGCAAAGAATCAGGGAGAGCGGACGTTGATCGCGTTTCAGGCGCTGCCACTCTTGGTTAAAATACTCTTCAAACTGTCGGCGGTTAGCTACTTGAGTTAATCCATCGATAGTAACTAATCGCTGCAATTCCAAATTAACAGCTTCTAGTTTTTGCTGTAACTGAGATTGTTGAATCAAGCGTTTTACCCGGTGTCGCAAAACTGGCCAGTGAATCGGTTTGTTAACATAATCCATTGCCCCCACGTCAAATGCACGGTCAATTGACTCTTGATCTTCAAGTGCTGTAATCATTAAAACTGGAGTGTGCTTGCTACAATCAAGAGGCTGTAACTGAGTGCAACACTCGAAACCATCCATATCCGGCATTATGGCATCAAGGAGTACTATATCGGGGTGCTGTTGGTTAAAAACATTTATTGCCTCTATGCCATTTTCAGCTTCTGCTATTTGATACCCTTCGCGCTCCAAGAAAAGTCGTAATATCAGGCGCATAAAAGGTTCATCATCAACAATTAGAACTAAAGATTGACTTTCTTGAGCAGTGGCTTTCATGGTACTTCCTTGACAAGTTCTTTTTCTAAGGCAGTTTTAACTTGTTCATATTCCTGGTATAGTTGCGAGAGTAATTCTAGGCTGTTTTCTAATTTATTGCTACCTCCCTGTGCTTCTAACACCTTGCAAAGCTGCGCCAGAGCGATCGCTCCAATAGAAGCACTGCTGGACTTGAGTTTGTGGGCTGTCTTCCATATAGTCTGGGTATCCTGAGTCCTGATAGCTGTGCTAATATCTTGCATCAGTCTCGATGTCTCTGTAAGATAACACTCGATCAGTTCAGCAAATGCCACAGGATCTCCTCTAAGCATATTCTGCAAGGATTGGAGAATTTTGGGATCAATTTTGGTGCTTTTTAATGTCTGGTTTTGCCTTTCTTGTAGGATATTTTGCGAAGGTTGCAATTCTAAGCTGATCACTTTACCTTGTTTGACTATGGAAGTGAATTCAAAACTTTTTTGGGGTGGACATTTGCTGAGTGCCTCAGCTAACTCTTGAAGTTGAACAGGCTTGCTAATGTAGTCATCCATACCAGCAGCAAGATAGACTTTGCGATCGCCCCGGATTGCATTGGCAGTTATGGCGATAATATGGGGACGAAAACCCACTCCCCATTCTTGACAGATTCTCCGAGTTGCTTCTAACCCATCCATTTCAGGCATATGGATATCCATCAACACTATGTCATAGGGCTGTTTTTGCAAAGCCTTGAGCACTTCTAGCCCATTAGTTACGACATCTGCCCCATAACCCATTTTCTCTAGCATCAGTAAGACAACTTTCTGATTGACAACTGTGTCCTCTGCCAGAAGAATCCGCAGTGGCAGTCGATGAGGCAAATGCCGATCAACCAACGGAAAATGAGAAATACTGGCTTGGATCGGCCTTAGCTGCTTGACCACTTATTAACCCTCCAGCACTTTCAGGGCTTATTGCGCTAACTTTTACTTTTAAGTAATTTAAAATATTAATAGCAAGGGGGTAATTACGGAATTTACTTTTAAGTAAAATATTTGTATATAATATTGTTTTGGCAGAAAAACTTAATAACTTCTGGTTATAATTACCGTTTTTTGATCACAGTAAATTATCCCTATTAGTACACCGTAGCGGAAGTTTGTCTACATTTAACAAGGGGCTTAAGCCTTAAGTTTTATTAATTGAGATGGTAAATGGATTTACGCCGTGCCCTACTAAGCTTCTCTACAAGACATACTCGCATTCGCTAATGTGCTACCCAAGCGAATAAACTTAAAATTACTGGCTCACCAACATAGACACGCAAAGGCTTACTATTTGGTGAATTGGCAAGGGTAGGTCGGAAACTTGGATTTGAAAAGGTAGAATATCAAGGATAAAAGTCTATATACTCTTTGGCAACATCTAGAATTTTTAAGTGAAGCCTGAAGTGCAATCTGGAGTTCTAAGCGATGTCTTTGAGGGGCTACGCTTACGCATTTTAAATTCTTTGATCATGCCCTAACTTTACCACAAATGCATAGATACCCAGAGGCAGGCTTTCTGTACCCCTACTTTTAAGCAAGCTACGCCCATGATCACAAGAAAAGGTAGTGGGGATTAAGAGCAAGGGTTAAAGGGATTGAATTTTCCTTTTCCCTTTAACCCTTCCCTTTTCACCACAAGAGTGCAAAAGTCCCTTTTGCAAGAGATGATTGTTAACAGAGTGAACGTAAAGTACCGTTATCCGAACACAATTCAGAACGAAAATCTCTTTCCCTGTTCCCTCTCACCTCAGGGCTGTTCCCTATTTTCAGGATAGGTTTTATTGCCTATACTTATACTTTAAATTACAGCTTCTTCGCGTTGACAATCAAAAACAACCATGTAGGAAGTATTTGGTATTTCCTGAGGGAGGTGCCGCATATAGCCATCGGCATCAGAACGGCTGCGGAAGCGAGCAACAATCTCCCGTTGCGTATTAGGAAGTAGACGAGCGATCGCCCAAGAATTGAGGCGTTCTTTATAGGCAATAGCCTGATTGTCTGATTTGGAAGCTTTGTTATCCGTATTTTCTGGCATAATTATGTTATCCGTATGAAGTTTCATCAAGAACGTTAATTAGTTTCTAGGTAGGAATGCACTAACGCTTTTTTTAATGCTGCTGCCACCTTGTTATTCGATTATTTATAGATTGTCAACACTGAGCGCTATATTTTAGACCTACTAAGTTGGAATTTTCAGAGGCAATGAATCTCAAAGCCTTAATTTACAATTGTTTCCAGGACACAACAATGCTCAACCAGAAAGTTTGGCAATTATTGGGTTTGCATGATTTGTATGTATACACATAAGTAAAGTCAGTATCAGTGGTAAAATTAACATTAGTGTCTGAAAAAATACTATTGAAAGCTCAATAGAAAATGAACAATAACGTGCGTAAGATTAATAGGCGCGGGCACACTCTTAATTTTTTATAAGTGCGATTAGTAAAACCATATTAGGAGCATTTAGTCTTTTTATAGTTAGTTTAAAATACTTAAAATATTCGAGTATCTTTAAATATGAAAAAATGAATTATTATGAAGTTTATACTATAGTTATAGGGACAATGCATAATGCAATTTTTGAATTTAGAATATCTTGACTAATTGCTATAAAATAGTTAATATTTTTCCAATATATTTATAGTTATAATTATGGAAACACCATTTGTAACAATTGATTTTGACGCTTTGGCGGAGCAACTGCTGCTCCGCTCCTGAATTCTTCTTCAATTCTACCTATCTCTTCACCACTCCTTATCTAGTAAGGATTCAAATTCAGCTTGTAAGGCGGTTATATCCGCCAATCTTGCGACTAGTAAATTATCCTTACCAGCATCACTTAAACGTACTTTCCAATAACGAATACTGTCTGAGTTGTTCAACCAAAACTGAATCACGGTATCTACTACTTGATCCAGATTCCAACCCCACTTTGTTGGAACTGATTCTACTGATTCTAGAAACGTATCTAGTGTACACCTATGTATTCCCAAGTATTCCACGCCTTGGTGGGGTAGTTTTTGCCCATTTTGCTGTTGGTAATTAAAAAACTGCCAAAGTGGAGATACTCCTACAATATCAAAAGTGTATTTCATGCTAGTACTCCCAGTTTTAAATTACTTACAGTAAAGCTTTAGTTTTTTTAAAATAATGTCTGACAACTAACTAAAGCATCTAGAAAAAGTATAGTTTTGATCTATATCATAAGCATTAAATTTCAGTCAAAAATTAGCACTAACAAGCCAAGAGTGCTAATATTTTTTTAATAGTTTTATTTATTATTAAAGAGTTTCAGGCATTAATTGAGGGGTGTATATATTTTTAATAATTATTTAATTAATTTCCTTACGGATTGTAAAGGCTTGATCCTTCCTAACCCACGCCAGTCGCTCATGGGTAGCCACTCCGTTGCGGAGGTTCCCCCTGTTGAAGGAAGTGGCGTGGAAACCCCCTGATGCTCTCTACGAGACGCTCTTGCTAGCTTGCTTCTTTGCATGAGTACGAGGACTCGCTCTAAGCGTTGGCGCTGAAATTCTCCCCTTAAAAATAGTAGCTATTAATCTGAGACATAGCTACTTAAGAAAATTGGAAGTGTGATGGTGCAAAGCATCTACTGTAAGCGATGTCTAACGACAAGCTGCTTTGTGTCTAGGCATTGCTAAGATTACCCTCCAATTGATGGCTTTTATTAGTTCTTTTTCACATCACGAGCCATGTTGAGGTAGTAGTTGTCAAGTTTGGCATTAGGACAACGGCGGTTAGTGGCGGGAATTTTAGAAGTGTTATCCTGATTCGTTTCAATTGGCTGTTTAGCAGAAGCTTGCTTTATGCCTTGTGTCTGATCAGATTCCAAGAAATAATCAGACTTAGTAAATCCAAAAAGCTTGGCAAAAAAACCAAATAAATTTCCGACAAAATTAGAAAAACTTTGGAATAAAACACCGAACAAGCCTTCAAAACGAAGGAACAAATTCCGAATAATTTGAGTTAGACGAAGCATGACAGCACCTTCAATGATTGCCTATTATCATTGTGACTCAATTGCGATCAGGGGGATTGATCCTATGGTAAAAATCTACTAGTGGGTAGGTGTAGCTCAACTAGGACTTACGCAAGTGTCATATTTTTTGCTCAATTCCCACAGTCTCTAGTTTTCCTGAACCAGCAAAACTGACTTCACGGGGCGCTTGATAAGATTTCCCTCCAAATCAACCTTCCCGTAAAAGGTTTTGCCATTGTAATAAAGCGAAGACGAACTCCCGCCATCCAGGTTCATCGCTTTATCAGCCCCAAGAGTTTTCATAAAATCAGCTAATGCTGGCAAGGATACCCCAGAGTTAGCGGGAGCCAAGGGTTTTTGAGCCACCATAACTAAAACAACGCTGCCATCACGGGTGATACCCACGGCAGTCCTGGCATTGGGTTGGTTGCTGCCAAGTGCATCTCGTTTATTGGCATTATCCACAAAGCCCTCTTTTACTAAGGTGAGTTCTGGTAACAGGCGTGGACCAGCACCTATAGCATCGACTAATTGACAACCTGCTGGTGGTGACTCACTGTGTAGGGCAATCGAATAGCGGATAGTTTGCTCACATAAGTAGCGGCGGAATTCTGAGCGATTGAAAATTTGACTCAGGTAAGGTTTTAAGTTGAGATTGTTCACCAGCCGCTCGTTTTGCTTGGGGTCAGCTACCAACTTCCCTTGTAGGACAATATATGATGTCGATTTTTGGTTGGCTGGGTCAAAAAAGCCTGCGTTCAAAATAGCTATGGCTCGATGCTTCTGGGCAAATTCCTCTACGGTGGCTAGCTTCTGTGATAATGCAGGAGTTACCAAAAATTCGCTATTAGCTGGAATCAACAGGATGTGAGCTATGCTTTGGGGCAAAGTGCGCTCGAAGTAGCGGATAGTTTTTGGTGGTGAAGATGCAACAGTCGGTATTGACAGTGTTGAGGAACGCAAATTAAACCATAACGCCATTGCCAAACTAATTAATATCAAACCTAGTAGTTTAATTTTTCTCACTTTTAAACTCACTTGCAGTTAGCAGGACTTCTATCTGACAATACCTTCGCCAAAAATAGAGGTAGTTTAGCTTTTGCCGAAACAGTCAATAGACAAGCGCGGCAAAGAGTATTAGGCAAAATGTAGAACCCTGACCCAGACGTACAGGACAGTAAAAATTACTTCTACGAAAACTTTTGCAAATTTTATTGGCTCAGTTTTTTGCTATCAGGCAAAAAAAGACGTGCATAATCCAGGTTTTTCTCTATGTCAATACTCGTAAAGAAAGCAAAGATATTGTCTAAGACATTGGCAATGTGCTTTTAGAGTGAAACATATTGAGAAATCTTAAGTAATCCGCAGTTGCCTCTTCTGAATTTTCGATTAGCAGCAGATGTCCTGCTTTTGGTAATCGGATCACTTGGCTTCCGGGAATACAGCTTTGCAGCCGATCAGCTCCACGAATGTCATATATCTTGTCTTCTGTGCCCCAGATAGCAAGGGTCGGAAGCTGAGTTGATCGCCACTGACAAAGAACGTCATCGTACAGGTTCACGATGTCCCAAATCTGTTGATAGTGACGGTTACGAGTGATGTAGTCGTTCACTTTCTCTGTTTTAACAGAATCAGGGATGGTGGGAGGCGTGACAAACAGCAGGCTAATTTCCAGGTCAAACTGTTCTTTGGTGATTGGAATAAAGGGGTTTATGCCGTCAAAGATGGAATTTCTGACGCTCGAAGCCCAATCAGTCACACCTAAAGGTGAACCGATAAAGGCAAGGCTACGCAACTGTTCCGGGTAACGCTGGCTATAAAGGGTGGCGATTGCTCCCCCCATTGAACTCCCTGCCACATTAAAGGAGCGAATTCCTAATTGATTCGTTAACTGGTACAGCAGTGCAACCTGATTTTCCAGGGCATAGTCCTTCGTTGCGAACCCAGTGCTGTTGCCGTAGCCCGGTAAGTCGGGAGCGATCACTCGATAGCCCGCCTCAGACAACTGACACATCATACTGTTCCACTGCTCTTTGCTGGCAAATAGTCCATGCAGCAGTAAGATCGGTTGTCCGGTGCCGACCTGGTTGTAGGACAACGTTCCATTGCTAATAGGGGCAAAACGGGTGGTGATCGCGCAGCTTGAAGCAGACGCTGGGCTATGAAAAGCAGCGTAACCCACCAATCCACATAGCACCAGAATGACGAAGATCAGCCAGAGGATGAGTTTTTTCATGGTTATTTTTAGTTCTGGAGCATAAACCTGCACCCAACAATACACCGTTGTATGGTCTACTCTAAGCCTCCGTTTCAGCATCATCTCCTCCAAGTTGCGGTAACTCAAGGGATAGCGCAGATACCAACACACGCACAGCAAGATGATGTCAGATTGGAAATGACGCCACTTAAAGGGGTGCTTGGGGTTCATGGACGAGGTGGGTTGGGCCAGCGGTAATAGGTACAAATGCTAATTTTCCCAGATCGCCACCAGTTTTTGCAACACAACCTTTGGTTTTAGGGTAGGTGTACCATTGCGAATAAATTTTTATTTACCCCCGCACCTTACACTTCAAAGGTGCGTTCAGCTTGGAACAGACCACCAAAAGGAATATCCGCAATAAGCTTGACATGATTCAAGCAATATGTTAATAATTATAGATTGTGGAAACTTTACTTCTTAATATAAGCTCTTGGCTAACGTCATTGTCATAGGTGCCCAATGGGGCGATGAAGGAAAAGGTAAAATAACTGACTTACTCAGCCGTTCGGCAGATGTTGTGGTACGTTACCAAGGGGGTGTCAATGCTGGACACACGATTGTAGTCAAAGGTCAGACCTTAAAGCTGCACTTGATTCCCTCTGGTATTTTGTATCCAAATACCGATTGCATTATCGGCTGTGGAACAGTCATCGATCCACAGATTTTGATCGCAGAACTCGACCAACTAGAAGAATTAAATATTTCCACTGACCACCTGCTGATATCTGAGACAGCCCACGTAACGATGCCTTATCATCGGTTGATTGACCAGGCATCGGAAGAACGACGGGGAAGCCATAAGATCGGCACAACAGGTCGGGGCATTGGGCCGACTTATGCTGACAAATCTGAACGTACAGGCATTCGAGTTTTAGACTTGATGAACCCCGATGGACTACGTGAGAAATTGGAGTGGACGATTAATTATAAAAACGTCATTTTAGAAAAGCTTTACAACTTGCCGCCTCTAGATGCAAAAGAGGTGATTGAACAGTATTTGGGGTATGCAGAACGCTTGCGACCTTACGTTGTTGATACATCGTTGAAAATATCCGATGCAATTGGGCGACGGCGCAATATTTTGTTTGAAGGCGCACAAGGTACGCTCCTTGACCTAGATCACGGAACTTATCCCTATGTCACCTCCTCTAACCCTGTGGCAGGGGGGGCTTGCGTTGGCACAGGGGTAGGGCCGACAATGATTGACCGGGTAATTGGGGTGTCGAAAGCCTATACAACCCGTGTGGGAGAGGGGCCATTTCCCACGGAATTAGATGGAAAGTTGGGAGAATTATTGTGCGATCGCGGTGCCGAATTTGGCACAACCACCGGACGCAAACGCCGCTGTGGGTGGTTTGATGCTGTCATCGGTCGCTATGCCGTGCGGATTAACGGCATGGATTGTATGGCGCTCACTAAACTCGATGTCCTCGATGAATTAGAGTCAATCCAAGTTTGTGTCGCCTATGACATAGATGGCCAACGTAGCCAACACTTCCCCACCAGTTCTCGTAAATTTGCTAAATGTCGCCCCATCTACAAAACCTTACCAGGATGGCAAGTGTCAACAACTCACTGCCGCACCCTAGAAGACTTGCCACAGCAAGCACTGGACTATCTAAAATTCTTAGCCGAATTAATGGAAGTTCCGATCGCGATCGTCTCACTAGGAGCAAGCCGTGATCAAACCATAATTGTAGAAGACCCCATCCACGGCCCCAAACGCGCTTTATTGCACCCCGATGGCACACCTGCTACTTTGCTCAGTGCGTAAATTGGCCATTAGTCATTAGCAAAGGACAAATGACTAATGACTAATGACTAATGACTAATGACTAATGACTAATGACAAAGGACAAAGGACAACTTTTATGGCTATTACAGTCGAATCTCAAAAACGTCCAGAAGGCAGCAAGCCAAAAGCCTTGCGCCGTTCTGGATTGATACCTGCCAATTTGTACGGTCACAAAGGTACAGAGTCAATTTCTTTGACTATTGATGCCAAAACTGTTGAGCGCTTGCTCAAGAGAGCTTCTGTCAACAATACATTGATTGAGTTAAACATTACTGATGTACCTTGGCGTGGCAAAACCTTGTTGCGGGAACTTCAGATCCATCCCGCAAAAGGTACGCCTTACCACCTCAGCTTTTTTGCAGTTGCGGGCCACGGCGACACCACTGTAGAAGTACCGCTGCGTTTTCTGGGAAATGCTGTTGGTGTTAAACAAGAAGGTGGTTTTTTAGACACTGTTATCACTGAGTTGCAAGTGAGCTGTGCGCCGGAAAACATCCCTGAAATAATTGAAATTGATGTCTCTAACCTACAAATCGGAGATAGCTTACGTATTCACGAGCTAGTCTTGCCTCAAGGTGTCACAGTTCTTGGTGATACGGAGCGAGTCGTAGTTAGCGTCTCGCAGCCTCAAATCAGCGCTGCTGCTGAGGATGAAGCTGAGTTAGAGAGTGAAACAGCTTCTGAAGCTACGTAAGTGTGTAATAATTTTTGATGATAGCCAGGGGGAAACTCCTGGTTTTTTGTATTTAAACCCGCAGAGCAAAGAGATGACAGAAGTAATACCAATTCAACGCTCAACCCAATCTACGCAGTTTATGGCTTTAGCCTAACGCACTTAATTACGAATTACTTTAACGTGCATCACCAATCAAGACAAATGGCGACCAATAAAAAGGATGGTCTTTAATTAGCTTCAACTTAGCTTGTTGCAAAGCTTTTCTTTTGGTCATGCCTTGCTTGAGGTTTTGATAAAATTGAATCATTAATTGCTGAGTCGCTTCATCATCAACCGCCCATAAACTTGCCATTAATCAGGTGAGTATAATCAGCAAGGTCGGCTGTAGTGAATAGGTTAACCCATTCAAAGGCTTGAGCGTATTTTTTTGATTAATCAGGACATCGACTAAGGCAGTTGCCCTTCCATCATTTTCTTGTAAAAACTTTTGGCGATTTTCCCGTTGTAAACCCCGGCGCATTTCTAAGCTGATTTGGAGAGATTGCTCTAAATTAGTAATAGCTTGGGTTGGTCGATTTGTACTTTGAAAGAGTATACCAATATTACCCAAGGTGACAGCAACACCTGTGCAATCGCCCACAGCACGCGAAAGGGGCAGAGCCTGGTTGAAAAAATCGAGTGCTTTTTGCTTTTCTCCTAAATCGTCGTAGTTAGACCCAAGCCAAACCAGTGCAGTTCCTTCTAGTTTTTGGTCTTTGAGTTCCTGTGCCATAGTTGGAACTGGCTGTAATATTTGTATTGCCTGTTGATGTTCCTGTTGCTGTGTCAATTTTATCCCTTGCTCAAGCAGTCTTTCTGCTTCTTGCGCTTGGGAGTTTTGAGTTTGTCCCCAGGTGGGTTGAGCCATTAGCATTATTGTTATAGGCGTTAGATAAACGCCCACAGCCAAAAGACTGGTGAAAATTTTTTTCATAGAATAGCGCAGAGGTAGCTGTTTTCAATTGGGTCTAGAAGCTGTCGTTACCAACATCGTAATGTTTGTGATGAACATTGCAATGTTTCTTATTAATATCGTGATGTTTGTGATGAACATCGTGATGTTTCTTATTAATATCGTGATGTTTGTGATGAACATCGTGATGTTTCTTATTAATATCGTGATATTTGTTATTAACATCGCAATATTCCTTATTAATATTGCGATATTTGTTATTAACATCGTGTCTGTCGTTAGGAACGTCAAAATGGTTAGGGGTATTTAATTACACCTGAAGAAAAGTTTGCTGTGGAACGCAAACTTGATGATATATTTGCAGATCCATCTTTGAAAGGTTATCGCATTATTGGCGTTGGCATAGCCCGCCGGAGGCATCGTGGTCTATTCGACATTTGCGAGGCAGAGAAGATAATGACATCACCAATCCACAGCAACCGCGAGTCTGGCGCTTATTCCTAGAACGTGGCGGCTGGATTTATCTGTTTCGAGCATTACCCTCAAACGCAAAACCTGGTGAGATTCCATCGATGTTGGCTATTCAAGAAAGTGAGAAAGGACATATCATCATTCGCAGTCCAGAAGCTTCCAAAACGAGTTCTCCTTGATATGCTGATATCTTGCACCATTAGGACTTACGCAACGCCGATATTGTCATTGCGACCGAAACGAAGTGTAGGGAAGCAATCCCAGCATCAGGGGGGATTATATCATGTCCTGTTAAAGACTTATCATTTAGAGGGCAGGGGAGCAGGGGGAAAGAGGATTTTGGGATTTTTGCACAGATACGTAATCATAAGTGATTAGCCGGACATAATATTACTTCGCTATCGCTCGTAATGACGAAATTACGTTATTTTTGCGTAAGTCCTGACCATTCTCAATTGACCAATGACCAATGACTAATGACAGTCTTCATAGAAAATAGCGCAATATGTAAGCGCATTAGCTTATCAGCACTCAATTGGTAAACTATGTAATAATTCTTGATGATACCAGGGGGAACTCCTGGTTTTTTTGTATTTGAACCGCAGAGGCGCAGAGAGCGCAGAGCAAAGAGATGACAGAAGTAACTCTTCCAGCTTTTATTGAACAAATGTTGCAGCCGGGATTTTATCCCCATCCGGTTACAGAACCTATTCAACTAATTCAAACTCACATTTCTTATGTGCTGTTGACTGGAGATTACGCCTATAAACTGAAAAAACCTGTAAATTTTGGCTTTTTGGACTTTTCCACCTTAGATAAGCGGCAGCATTTTTGTCAGGAAGAGTTACGCTTAAATCAGCGGGGTGCTGGTGAACTGTATTTAGAAGTTTTGCCTATAACTTTGGTAGGAGAGCAATATCAGTTAGGGGGAACGGTTGAGGCTGTAGAATACGTGCTAAAGATGCGTCAGTTTCCTCAAGAGTCACTATTAAGTACACTTTTTGAACAGGGTAAGTTAAATGAGACACTCCTAGATGAGTTAGGACGGGTGGTGGCTCAATATCATGCCGAAGCACAGACGAATGATTACATTCGCACTTTTGGCGAAGTGCCAAAAGTTTGGGCTGCCTTTGATGAGAATTATCAGCAAACTGAGAAGTATATTGGTGGCCCCCAGACTCAGGCGCAATTTACAGAAACAAAGCAATATACAGATAACTTTTTTGCTGAACGTCCAGAACTATTTGCTAGCAGAATTCACAACAATTATATTCGTGAATGTCACGGAGACTTACACCTGAGAAATATTGCCCTGTGGCACGATAAAATCTTATTGTTCGATTGCATTGAGTTTAATGAACTGTTTCGTTTTGTCGATGTGATGTACGATGTGGCGTTTACGGTGATGGATTTGTCAGCCCGTCAGCGTCAAGACTTGGGTAATGCGTTTTTGAATGCCTATATAGAGCAAACTGGAGACTGGGAAGGCTTACAGGTGCTACCTTTATATTTAAGCCGTCAGGCTTATGTCCGGGCAAAAGTAACTTCATTTTTGTTAGACGAGCCGAGTGTACCCGCGACAGAAAAGGAAGAGGCGACAAAAACCGCCGCTGACTATTACAAACAGGCTTGGGACTACACTAAACCAAAGCTGGGACAACTAATTTTAATGTCGGGGTTGTCGGGTTCTGGTAAAAGTACCACAGCAAGGTATTTAGCCCGTCAACTGGGAGCGATTCACCTCCGTTCTGATGCGGTGCGGAAACACTTAGGGGGAATTTCCCTGTGGGAAAAGGGTGGCGATGATTTGTATACACCTGAGATGACTGAGAAAACTTACACACGGCTATTGGAATTGGGGATTATCCTGGCTAAACAAGGTTTTTCGGTAATTTTAGATGCCAAGTATGATAAACAACTATTACGGCAAGAAGCGATCGCACAAGCTATAAAGCATCAACTTCCCCTTCAGATTATCCAATGCACAGCACCGCTTGAAGTTCTAAAAGAGCGTTTGAACAATCGCACTGGTGATATTGCTGATGCCACCGCCGATTTATTAACCTCACAAATCAAACAAGCTGAACCTTTCACTGAAGAGGAACAACCTTATGTAAAGATTTGGGATACAACTCAGCCACAACAGGCACAATTAAAAACAGTAATTCCTGAATAGCTTTTTTTACCCTATGGCAGACAAAAAAAACGACTTATTCAGTATTTCTCCCAGCTTCTTTTCTCAACTGTTATTTGGGGCATTTTTAACATTTATATTAATAATGACCGGCTCTGCACCAGCCCTGGGCATCTTCTTAGGTATCATGGGGGGTTTCATCTTAAGCTGGATCACAAATGTAACCAATAATAGCGCCCAAGCTCCAACAGTAGCCTCCTCTGATGGTGTCGATACAGGATTGAAATACTGGTTATTTTTCATGCTAGGCTTTGTATATTTGGGGTATCCAGCACCCATGAGTATCTTGCTAGGTGGAATAGGCGCTTTAGCCGGAGGCTGGATTACTGCTTGGTGGGGAAGTAAGGAAGCAACTAGAACTCAGTTGCAAGTTGAAGAGTCAGAAGAGGGTGAAGTTGAACCAACGAACGAGAGGCTCAACAAACGGCAAACAAGAAGAACCGCCCGTCGTTACCGTCGCACTGCTGGAAGTAGTTTCAATTTCAGATTTTGGGAAAAGTAGGGAATTGGGGATTGAGAAATGGGGAATGGGGACTGGGGACTGGGTAGTAGGAATTGGGGATTGGAGATTGAAGATTAGAGATTAGGAATTAGAATTCAAATAATTCTTTCCCAGTCCCCATTCCTCAATATGTTTTTATACCTATCCAAATTACTGCCACTATTTTTTTATCCATTAGGATTAGCCTGCCTGAGCTTGGTAGTAGCATTAGTAACTTTGTGGAAACAACCGCGCACTGCGGCGATCGCAATTGCCTTTGCCCTAATTTTACTGCTATTTTGTAGTAATGCTTGGATTGCTAAATCATTAGTGCGATCGCTAGAATGGCAAAATCTTCCACCCGCCCAAATACCAGTTACAGAAGCGATTGTGGTTTTGGGTGGCGCAACTAAATCAGCCTTTCCCCCAAGACCTACCGTCGATTTGAGTGAATCAGGCGACCGCGTGATTTATGCTGCACAACTATATCGCCAGAAAAGAGCGCCTATAATCATTCTTAGCGGAGGCCGGATTGATTGGCGTGGAAGTGGTTCACCAGAGTCGGCAGATATGGCAACAATACTCACATCTATTGGTATTCCATCTGAGGCGATTGTCCAAGAACCTGACTCTCTGAATACTTATCAAAATGCAGTAAATGTCCGAAAAATTTTGTCATCTCGTGGCATCCGTCAAGTATTATTAGTTACTTCGGCAATGCATATGCCGCGATCGCTTCAGATTTTTCAACGTCAAGGAATTAATGCTATTCCTGCACCGACTGACTTTCTGGTTACTGAGGGTGAGTTGCAAGAACTCACCAATAGTCCCAAAGCCGCTATACTAAATTTATTACCTGATACCGACAACTTACACCAATTTACCACCGCTTTAAAAGAGTACATTGGTTCTTTAGTTTATCACTTACGCGGTTGGCTTTAATAAAGTTATAAGTTATGAGTTATTAATTATTAATTATGAAATGTAGTAATTGTCTGAATTCCAAACTCCTGTACAGACGCGATTAATCGCGTCTCTCCTAACTCAATTAATATTATGCCTAAAAACTTACCCTATATTATTCCATCCCCTCAACCCCAAGTTGAGGAAGCTTTTGCCGCTTACCAAACAACCCACCAGTTCTACGACGAAGTTCGGTCACGGTCAGAGTTTCAGCGTTATTGTGAATGGTATTATACAACAGCAGAGCAGAACCGCCAAGAACTTAAAAGAATGCGCGGCGAACTGAATATTTTCCAGTGGTTTCGCCGCCGATGAGTCATTTAAATGATTTCTAACTCATTTTCACGTAAATGGGCTTTAAACTTTTTACTAAACTTAACTAAAATCGGCAGATTAGCGCTTACGGGTCTGCCTTGCCATTGGGTGGCAATATCTGCAACTTCGCCTTCTGTGCCTTTGATATCAAAAGCCTGATTCCGATGTTCAGGATGATGATACACTACTACCGAATCTTTAACGCGGACGCGATCGCCAACTTTCATAACAACATTTACACCTAGCATTTGCTTTTCCACAAGTATCTGCTACAAAATATATGATTAAATCGCTTAAAATTTGATTTAATCAGCTATTTCTTGACGCTTCATAGGGATAAGACGGCGTATTTAACCCTCTGCGTCCAGGCAAGGCAGCGCTCAGGCGAGACTCCGAAAGCTCCGGTTAGCGACGTTGGCGTAGCGTCTCGCAGAGAAGGAGTGTCACCCGGAGGAGGTTCCCCCGTTGTCGCGACTGCCGCACGTCTTAGCAGTCCGTGCGTACTTTTTTAAGTTTTTTGCCGCGTTAATAAGTATCGTCCTTACCCTCCGTCTTTCCGTCAAAAACGGCGAAACCAAAGGAAATCAGGCGATATCAGATGTGCTTAGTACTTTGACAAGATATCTAACCCTTTTATCTTCACTCTAGGATGTTCCCCAGGTCAACTCTCTCACCAATTTTTGTGCATAGCAAAGGCGCTGTTATTATCGAATACACTCTTGGTTAGGGTGCTATCTTCCTTATAGGGATCACTGGTTTGTATGCAATTCTGATATCTCTTTTTTGAGGCGATTCATTACCCACATCTTTCTTAACACTCTTGAAACCATTGTTTTATAAAGCTCACAAGGCTTTTATTTTCTTTTTGACTTGACAAATTAGCCCTTAGTTTTCTCGATAAAAACTCAAGTTTATTGAGAATAGACAACGTAGATTTAAGGCTTCGGGATTTTGTGAGCAATTACTGTCGCAAATGTTAAGAAAGATCCGGGTAATGGACAGCCTTTTAGAAAAGGGGTTGGGGGTTAGGTCTCTATTGGACTCAACTGAGAAACGCTATATAGTAAGTTCTAATGGAGATGATTTTTTTCAATGCTAAAAAAATATGAAGATTTCTAAATTTTTAATTAGCTTGGTAGGAGCGATCGCACTCCTGACTATGGCTGGTTATTATTATGTATTCATCTTAGGTGCGCCACAACTAGACCCACCCCAAAAAGAGGCAAATACTGGATTAAAGTTTCAATTAGTAACCTTCAACTCCCAAGCGATGGGTGCAGTCCGTAACTACGGTGTGATTTTACCCCCTAGTTATAATAAAAATCAGCAAAAGCGCTACCCTGTGATATTCTTGCTGCACGGGGGTCATGATGATGCCCGTGCTTATGCTGATAAGTATGCAGTCCTAGATATACTGCATGAACTTTATCAAAGTGGAAAATTACCGCCATCGATTGTGATTACACCTGATGGCAATGATAATCGGGGTTCCAATCCTTTGTATGATCCTGATTATTTTGATGGCCCAAATGGCAAAGTGGGGACTTTGATTGGTTCAGAATTAGTACAAGTTGTCAAGTCGCGCTACCGCACTTTAGAAGAACCCCAGTTTTGGGCGCTGGGAGGTGTGTCTTCTGGGGGATGGGGGGCTTTTAATATTGGGTTACGCTATCTCAACAACTTTCACATTCTGTTTAGCCATAGCGGTTACTTTACCGATAATAGCGGTTCACAAAATAGTCCCCAACAAATTGTCCAAGAGCTACCAGTTCAAGATAGGAAGCGATTACGTGTCTACCTAGATGCGGGTCTGAACGATAGTAATTTGCTGGCTTCTACCAAAGCCTTCAACGAAACCTTAAATAAATTAGGCATTGCTCACGTATTTTATGCATTTCCTGGAGGTCATGGTTTGTCTGGTGCAGATGTAGGCTGGAACTACTTTCACAAACATCTCAAAGATTCGCTCTTGTATGTAGGTGAACAGTTTAAAAAAGTTAGGAGTTAAGAGTTAGGAGTTAGAAGTTAAAATTTGAAAACTCAGGTTCTACCGCTCCCCTTGTGGTACAACATAGAAAGACCAAAATATTAAAACTTAATCTGTATAAGTAACACAGCCGATAAAACTGTTTATTTCTTACTAGAGTCCATAAAGAGAGTGTTAAAGCCAAAATTCCTAACTCCTAATTAATACTTTTAGACTAATGAGCAATAATTTAAAAACTCAGATTGGACTTTGGAGTGCGGCTTTCCTTACAGGTTTAGTCGGAGTAGTAAATTTGTTGTCAGCAGTGACACCTAACCTGGATGGGCGAAATCACTGGTTGAAAGAATTTTTACCATTTGATATTCGGGCCAGTGGTCATTTATTTGCAGCGCTGACTGGGTTTGTTTTACTCACACTTGCTACTAACTTATTACGCCGAAAAAGAATAGCCTGGTTACTTACCATTGGTTTACTAGTGATTTCCATTTTCAGCCACTTGCTGAAGGGACTGGACTATGAAGAAAGTCTACTCTCTGGAGTTTTGCTACTGCAATTAATCTTGATGCGCCATTTTTTCACAGCACAATCAGACCGTCCTTCGATCGCACGGGGAGTTCGAGTGCTGATCAGCGCTTTATTATTTACCTTGGCATACGGAACTATTGGATTTTATTTGTTAGACGGCAAGTTCTCCGAAAACTTTAATTGGGGTGAAGCTGTAGTTCAGACTTTAGCGATGTTCTTCACTGAGGATAATTGGGGACTGCAACCAAAAAGTCGATTTGGAGAATTTTTTGCTAATTCTATCTATATTATTGCCGCAGTTACTATTACATATGCAATGGTAATGCTGTTGCAACCTGTGTTTTGGCGGAATCTAGTAACCCCAAATGAGCGGCAAAAGGCTAAAGAAATTGTCGAGCAATATGGACGCTCTTCTTTAGCAGCACTCACACTGTTAAATGATAAAAGTTATTATTTCAGTCCTTCGGGTAATAGTGTAATTGCTTATGTTCCTAAAGGACGGGGTGCGATCGCCTTAGGAGACCCCATAGGGCCCATTGAAGACCGTAAAGAGACAATTATTGCTTTCCAACAGTTCTGCCAGCGCAACGACTGGTATCCTGGCTTTTACCAAACTTTACCCGATGATGTTGCACTTTACAAGTCATTGGGGTTAAAAGTACTCAAGATTGGAGAAGAAGCGATCGTTGACCTAAAAAGTTTTACCTTACAAGGTAAAGCCGGTAAAAACTTTAGACCATCAATCAGTCGTTTAACTAAGCTAGGATACCAAATCGAGTTTTACCAACCACCTATCGCCAATGATTTATTGCACCAGCTCAAATCTGTAAGTGATGAATGGCTGAAAATGGTACAAGGTTCGGAAAAACACTTTTCTTTGGGTTGGTTTGACGAAGCTTACCTCCGAGAGTGTGAGATTGCTGTGGTGCATAATCCTGAAGGTCAGATCAGCGCCTTTGCCAACATTCTCCAGGAGTACCAACTCAACGAAGCCACTATTGACATGATGCGACATCGCGCGTCCCTCGAAAATGGCACAATGGACTTTCTATTTATTTCCCTGCTTCAACATTTTAAAGAGGGTGGCTACGACAGCTTTAACTTCGGTCTTTCTGCCCTTGCAGGAGTTGGAGACAACCCAGAATCACGCCGCTTGGAGAAAGTATTGCACTATCTTTACGGGCATTTGAATCGCTTTTACAATTTCAAGGGACTGCACGCCTACAGAGAGAAATTCCGCCCTCGTTGGGAACCACGTTATTTGGTTTATCCCAGTTTAGCTGCCTTACCAGATGTAGTTGTAGCATTAATTCGCGCAGATTCAGGTGATCGCCTCTTCGATTATTTCAAACCCGGAGCCTAAATGTGGACTCAAAAAATTCAGAATGATTTTGACCGAATTGCTTTGCATGAGCAAGAAGGTTGGAATCACAATAGTCACTATCACAATTTTTTACTCAAACAGTTACCAGCCCACTGTGAAAATGTTCTTGATATTGGGTGTGGAACTGGTTTATTCTCGCGTCTTTTAGCTAAACGTGCTGATAGAGTTATTGCAATAGATTTATCTCCCAAGATGATAGAAGTTGCTAAACAAAAATCTCGACAGCATCCGAAAATAGATTATCAGGTTGCTGACATTTTGCAATGGGAGTTTCCAGTAAAGCAATTTAATGCAATTGTGTCTATTGCAACTGTTCATCATTTGCCATTAGAGAACTTATTACACAATTTGCAAACTGCCTTGAAGCCGGGTGGTAAGCTTGTAATTCTAGACTTGCTAGAGCATGAAAGTATACAAGATAAAATGAGCGATTTCCTTGCTGTCCCCTTGAATTGGATATTTCAGACCTTTAAGAATAGACATATCAAGCAATCGCCAGAATCAGTCGCCGCAATGAAAGAACATCTTCGTACAGACAAGTATCTGACTCTATCGCAAGCACAACGAATTTATACAAAGTCACTCAAGGGCGCAAAGATTAGAAAGCATATATTCTGGCGTTATTCAGCAGTATGGCAAAAATCGTCAGCAATTCCATAACACCTCATTGCAATTTGAAGACCAAACGCCCACTATTGAGGTAGCAGGTTTGCTAGTAAATGACCTGGGTTAAGGATAATTGTAGTAGTGAAACCCAACAAATGCCCGAAAATGTTGGGTTTGATTCTCAACCCAACCTACGCAATATATTTTTTGGGCTTAACCTAAACGTA
The DNA here is from genome assembly GCF_036916575.1 of Nostoc sp. Taxonomy (GTDB): domain Bacteria; phylum Cyanobacteriota; class Cyanobacteriia; order Cyanobacteriales; family Nostocaceae; genus Nostoc. The sequence continues at coordinate 80,427 of NZ_JBALGC010000095.1, forward strand.
TTGGGGCTAACCCGTTACAAGAATAGCGATACGTTTACGTTTCGCTCTAATAGTCATAAAAAATATGAGATTATTTTTCAATAAACTTGAGAAAGATTTAATTAACTGCAACAATGACAATTACTCTTTCATCCTCAGACTATGATGAACTATGGGAGCAAAGCTGGCAGAATACCCATCGTTTATACCAATCAGACGACTTCGACGATATCTTTGATTACCCTAAGCAGTTAGGGACAGGATACAGGCGATTAATTTGGCTTCAGGATGGGTTCTGGCTTCGCGTTCGGGAATTTAAATGCCGAGAATTTATTCGTTGTGATGATTATGAAGAAGGATGGACGGCGTCAGTCTTGACATTTTTTATTTGCGGCGATGCTGGAGTAGTGATTCACAAGACAAACGATTACTTCCACGAAATTAGCGGACAGAATTGTTTCGGATTTGGCTCTGCTATGGAGACAGAAGAATGGCCTGCTAACCAACGAATCTTCAGAGTCCAGATTTGTATGGAGCCTTCTTTCCTCAAATCCTATGGTAGCGCCCAGCTTGACTCTCTGCCATTGCAGTTAAAAAATTTGATTGAAGGAAACAAACAGGAAGATTTCAATCTGCTAGGAACAACGACTCCAGCGATGCAGCTAGCAATTGGGCAGATTCTAACTTGCCCTTATCGGGGATGGATGAAACAACGGTATCTGGAAAGCAAAGCCCTAGAATTATTAGTTTTGTATCTAGAGCAAACCGTCAAGCGCGAACAGGGTTTAAATTTGGTCACAAACCTCAAGTCTACTGATATTGACCGCATTTATAACGCTAAAGAAATTTTACTGCGGCATTTGGATAATCCGCCATCTTTATTAGACTTGGCAAAGCAAGCTGGAATTAATCACAACAAGCTCAAGCGAGGCTTTCGTGAGATTTTTGGCACAACTGTATTTGGCTACCTACATAATTATCGTATGGAGAAAGCGCGGCAGTTGCTCTATGAAGGTAAGTTGAGCGTAGCTACAGTAGCAAATATAGTGGGCTACGTCAACAGTGGGCATTTTGCTGTGGCTTTCAAACGCAAGTTTAGCATTAGTCCTAGCGCCTGTCGCTTAGGAGAAAAGCCTGCTCTTTGAAATTTATCAAACATTTGGTCTTTTTTGAGTTACAAGCGGTCTTCTTTGAGCGGAAATAGTCACTGAAATCCTGTATGCTCCGTATAACTTAATTAATTGCTAATTCATTTCAACAACTTGTGAGTCAAAGAGGAAGTTTTCCTTGATGAGTTGCCAAAGAGGGTATTGGCTTTTTGATGTGTGAGGAGCTATGAAGGTTCAGCGATCGCCTAATTTATTATCTTTTGTTGTCAGTTTATCTGGATGCATCACGAGTGTCTTGATGTCACTTGTTGCTCAACCTGTTTGGGCGCAAAGTACAAGAACTGCTTCTATTACAGCATCAACTGAGGCTAGTGCAGACTTTACTCAACTAATTACTAAAGGACAGGTTGTTGAACCGGTTAAAAAGATTCAGCAACTCAGGCAGATAAAGCATCTTATCAGCAGTGCTCAACAGTTGGTGCAGTCGCCAACACCAGAAACAGTGCCAACTCCTGAATTAGTGCAAGTGACGGAAGTTAAGGCAAATCCCACCTCTAAAGGTGTGGAGGTGATTTTACAGACTAGCAAAGGGCAAGAGTTGCAAATCACAAACCGCAGTGCTGGCAATAATTTTATCGCTGATATTCCCAATGCTCAACTGCGTTTACTTAGTGGTGAGGCGTTCACATTCCGTTCTGAAAAACCAATTCAAGGGGTTACAGAAATCACAGTCACAAACTTTGATACTAATACTATCCGGGTGACGGTGATAGGTGAGGCAAGTTTGCCTGCTGTTGAGTTGTATGATAGTCCAGATGAGGGTCTGATATTTTCTGTGGCAACTGCTGCATCATCGGCACAAAAACCTCAAACGCAACCTCAACCGGAGAATCAGACACAGCAAAGTCAACCATCAACACAAAATGATCAACCAATTGAATTGGTGGTAACGGGTGAGCAAGATGGATACAATGTACCAGATGCTTCATCTGCAACTAGAACTGACACACCGATCCGCGATATTCCCCAATCAATTCAGGTAGTTCCCCGACAGGTGATTGAAGACCGGGTGATCACCGACCCGGATGATGCAGTCAGAACAATCAGCGGTGTGATCCCCTCCAATCCCTCCTACGAAGGAGGGTTAAGCGCCTTTTCTATTCGCGGCTTTGATTATGGCTCAAATGTTCTCAGAAATGGTGTCAGAGAAATCGATTTCGGCTCTGTATCTAGAAACGATCTCACGAATATAGAGCGCGTTGAAATCTTGAAAGGTCCAGCTTCTGTGCTATATGGTCAGGGATCTTTAGGTGGTGCAGTGAATATTGTCACCAAACAGCCATTACGCGACCCTTTCTATAACCTTGAGTTTCTCGCTGGGAGTTACGACCTCTACCGAGGTGCAGTGGATTTTTCCGGGCCACTCAACGATAGCCGAACTGTGCTATATCGCTTAAATGCTTTTTATCAAGACTCAAATACCTTCATTGACTTTAGTCGTAATAATCGTTGGTTGGTGAATCCGGTTGTTAGCTGGCAGATTAGCCCTAATACCAAACTGACTATTGAAGGAGATGTGTCGAAAACAGTCAGTCAAACTTCTGCGGGCTTACCTGCTGTAGGTACGGTGCTGCCCAATCCCAATGGTAAGATTCCCATCAATCGCTTTATCGGTGAACCAGGTGACTTCGAGACAGGCTTGTTTGCCAGAATTGGGTATGACTTACAACATCAGTTTAGCAAAGATTGGTCAGTACGAAATGTTTTTCGGTACGCAGTTTTAAAAAGAGGAGGGGGTGGATTTACTGCTGGTAGTAGCCTTGACCCTGATGGTCGAACTCTGGACCGCTTTTACTTCGACGATCCAAACCCAAAAACAGATGATACCGTAAACGGCTTTATTGTAGCGACTGACTTGACTGGTAAGTTTGAAACTGGGTCGATTAAGCACACACTTCTGTTTGGAACCGAGGTATATAACACCAAACGCACAAATTTTGAGTATATCTCCGGCGATGCTGCACCGCTTGACCTGTTCAACCCGGTGTATGGCTCTCCCAGAGGTGCTGTTGAAGATAGAGGTAATAGTACTCAATCAGGGGGATTTGTTGGGGTTTATCTTCAAGATCAGATTGCTTTAGCAGATAACTTGAAATTAGTGCTAGGCGGACGGTATGACTGGGCTAATCAGGACTCGAAAGATTTGATCACAGACACAAAAACTAGCCAATCTGATGAAGCTTTTAGCCCACGGGTCGGGATTGTCTATCAACCCATTCAGCCGATTTCTCTCTACGCTAGCTACAGTCGCTCATTTAATCCTAACAGTGGTACAGATGCCAATGGCAATCTATTCGATCCAGAAAGTGGAACTCAGTATGAAGTGGGCATCAAGGGAGATTTAAGTAACAAACTTTCTGCAACTTTGGCATTGTTTGACTTAACTCGCTCTAACGTGCTGACAACCGATCCCAATAATTCTAACTTTTCTATCCAAACTGGGAAACAACGCAGTCGCGGCATCGAGTTGGACATTAGTGGTGAAATTCTGCCAGGATGGAGCATTGCAGCTGGTTATGCCTACATTGATGCTCGCATCAGCGAGGACAACGATTATGCTGTAGGCAATCGCTTGGTTAATGCGCCAGAAAATTCCTTCGGCTTGTTCACATCCTACAAATTTCAATCTGGTAGTTTAGAAGGATGGGGGTTAGGCTTGGGTTTCTTCTATGTTGGCGAACGAGAAGGGGATCTGAATAATAATTTTACCCTACCGAGCTATTTTCGCACAGATGCTTCTATTTTCTATAAACGCGATCGCTTGCGAGCTGCTGTCAGTATCAAAAATCTCTTCAACGTTGATTACTACGAATCATCTTCTGATATTCTCAGAGTCTTTCCAGGCGAGCCGCTGACGGTGCAGGGAACAATTTCGTGGCAGTTTTGACCCAATAGAATACAAAGGAGTATTGTTTATGCACTCAAAAAAACTCCGAGACTTTGTATTTAAACTAGGACTTACGCAAAAATCGCCAAAAAGCTTAATTTATCGAACCGCCAAGACCGCCAATAACGCCAAGAATCGTAGAGTGTGCGTAAGTCCTATAAACTACACCGTTATATCGGGTTAGCTGTAGGTCTAATTGCGATCGCTATCGGTCTAACGGGTAGTTTATTAGTCTTTCATGATGAAATTAGTGATTTTTTATTGCATCGTCAGATTGGAGCGATTACTCATAGTGGCGAACGCTTACCTGTGGAAGTTATCCTCAATCAGGTGAAAACAGCCTATGCAAATCAACTAGGCGTAACAATTGATCGGATTTATATGTCTGCAAAGCCAAATGCTCCCGCGATCGTTGTTCCCAGAAAACAGGAAAGCGATTTGGCTGAACTCTATGTCAACCCTTACACCGGAGTGGTTCTTGGTAACAGTCAGGAAATTTTTTCCGAGCGCTTTTTCAACGTTGTCTACGAACTCCACTACAGTTTATTGGCAGGCAAAACTGGATATGCGATCGCTGGGATTGCTGCCCTATTGATGTGTATCCTCAGTATTACAGGCATCCTGCTTTGGCCTGGTTGGAGAAAACTGCTTAATGGCTTCAAAATCAAACTTAATGCTCATCCCAAACGAATTAACTTTGATATTCACAAAGTTGCAGGTATTGTTACGGCTATATTTATTGCCCTTACAGGCTTCACTGGTTTCTGCTGGAATTTCTCTGATTTCACTAACCCGATAATTTATGCAGTGACATTTACCAACAAGTCAGCATCGGAACCAGTCTCTAAGCTGATTCCAGGTAAAACCCCATTGGAACTAACAGACCAATTAAAAACTGCTCGTGCTACGTTCCCAAATGCGATGCTGGGGACAATTTATTTTCCTCGTAAACCAGAAGATGCTTTGAGTATTCGCTTTAAATTGCCCCAGGATGATGATGAGAACGGGCTAAGTTATGTTTATCTTGACCAGTACAGTGGTCAAGTGTTGCGAGTGGATAACATATTGGAGATACCGTTAGGCGATCGCGTCCTCAACTTTTTTGAACCGCTCCACTACGGTACTTTTGGCAGATTACCTACGCGCATTCTCTACGTGTTCGTAGGGCTTGCACCGCTAATTTTATTCATCACTGGCTTTGTGATGTGGCGGTATCGCTATCAAGAAAACCTAGTGCACATCGGCGTAAATAAAGCTACTATCACCAAATAACGGGACTTAAACAAAAATCAAGCCCAAATATAGCCCAAACTGGCTTTATAAGAAGCAAACAGGTCACGATTAAGAGTCAACCAATCAAAAAA
>NZ_JBALGC010000096.1:0-5477 GCF_036916575.1 Nostoc sp.
AAGTGGGTGTGCTAGAGTTTTGTCTCTACAGACAATGTATGATTCTTGGGAACAGGGTGCAGAATAGAGCGTGATGAAAGCAGAAGTAGCGTATAGAACCCATTTGACATCTTTACGGGATTGAATTAAGGTACACACAACTTCAAATGGGTTCTATAGGTACAAAGTCAGGTCATGGACGACTGTAACCCATTCCACATCAGGGTAACACTCATCAATCAGGTACTTCATTTGTTGGGCATAGTCCAATAGACAGATTATTATGATATTAATGTTATGATAATAATGTTATTATAAGAATAAAGTCTGCATAAAAGCAAATCTCCTTGAGGATGAAGCCAGTGTCAGTAGAGCGATCGCCAAAACCAAAAAACGAGCAACTCAAACCAGCAGAGGTGGATGAACCGTATGTATTGGATGAGGATCTTGGCTATCTCATGGGTAGAGTATTCGCGAAGAATAATCGCAACTGCTACCAGGAACTTAGCGATCTTGATATCACACCCCAGCAGTACGTTGTCATGATGAAACTGTTGGAGAAAGGCGCAACTTCTCAGAATGAACTGGGGCTGTTGGTGGGAATGAAGCCCGTTACCATCCACGGTATCATTCGTATTCTTGCAGCACGCGGATTGATTGAGACGCATCCGCACGAAAAGGATCGGCGACTGCATATGCACTCAATTTCCACTGCCGGAAAAGAGATAGTCAATGAGTTAGTTAAGCGCGTGCAAAAAGTAGGAATCAAAAACTTTGCACCTCTTAATCCCACCGAACAAGAGACATTACGGCACATCCTCAAAAAACTGCTTCCCCAGGATATAGACTTTCAAAACACGATTGAATTTTTGACAAGGAAAAACCATGACTAATCCTGCCCGTATTGATGTTCACCAACATATCCTTCCTCCTGCTTATGCGAACTGGCTAAATGAGAAAGGGATCGAGTCTGGGGGAGTGCCGACTCCACAATGGAGTGCAGAAGATGCACTCAAGTTAATGGATGAGAATGGCATTGCAACTGGAATCCTCTCAGTTTCGAGTCCTGGTGTGCATCTAGGCAATGATGCCCAGGCGCGGGTCAAGGCTCGTGAAGTGAATGAGTTTGCGGCTAAGGTAGTTAGTGATCATCCCCATCGATTTGGATTCTTTGCAACCCTGACCTTGCCTGATGTTGATGGTGCGCTCGCCGAAGCAGTCTATGCTTTAGATGAATTACACGCGGCTGGGGTAGTTTTGCTAGCAAATTCCCACGGTCGCTACCTGGGAGAGAAGGACTTTGACCCACTCATGCAAGAGTTGAATCGCCGCCATGCTGTAGTTTTTGTCCATCCTTCAGAGCTACCGGGGCCAAGTGTACAAGGTGTACCGTCCTTCGCTGCCGACTTCTTACTCGATACCACCCGTGCTGCGATTAATCTCATCGTGTCTGGTACAATGACTCGCTACACCAATCTGAAAGTGATTCTGTCCCATGCTGGGGGATTCATCCCTTACGCCGCCCATCGGATGGCTCCAGTATGTTCCCCCGATGGCAATGTCGAAACTGGACTAGAAAACCTCCGCCGCTTTTACTTCGACACCGCCTTGTCTTCCAGTCCGACTGCATTGCCCAGTTTGCTGGCGTTCGCTGACCCTAGCCACATTCTTTACGGTAGTGACTCACCCTTCGCTCCTGTGCAAGCTGTAAGTCGTTTCACAGATGGACTTGATACCTACCCGCTCGACAATCAGCTACGTTCAGCGATTAATCGGATGAACGCCGAGACTCTGTTTGGGCAGTTCGCCAACGTACTCATACCAATTCAAAATTAAGAAAGCCAGATATCACAAGGATTTGAGCGTGTGTATCTGTCGCATTCTTTTTTCAAATAGCAGCAACTCAAAATACAAATGAATTCAGGAGATTATCAAAAATGACAAATAATAGCCATACAGTAGCTACCGTCCCCCTAGATGTGGATGTTGCGATCGTTGGAGCCGGTATAGGCGGGCTAGCTACCGCCGTAGCATTGCGTCAGGCTGGCATCAAAGCCCACGTGTACGAACGGACAAAAGTACTTAAAGAAGTTGGCGGCGCGGTTCTCATCCGCAAACCCAGTGTGCGGCTCTTTGAGGCATGGAATGTCGGCGATCGCTTCTATGCGGAGGCTGTGCAGACCAAGGTGATCGAATTGCGTGACAGCGAGGGCAAACCGATCGGTACGACTCCTGCCGACATGACTGGCGAAGGTAGGGCTTACTCCGTACATCGCGCTGATGTCCATGCCCTGCTGCTGGAGGGTGTAGATCAGCAGCATATTCATCTCGGTATGGAAAGCGTCGAGGCATTTGAAGACAGGGATCGCGGTGTCGTGAGGTTTGCAGACGGACCGCAGGTTCGCGCCAAGGTCGTGATCGGAGCCGACGGTATCAAGTCTGTGGTTCGCAAGTTCATTCATAACGACGAGATGATCTTCTCAAAGCTGGTCGTCCTCCGTGGACTTGCGCCTAGTTCCGCGATACCTGAAGGCCTGCCAAACGACCAGATATATATGTGGGGACAACCTCCCAAGATGCTGACGCTACTACCTCTGCGCGGGGGTGCTGAGGTAGCTATGGACACCATCATGGTGCAGGACACCCCGCCGAAGGATCTCTGGACAAGTGAAGTGCCAACGTCGGAACTACTCGATTTCTTCAAAGGCTTTGATCCTGCCATTATCAAGCTGATCGAAGCTGGGACGGTTCCGGTTCGGGCAAACCCGGTCTACGAACGCGAACCCATCGACACCTGGAGTACCGCATACATCACCCTGCTGGGCGACGCGGCTCATCCTATGGCACCACGCGCCGGCCAGGGCGCGAACCAGGCAATTCAGGATGCCGATACTTTAGCGCGGGCATTGAGTGGGGAAGGAATGACGAACATTCCCGACGCACTGCGCCGCTACCACGAGGAACGTGTACCGATGACCAAAAAAATGCAGATCGCTTCGAGGTCATCACCCCAAATCCAGCCGCTGCCTGTAGGCGAGTGATTTGACACAGCAAATATAGAACCCATTTGAGATATCAGGAAGTGGCTGCAAGGCGCTTAAGCATTAACCTAACAAAGCAGAGGTTAATTTTAGTTGTGGCATGAGATAGAGTTTGCTCAAAGTTCTTGACTAGACTTTTGCAACGCTCCATCCAAGCATTTGATCGTTCTATCACCCATCGAGCCACCGCTGGCACAAATCCAGATTTTCCTTGGGCTGCTTTCTCTTGTTTCGAGGGCTTTGTCGAAAGCTCAAACCTGATTTTCGTCATGATCTGAGGATAAACCTTCTCCAATGCTTCAATTAAATAGTCAATGTGATAACCGTGGTCTAGCAGGATGGTAATCTTGAGAAGATCAACAGGTTTTGATTTGAAATAATCGATGTTGAGCGTCAACATCTCAATCAATCCCGCATCATCTGAAACATTGGCTTTTGTGCAATGAGTGAAGAAGGGAAACCCAAGGCTATCAACGGCTAGATGCCTTTTAATCCCATTGGTTGCTTTGTAAAAACAGAATCCCTTCGAGTCTACACTTGCATTACAGGTATTTTTCACAGCTTGGGAGTCAATGATGATTAACGTCGTCCACTTAGGCTTTTTTTTACCTGCTCACGCACTTGTTCATGTAAAGTACTCATTAGTTGCTCAATCACGCCAGCACTTCGCCACTGTTTGTAGTGCCAATAGACGGTTGAGTAAGGAGGCAAGTCTTTGGGCAAGTCTTCCCAGTTGCAACCATTCTTGAGCTGATAGAGGATGCCATCGAGGAGCTCTGGCTTTGTCCAATTGCAAGGTCTTGTCCGCTTCTTAGTCGGTAATATCTGAGGCAACAGCGGTTCCAGAAATTCCCATTCTGCATCAGTGAGGCTGCTCGAATACTTCATGCTGGCTGGATTCAAGGGTTGTGTGTACCTTAATTCAATCCCGTAAAGATGTCAAATGGGTTCTATATGACCAAGATGGGCAAGTAGTTTCCAATATTACTCATGCTAACTATTTCCCGCTTTTGCTGTGTGGGCTTGACTGAAGTTGGCGCATACTGGGGAGGCATGGAGATAGTCGGGGTATCGCGGAAAACCTAGAAATCCTAACTGTGCTATTTCTTGGACTGTTAGCTGGATGACTTTGCAGCCATATTCATGAAAGTTACGGTGATGGTTGAGAGCGATCGCCCGACTCAGTTCTGGTTTACTTGGGTCAAATTCTACTGCAATGACCGGGCGAATACCAGCCTGTACCATCCCTGCTTCAATCCCGCCACCACCAGCGAAAAGTAGTACAGCGATCGGTGCATTATCTGGAAGAACTGGTTTTAATTTTGTGTTATCAAAATTTTTGCCCCCATCTAATTTTGGTAATGGCTTTTTGGTTTTCGCTCTCTTGATAAAAGCGATAATATCTTCCCTAATTGCCTCCTGCTGTTGCATTAGACGAACCATTGGGACAGCACCAAGGGGAATTGAGCCTATACTTTTACCCTTCCAAACGCCGTTATATTTTTCCTTCCAGTTATATCCCCACCTCCAAAAAAAGGGGTTATTTGGGTCACGCTCACCAATGACACGGGGATAAAAAACGGTTGAGCCATCAAGTAGCTTTTTAATTTCGAGGTACGGGTAAAGGCATCCAACCGATTCGCATTGTGAGCCTTTGACCCCTTTCTCGCTTGATTTTTCGGGTATTGCAGATAACTTAATTGTTACTGGTTTTGGCTTCAGGGGTAGGGTATCGCTTAAGACTGTTTTAGTCATGCAACCACCTCCATGACTAAATCATCCGGCACTTCAAAAATCCCCAACCGCCCAATGTAAGGAATCGGTGTAATCTCGCGTGGATTCTCCAGCTGACAGTGATATTGCCCAGGCATTCCCCAGCCAGACGCAACTTGTGAAAACTGACAGTCTACTATTGTGACTATACCGATGACCTGACCGCGACGTAGAGAGATTAACTCTGGGATTACTACCCCCATATCTTGACAAAATTCAATCGAAAGCTGGTACTCTTTTTTAGTACAGGTTTTTGCAGCGTGAATCAGAATGTCGCCGCGATAATTGATAGGCCAACCACGGTTTTCTATGTTTTTGGTGGAGTGAATGATTGCCCAAGCCCAAGGCTGACGAACGGATAGTGCTTTCACGGTGTTTTAAAACTCCAGTAATTGAATGTATGCGTCTTTCTTCCGCGATCGCTGGATGTGGCTGTAAATTACCTAGCCAAGTTCAAAAATTTCGATGTGGATAAATCGCACAACATCGTTGCAGTGCCAAGCTTACCGTAAAGGCGGTTTTTCTCAACAATCAACTCAATAGTGCGGTCACTTGGGTCTTTCGTGTAGACAGCATCCCGGTAAAGCATAATTAACGGGACTTAAACAAAAATCAAGCCCAAATATAGCCCAAACTGGCTTTATAAGAAGCAAACAGGTCACGATTAAGAGTCAACCAATCAAA
>NZ_JBALGC010000097.1:0-9322 GCF_036916575.1 Nostoc sp.
AACAACAAACCGCAATTGAAGGTATCTATGAAGTTTGTATCGGCATCCCAGAGCCAATTTCTGCAATTCAGTATTGGGAGCAATTTGGCTATCGCATTGGTCAAGTGGGTGAATTAACCGCAGATGTAGCCAATCAATTATATGGGGTGAATTCATCTTTACGCTCAATCCGCCTTTACCACCAAAATTCAGATCATGGGTTGATTCGGCTGATGGTTTGGCAAAACCCCACCCATGAAGGTTTGGGAATTGCGTCGATGAAAATTAAGGGAAACCGTTGGGCGACAAGCTTAACGGCAGATGTTTTAAGTATCTTAAATCATGTAGAGGATGCAAAAGCCGCAGGTTTGCCTATTAGACACACTAACCCTTATTGGGAAGTCATCTACAACAAAGAGAGGAAAAGCCGTCCTTTTATTGAGCCAGCAGTTGGTGTGCGCGAAATGCTGCTACTGCAACCCTTAGCTCGACAGGTTTTATTTCAACGGTTTGGCTATACACTACCGGATTACGGACAAGTTAACCATAATGCTGCTCTCAAGGCTAGTCAGTTTACCCATATGGGGATCATCGTTCAGGATGACAGCAAAGAAACCCTAAAGTTTTATGAAGAAGTTTTGGGTTTGCTACGTGTGCGTGATGGTGTCGAAACTAGCTGTGAATCTTCGCCAGCAGGTCGAGATATTTTTGACCTTAACCCTGGTGAAAAGTTTATTGTCACTACCTTTGATGATCCCCGTTCTTCTAAGTCTGACCTAATGGCTGCACGCAGTGGTAGACTTTATATCATTCGATTCCCAGAAGATATTAATTTAGAATCGCGGTTTGAGGCAGCCCAACCAGGTAGCTTGGGTATGTCTTTATATACCTATCGAGTTAAGGGAATACAGGAGTATTGCGATCGCATCAAAGCAAGTAGTGTACAAAAAGTTACAGACATCATTAGTAATGAGTTTGGCCAGAGGAGTTTCTCTTTTGTTGCGCCAGATGGCTATTTCTGGACTTTGCTAGAAGGTAATTAACTTTATAAGGCAGATTAAAGGAGACTTTTTCTGCTGACTAGGGGGACACGTCACTGTGTCCTCCCGTTACCCAACAAGAGACTTTTTACAAAGCATGTCAATTCATAGTAACAATTGCCACTATAACTTCTGGTGCATTTGATTTATCTATGAATAGTACAACAGGGGAAGCAGGGGGAGAATAACTAATGCTCAATGCCCCATGATTAATAACTATTGAGCAATCGAATTTTTATCTTTAAACACTAAACAGGTAAATTGAGAAAGTACAAAGGGAAGGGGGTAGGGGTTAAGTCTTTTCTTGTACTCTACTCAACTGAAAATCGCTTCATTGGTTGATTTACCGGACATGATATGATTATCCAGACTTCATATTACTTTTGAGATATATAAATTTTCAGTTGAATGCTTTCTCTCAAGCTGCTAAGGTAAGCTAGCAGAGCATAAATAAAAATCACAATTCCGACCATTTCCAAAAACTCTTCAACAATTATGCCAGTTAACGCTATTAGGCTACGTCGCCCAAAATCTACTCTCAAAAGTCCACCCACCATTTCCATACCTAAAGCTCCACCCACATAAACAACTGCGGCAATCAAAAATAAATACCGAGTATTGTAAGGGAGATGGAGCAAAAATTTTAGATATTTAAATGCAAAAACTCCTACTAAAATAACACCAGGGATAACCCAGGTTTCATAAAATATAGGATTGAGATGAAGCGATTCTCGCAGTGACGGAATTATCAAAATTTCGTGAAAACTAAATGCTTCATCTAAACTTAAATAGAAAAATATCAAATATAGAGTTTTCCAGTAAACAAAATAGCGGTCTTTCGTCTTAATAGCGGTAATTGCTTTAAGTAATGCCGAACAAAATAATAGAGAGAATGAAGAATACCAGGCAGGAATATTCAATTCTCCATTTAGGCTAAATAGATCGTAAAACCATTTGGAAGCTGGGAAGGGAAACTTCGAGAGCCAGAAATAGCCACTTAGAACGCCTGCTAAGGTGAGGCATATAACTATAACACTTAAACGCCGAGCAATTGTTTTAGCACTGAGATGAATTGGTAACTCCACACTATGGTTTGATACTTGCTGCATACGAATATTGAGCTAATTTTCTCTATCTCGAACAATTAAGAGGAAATTATCTCATATAGGCAAATGATATGGACGAACTATTACAGATTTAAGTAAGTCGGCACAATAAAACTAAACTGTGTGAAGAAAAGTAAACAAGGCTCAAACTATTTTTCCCCCTGCTTATTGCCCCCAGCAACAACTGCCTTATCCCAACGATAATTATTTACGCCTACCTACTTAGCTATTCGTTTAAACATCTATGCTGCATGGCTAGTCTTTGGTAGCGCTTTAATTGGGTGGGGTGCTTCAATCTTAGGCTACACTCAATGAAATTGCAAGTGTTGTAGATTCTAGCAGCTATTAGCTTGACTTTCAGTACTTATTATCTAATGTGTATTTTTTTACTTAAATTTTTTATCTCTCTCTGACTCGAATTTATAGAGATTTCTTTGATTTTGCCAGCTTAAGTAAGTCAAAAAATAGATAGATTAAATCTTGCTTTTTAACTATTATCATGTAATAATAACTATTAACTCCGTTAAACCTATAAATTTAACGTACTTTATAATGAAAGTTCAATAATTAAGCTTTTTGTCTGTTTAAAAGCTAGAAACATACCAGTGTATAGCTTGAGGCCTACTATCTATAAAAAGTTTGCTACTTTCGGTTGTAGGATACACCTTTATCCACATTTGTGCATATTTTAAATTTAAGTTTTAAATAGCGACGGATAAATGGTATGAAAGCTTTACTAATGCAATTAATAAATGCAGATTGACAATCTCATAGCTTCTAAATTAGATGTACTTGTAATGGTAAAAATGTTGATATTTTAATAGTAGTTGTAAATTAATGATGTACATAATCTAATACCATTTTGGATTTTTGATTTTGCGGAAAGTCTAAGCGTCGGTTTCCGGCGATCAGACGCCACTTGCTTCAAGCCGGGAGACCTGTCCAACGCAGTGGCTCAACTTTCCAAGACGGATTTTGGATTGGTAATCGCCTTCTATAACAAGGGGTTCATAATTTTCCTGTCGCATTTTTTTTAACTTGTATAAGTTTAAAACTCAGACAAAAAGGCTATTTTATCCCTAACTCCTAACCGGAGGTGGAGCGTCTCCGGCTCCGCTCCTAACTCCTAACTTCTAACTCTTTTGTGGAGAAAAGTTAACTTAAACTAAGGTGAAATATGTCAATTCAAGATACAGCATCTAATTGGGAACAACTGTTAGAAATTGCCCAAAAAAATACCCCTGCTCGACGGGTACGTAGGCCAGGACAGTCGCCTTCTACCGCTCCCATCCCTAGCAGTCTCCATAAACTGCCGCTAGATACAGAACCGCCAGTACTGCTCTACCGTGATACTAACTCTTGGTGTCCATTTTGCGAACGGGTTTGGTTTGCTCTCGAAGAAAAAGAAATTCCCTTTGCAACAGAGTTTATCGACTTGAGTAACAAGCCTAAATGGTATACCGATTTAGTTCCCACAACCCTTGTCCCTGCTGCGAAAATTAAGGGAAAGTTAGTCTATGAGTCCAAAGACATTCTCTTAGAATTAGAAGAACGATTTGGGCCTACCTTGCTCCCTGAAGACCCAGAGGAAAACGCCATTGCTAGGCAGTGGCTTAAGGATGCTGATACCAATGGGATGATACATATCGCCTACAAATTCCTTAGACAAGCCCCTGAAGATCCTAATGAATTAGCAAGCTTACAGACAGCTTTTGAGGCAAAATTAGACGAACTTGAGCAACTTCTCCAAAAGTATCCTGGCCCCTACTTTTTATCAACATTTAGTGTGGTAGACATTACTTATAGCCCCCATTTAGACCGCTTGGCAGCTAACTTACCCGTTTATCAGGGATATCAACTCAAGGGAAATCCCCGATATCCTCGCATCAACGCTTGGTTTGAAGCACTCAAACAGCGTCCCGCTTATCATCGTGTAAAATCGGATGATACCACCAACAATTTACTATTGCGTCGGCGATGGGGCGTGACACCAATCGGCAATCCCTTGCCCCCAGACCCAGCAGCTAGCCAGGAAATTCAATTTCGGGCAGAAGCGGCTGAAAGGTTGACTGATAATCGAGAAGTTGCTTTAGGAGACATCCTAAAAAACTCTGGGGTGCAAGCATTGGCGGTCAATGGTGACACAACAGCCGTTAAAGAAGCGGTTGATTTTCACCTCAGATTGCTGGCTGACTATCTGATTAATGGCAATGGTGCAGCATTACCGTGGGGGCGCGTGGGCGGTAAAGACAATGCCGATCCGATTGTATCTGCGGTTGGAGCCATCACACTTGCCTATGTGAGAAATCGCATCTGTGCGCCACGGGACATGAGCGCTGGTGCAGCAACTGCATTCCGCGCAGCAGCAGATAAGGTGTTGGCAGCTCTCTATTAGCGATCGCTCGTGACAGGTTAAGATTCTATTTCGCATGGTGGTAGTCTAGACAATTTTTAGCTACCACCTCTTTTTTTAAAAGGATGTCTGATTCGCAAGAAAACTCTGATAACACAAATCGAGCAGATTTTTATATGTTTCAGGGCAAATGCATCTAAATTTGGCTGGATAAGTCTTGACAAGAATATATTTTTATGTATTTTCAGTAGATCGAAAACTTTTGCGATGCCTTCTGTGCAAGACGCTGCACGTAGCTTGCTTCTCCGTAGGAGTACGGCGGGCGTAGCCATCGCTCAAAAATGTTATAACCTATAATACACATAGTTCTACCAATGTCAAGCTAAACTAATTCCCCTTGTGACTCCTCCAAAATACCATTTGAATGCGGGACATCAAAATAGCTTCTCTATATTTGGGTAAAGCAGGAGAAAGTAAAAAACTGAAAGCTATATAGAACAGGCATTTATAGCCTTAATTCCCATTTGAGTGCTGATCTTGGTTCAATGCCATTTGAGCAAATTTATGCCAAGAAAAAAAAGGAGAGTAGCAATACTCTCCTAAGGTAATATGAGCGAGAATTTCTTTTCTTAGCGATGAAAGTAAGCTTGACGTTCACGCAATTCACGAGCATGTCTTTCACGGGCTTGACGCTCACGCAATTCATAAGCGCGTCGTTCACGAGCTTGACGTTCACGCAATTCACGAGCGCGTTGTTCACGGATTTGATGTTCGCGTTGGATTCTACTGTTATTAAAAGCTACAGTATTGCGATTCAAATGATCATGCTCCGATTTAAATTCAGCAGCATTAGCATTTTGAGAAAGAGCAGCAATTGAAGCAGCTGCTAATAAGCTTCCAAGAAGAATAGATTTAAAGTGGTTCATATATCCTTTATATGCCTTGCATTAGTTGATTTGTGTACTCTCAATCTAATCGGAATAATCAGGTACACGCCTGTGATAAAAGTCATGTTTGAATGGTTACTTTTGTCACTAATATTAGAATTTATATTTGATTTTTGAAATTGGATAACGGTCAAAACTAGACCTGAGATGGGTTATACCCTCAGGGCAGCCTAGTAAAACTGAAGTCGGATTCCTATATTAGAGGTAATTATTCAAAACCATTGCCAAGCGGTGGTGGGATAGAGCATTGGTCTACACATCTCAATTTTTTCTGTTACAGCTATTTAGGAAAACGTGTAATGCTTGGTAAAACCATTGCAAAAAAGTAAAGACGGCTTGTCGAATAAATGATTATTAATGTCTAATTGTTTGTTGAAATGAGTATAGAACGAAGAACAGCACTTCGCGAAGAGAAATTAAAGGACGTCAAGGGCTTTGAGTTGTGTAACGAGCTGCTCTCCAAATACAGCTCCGTCCCTGAAAAAGACTCCCGGTTTGCCGAGCGGTGCGGATACTCCGATCCACTTTCCTTGTTTTGAATTGAACTTAGCGCCTGTCCACAGATGAATCCATTCTCCAGCGGGCAAATATAACTGCACTGTTTTGACGCCTTTGTCCAAAACCGGCGCAACCAAGAAGTCAGGACCCAGCATGAATTGATAGCGAAGATTATAAACATTCGGATCGTCGGGATAGTGTAGGACGAGGTGGCGAACCACGGGATATCCCACTTTTGCAGCCTGATCGACAAGGGTTTTCCGGTAAGCGGCTAGCGATTTGTACACCTGCCCAAATCGAGCTAAGTGGGAGAGAGTCTCTTTATCTGTGTCAATCTGCGCGCTAATCTCAGGAACCAATCCATCATGGGTGCGAAAGATGACCGTGAATGCATTAAGCTCCATCCAGCGCATGAGCAGTTCTTTAGATCGCGCAATTACCGGAATCTTATCAAAGGCTGCCGCGTCAAAGCCCCCCGTGTCACTGTGCAAGAGGCTGAAGCCGGACATACCGCCCGACAGTAGCCCCACGACGGCAGTCTTGATGCCATCGTATTCATCCCAAGTCTGCAACTGTAAGCGTTCGCCATGTAACACAAGTGAAGCTTGCAAGATGATACACAGTCTTTTGCCTTATACATTGGAAGCGTAACAAATTTATATAGCTTGTATTATGTGCCAAGCATGATATATTATCAATGCGCTTTTTGAATCAGATGAAAACACTCGACCAACGACTGCAACCGATATCCTCGTTTCAATCCCTAATAGGGATTTTTGGTAATTGCCAATGTAAAAATGTTTTGGATTTAATCTCTGTTTCGTTGTTTTAATCCTTAATAGGGATTTTAGGTAATTGCAATGGCTTCTGAAAGGCTTGCCTTATTTGGTTTTCAAGGTTCGGTTGCGCGAATGCAAAATTCTTAACACGAGGAGTTGTGATTTGACTAGAGGCAAATGGCTGAAAACTAATCTACATAAAATGCGCGGATGGTTTAGAAATGCGTAGGCGTAGCCCGCCGCCGGCATCGCTCTCAAGTTCTTGCAGATAAGGCAATTCAGCCATTTTTCTAGTCACCCCTTCCCTAACACCTACCTATCCGCGCATTCAGCAAAAAAACTAATCTGATGGAAAGCTGCTTACTTATAGATATCTTACTCGATTAGGTTAGCTGACTTCAGGCCGATACCTGGGTACACCTACGCAATACCAACACCCCCATGACCAACTTTATTTGGCAGCGTCTTCAAAATCTGTTATCGCACAACTAAACTCCCTAAAAGCTGTTTTAATCAAAACCTCTTTCGTTCCCCTTTCCAGCGAAGAATTGCGTATAAGGTCTGTTAATTCTATGAACAGCAGAGAAAACATAAAACGATCTTGGCGGTCAACTTGTTTCAAGCAAGACGATATAAACTGATAAAGCTCTGTTTTTCTAGGTTTGGTTTGTTCTTCCCATATTTGTAACCCAAGCCGGAAGGTTCTCAAGCGGATTTCATTAGTATTGAAGGACGCGTCTTTGTAGCGGACTGATACGCGTTGGGGTAATTCCATGAGTTTTAGCTATACATATTCGATGTAAAGTAATTATTCACTTATATTTTGGCTCAACCGGAAAAATCTGATATTTAGCTTGAAAACAGAAAATATAGCCGTTATTGCTTGCGTCAAATACAAGTGTTTGTAAGCCCTGAAATTGTTCGTCGTGTTTCCTCATCTTTAGCCGTTATTGCTTGCGTCAAATACAAGTGTTTGTAAGGGCACAGCATTGCTGTGCTCTTACCGTTTATCGTGGTGTACTACATTCAAACAAGAAGTGCTATAGGTAACAGGGGATAGGGAAAGAGATTTTCAATCTGATATCTCCGTTGAATTGCCCATAATAAGAGAACCTCACCCCGCTTATAGCTAAAGTTACAGGCTCCCCTCCCTACTAGTGGAGAGGCCGGGGGAGAGGTTACGTAGGAATCACAAGTAATTCGCCTGACATGAGATGAGTTGTCAAGTAAAGGCGAAAAGCCTACATCAATTTAGAGGATGCCCCAGAAATGGAGTAAGCCTTGACCAGAAAAAGCTTCAATCAAAATTGCAGATAGAAAACCAATCATTGCAAGACGACCATTCCAATTTTCACTCTGAGGAGTGAAGCCAAAACGCACAGCATTAGGGTCTTCTGAAACAATAGGCGCAGAATTCTTAAAACCTGACATGAGTAAAACTCCAAAGTTCAAGTGTTGTAGCAGTTGTAACTGTCTGTAAAGTAATGTAACAGATGTTAAAAAAAATGCAACCTTGAGTGAATAAAGAAAAGCTGAAGAAAAGCTACACAGTCGAGGGAGAATTCAACAGATTGCAGCGTTAGCAAGTTGGCAGAGGGGCACGCTGCGCGTAGCTTGCTTGAGAGCAGGGGTGCGAGCGTCAGAGTCTTCTACCATACATACTCGTTGATGGGACCGCTCTGTGACTAGGGGAGTATTCCAAAATTTGGAAGGGGGACTGTTTTCAAACTCGAAGATCCCCCCTAACCCCCCTTAAAAAGCGGGGAAAACAAACTTTAAGAGCAAGCCTTTAGAATTACCAAAATAAAGCCAGGACTTACGAAAAAAGGCAGTAAAAGCCTTGATTTACCGTAGGGGCAATTCATGTAGACGCATACTCCTACGTCCAAGCAAGCTACGCTGAGCGTCTCGTAGAGAAGCGGCTTAAGGCAGGGTATTGCCCCTACATTTCGTATTTGATGCGTAAGTCCTAAAAGCAAAAAAACTGTAGGTTCGCTTATTGTATGTAATAGGCTTATGCACGGTGATCTAGCAGCGATTCTCTAAAGGAGAGGCTACGCCAACGCGGGACTCCATAGCCTCTATGCAGCAGATTATCTGTAAGGTAACTTGAGTTAATTTAGTCTTGTGGCGATCGCAGTATGAGTGAGTTAAACTGCGTTTGATTAGGGAAATTTGCATCAGATTATACTCAGGGAGTACTTGAAATTTTATGCCAGTAGCCATTCACGCCACAGAAAAAGCACTATGCAAGGTTTTTAGTGACGACTTCGCATTTTCCATACCGGCTTATCAGCGTCCTTATGCATGGACAAAAGACCAAGCAAGTGAGTTGTTAACTGATTTATTGTCTTTTTTAGGAGAACTCTTGCAAAAGTTTTCTATGATATAATTAAGGGTTAGATTTCTTTGTGATTAGGACTTGAATTAGCAGTGAAGTTATCCACCAAAAAACTAGTCAAATCATCTATTTAGCGCATGGTTTGGGGAGAATCCATGATTTTAGACTATTTAAAAGTAGTGGAATAAAATTTGGAGAATTACTTAAAGTCATAGCGGATAAAGGCTATCAAGGGATTAATAAAATTCCTCAATTGAGTGAAACACCGATTAAAAAACT
>NZ_JBALGC010000098.1:0-16559 GCF_036916575.1 Nostoc sp.
CAATAAGAGCGTCAGGGGGGATTACTTCTCTACGAGACGCTCCGCGTAGCTTGCTTCGACCTAGGAGTACGCTATGGCTCGTAATGACGAAATTACGTTATTTTTGCGTAAGTCCTGAATGAGTGACTTCCGCCGAACTGTACTAGCTTTTTGATCTTTAGGATTGTTATATCGATTGCAGTTTTTGAAACTATTAACTAATTCTGGGTTGATAAAAGCTTATTTAGACGAGATTTAATATTACTTATCTTCAAAATGAAGTAACGGCGTTGTAAAAATATTTTGCGTTGCCAACTTGATGCATCTCGCCAGCGTTCATAGGTAGGAGAGGCTACATCTGTTAAAAAGCTACGCCACTTTGCAGTCAGTTGCTCAATCCCAGTTTCTACAGATCGAATACGACCATTGTCTATCATTGCCTGACGTAATTTCTGGTTGTCGCGCAGGCATTTTAGAGATGCAATTATCTCGTCTACAGAAGCTACTTCTATATAATCGAGTTCGCTTTTACGTTCATATTGATAAGCAGATTCACAACCAAGAATGATCGGAACTCCAGCTTGCCAAGCATTATATAATTTAGATGCTGGTTTAAAGTTATATGTATTGCTATCAAAGCTACGCACGGCAATGACAACATCCACATCACTGTAGTCGTGCCAGCGTTCAAAGTTCACAATATTCCAATTTAAACCTAAGGCATTGACTTGTTGTTTCCAAGCATCTGTTTGCATCTGGGCAACCAAGTTGTCTACTTGACCAAAGTAGGCAACATTTTCAAATGTATCACCACGCTTATGATCACGAGGAATCAATCCAGACTGGGGCCAATGGGGCATATAATAAGTTTGCCAAAGACTTGCAGAGTATTTTGTAATTTCATCTTGAGTATTTTGGATAACATGAAGCTGTGCGTAAGGATGATGACTTCTATCTGCACGCAAACAGACAATCAATAATTGTGGTGTTGGTTGTAGATTGTCTGGCAAAAAATCGCGATGCGTTAAAACAATTCCTTCAGTGGGTAAAGTTTCTACTAATTGACATGGAAATCCATCATGTTTGAGGTGAAGATAGGTTTGTAAAGTCCAGTTATATCGCCCTTGACCGTAACGTAGAGAATTTTGCCATTGCCAGTAAAGATCCGAACTTTCTAATATGCGATCGCTAGGCCATTGGTTTTTGGGAATGTAAAAATAAATAGCTGGTAACTTATCATTCATGGCAATATGGAATCAGTTATCCAGTCGAGTATAACTCAGCCAAATTATTTGTGAAGAAGTTGAACTTGATAAATATCGGTTTGGATATCCTGATTGATCCTATTGCACAGATAAAAGCTTGGAAAGTTTCGGTAATCAAGCTTGTTAACCTTCGGTTTCAGCAGTCCCCTGCCACGGGAAATTCGGCTTCGCTTTTTATTCGGAATTGGAAAGGAGTATATTTGTTAATAAAAATTAGCAAAAAAGTAGCCGTATTGTTAAATAATATGATTTTCACTAGTGCTGAGTTCT
This sequence comes from Nostoc sp., assembly GCF_036916575.1. Lineage (GTDB taxonomy): Bacteria > Cyanobacteriota > Cyanobacteriia > Cyanobacteriales > Nostocaceae > Nostoc. The sequence continues at coordinate 1,515 of NZ_JBALGC010000098.1, forward strand.
CAGCCAGTGCTGAATACTGGGTTTCCTGCTGTCTTAACTGAGTACTCATTGTTCAGCACTCAGCGGAATCTACTAGATTTTTAAGATAACAATGACAATCTGGCTTATCAATCAGTGACTCAACCAAAGCATTTAGGGCAGTAGCAGCTAAAGCGCTACCTCCTAAAGTCCCTTCAACTGTAATAAAAGGTATCCCTTGTTGCATCAGTTGTCGCTTGGCTGCGGGAGCATGGCTAAAGCCAATGGGCATTCCAATTACTAATGCAGGCTGAATTTTCTGGTTGGCGTAGGCGTAGCCCGTCGTAGACATCGCTTCGGAGGCTTCCAGAAGTACTGAGGGAGCATAACCAACTACCAGGACACAACCCGGACTTACTTGCTGCAATTTTTCTCGCCATTCTCGATGCTGCCAAAAGGCAAGTTCCGCCTCTGTGGCAGTGGTAATATGGGGGTTATCAATCAAGGTTTCGATCTGGCATCCCAAGTGAGATAATCGGGTTTGATCCAAAGCAGCAGCAACCGTTTGGGTATCTACTACAATTTGGCAACCAGAAGATAGGGCTTTTCGGCTAGCTGCGATCGCATCTCGACTCAACTTGACAAAGGACACCAAACTGACATCGCCACAAGCCAAAACCAACTGAGAGATTAAATGCTGTTCAATTTCCGAACGGTGAGACAAATCAGGTAGTAGGCGTTGTAGCGATTCTGTAAAAGCTTCCGAGTGGGTATGAATTTCGGCATCCAAGCCACTCCACAGGTTTTCCAATCCCCCCAATCCGGCTTGAGTTTCGACATCGAGTAACTTGAGTTGTGCCAAAACTTCCGCTTGGATAATTTGACAATGGCGATCGCGCCCCAATAATCCTTCTAGTGCTGATGCTGTTTGTCGCAGTTGAGAAATTTGTTGCATCACCGCTCGATATTGCTGCTGAAGTTGTCCCATGAGGTTAACGGTTGTGTCGGCTTCTGGTTCCACCTCCAAAATATTGCGGATATGGTTTAGTTGAAACCCTTGCTGCTTGAGTGCGACAATCCTTTGCAACCGCAGAACATCTTTTTTGGTGTAGAGACGGTAATTGCTAGGCGATCGTACTGGTTGCGGTAGTAGTCCCAATTGATGATAATGTCTGACCATGCGCGGAGTTAAACCGCCGCCAACTGCATCGGTAAGTTCTTTAATAGTTAAGCAACCAGCGTTCATCTTTTGATTATTACTCAAATTGATAAGAAGGTATTAATTTTTCTTGTACTGGTCTAAAAGGATAACAATTATTTAAACTTTCTTCTATTGCAGAATCATATTGCCAATCACTATCCAAGAAACACCAGTCCATAAGATAGTCTTCCTCTTCTTTTACAAATGTAGTTCCTATACAACGTCGTATTTTTTGATCATATTTGGCTGCATATGTTAGATTATTTAACCAGATCATTTTATCATCTTTTTGCTCGTGTTGAAGAGGAATAAAAACAAAACCACAGCCAGTTTCGGGTACAACAATTCTATAAGGCAACTCAAATTCATCTGAGTCACAAGCTTCTAAGCATAATTTTATTCTGGCTTTTACTTCTTGAAGATTTGTTCTTCTTAATTTTGCAAATTCAGCGATAATATTATAATAAACATATTCGCTGTTCTCTTCATTAGAATTCATATATTCTATTCTTTTGTAAAAGTTTTCTAAGATACCTGAAATACTAAAATTATCTTTATCATTTTTTAGCCTATATAAATATTCAAGAAAGTTTTTGCTTGGAGGAAAACTTGCATCTTCTCCTGATAAAAACTGACCTACAATAGCAGCTTCAGGTAATTTTTCAGCATTATGAGTATGCTTGATAAGTAAATCTTGACGATACATAAAGTAATCACTAATTTCTGTAGGTGTTAATAATATTTTGCAAATATTTAAATAATCGTTACCAGAGACAATATGAATAAACCCTGCTTCTTGACTGCTAATATAATATTTTTTATTTTTATAATATTCAGGAAGTTGCTTATTAGATAAATGTATTATGATTTTGATAAAACTTTTAATCTGATTAAACTTCATATTGAAAATATGCCCTCGTTGATTTGGTATAATTATCTCGTCTTCATATTTTTTAAAATAAAGAAGTGTATCACGTATCTGATTCTTAGCTTTTTGAAGTATTTTCTTCTCAAACCATATTTTTTCGCTATTTACTGAGCTTTTTCCTCCCGTTCTTTCTTTGATTTGGTAAACAATCATGAGGTCATCAAGCCATATAACATGATCTGCAAGCTCTAGTTCACTGCTACCTTTTGGAGTAAAATTGTTTTTGGAAAATGAAAATTCTTTAAGGAAGATATTTGCATTTAATTGAGCTATTAATTCTTCTAAGTTCATATGTTTATTAAGTAAAAGACTACAATTTTTATGTATTCATTGTAACTGATTTTTATTTAGAAACGCAGAGAAAGATTTAACTTTGCTTATCTTTGCGACTTTCTCAGCGCCCCTACCCTGTGGGAAGGCGAAGCGCCTATGCATTTAAAAATCATTATAAACCTTGACATTGACATTAATGTCAAGGTTTAGCGTGAGAGAGTCCCTGTTAATTCACCTCTCATGCTCTATCCCCAACGTTTGGGCCAATTCACCAGAGAACACGCAGATACCGTAGCAGCCCTTTTATGTGGCTTACTGCTATTTCTCGGATGGTTCGCCTTGCATCTCGGCGCTTTGGGATTGGCATTCTTGCTGCTACCCGCTGCTTACGTAATTGGTGGTTACGAAAGTGCACGGGAGGGATTGACTACTCTCTTCAAAGAAAAAGAACTCGATGTAGATTTGCTGATGATTGTGGCGGCTATTGGTGCTGCTAGTCTCGGCTTATGGCGAGGAGAATATCATCTGATTATTGATGGGGCAATTTTGATTCTGATTTTTGCCATCAGTGGCGCATTAGAAGGCTATGCAATGCAGCGAACTGAGCGGAGTATCCGCAGTTTGATGAGTTTGACACCAGATACAGCAAGGGTTTTGCTTCAGGGAAGAGAAGAGGAAATTCCGATTAGTCAGCTAAAAGTGGGTGATGAGATTGTCGTCAAACCTGGAGAGCTAATTCCTACTGATGGGATAATTTTATTTGGTTACAGCACTCTCAATCAAGCTGCAATTACAGGCGAGTCTTTACCTGTAGAGAAAACAGTGGGTGAAGAGGTATTTGCCGGCACACTCAACGGCTATGGTGCATTGCAAATTAAGGTACACAAACCAGCCCAAAGCAGTTTAATTGTACGTGTGATTCGCTTGGTAGAACAGGCAAAGACTCAAGCACCTCCTTCGCAAGAGTTTATTGATCGCTTTGAGAAGGGATATGCCAAAGTTATTGTAGTAGCCGGGATATTACTGGCAACTTTACCGCCATTTCTGTGGGGTTGGGATTGGGAAACGACGATTTATCGGGCGCTTACTTTCCTGGTAGTGGCTTCTCCCTGTGCGCTGATGGCTGCAATTATGCCCACCCTGCTTTCAGGAATCGCTAATGGTGCAAGACAGGGGATTTTGTTTAAGAATGGGGCACAGTTGGAGAAGATTGGCAAAGTCCGAGCGATCGCATTTGATAAAACTGGTACTCTAACAACAGGACAGGTGCAGGTATTCCAGGTAATTTCCGCTAGTGAATACACCCAAATAGATGTATTAAAAGCCGCTGCTAGTGTGGAATCCTCTTCCGAACATCCCATCGGTAAGGCAATTGTGCAGGCGGCTAGTGATTTGGATTGGGTTGGTGCAATCCAAGTGCAAGCTATACCTGGACAGGGAATTGTCGGAATTGCTCAAGAACAACAGGTAATTGTCGGGAATGCCGTTTTTGTGCAACAGTATGTCACAAATTTACCTGAAGAATTGCGAGAAATGGCTCAATCTTTGGAGCAAGAAGGTAAAACTGTGGTTTGGGTAGCACAGGGAACCAGAGGAGCAGAGGTGATGGGTGCGATCGCGATCTCAGATGAAGTAAGAGCGCAAGCAGCCGCAACTATTACCCGCTTAAAGAAACTGGGAATTGAGCAAATTGTCATGTTAACTGGGGATAATCAGGAAACTGCTGACAGTGTCGCCAAAGCAGTAGGAATTGATCGGGTATATGCTCAACTTCTGCCAGAAGATAAGCTGGATGTTATCCGCCGTCTACAGCAACAATATCAAACTGTAGCAATGGTGGGCGATGGAATTAATGATGCACCTGCTTTAGCGCAAGCATCTGTGGCTATAGCGATGGGAGTGTCTGGTAGTGATGTGGCATTAGAAACCGCAGATATAGTACTGATGGCAGATAGGTTAGAAAAAATTGCCGTGGCGATGCATTTGGGTAGGCGATCGCAATCCATAGTCAAACAGAATATATTTGTAGCGTTGGGTTTCATTATGTTGCTTTTGGTGGGCAACTTTCTAGGCGATATCAATTTACCCATCGGCGTCATCGGACATGAAGGTTCTACAGTGTTAGTTACCCTGAGTGGTTTGAGATTGTTGAAATAAATATGTTTACACTGAAATCTTACAGCAATCCCAACAACCGCCTCAGAATTCATTCTGAGGCTAATAGCTAAAGTTGTCTAAAGACGACTAAGAAAACCTTATCAGAAAAGTAGACCGTGACGTACTAGTACCGCAAGGCGGAAATCACTCATTTACTCATTCACTCATTCAAAAGAATTATATTCCTTGCTCTTGCGCCATTTTGAATGGTTGCTCGTCTTGCAAAGTGACGCTCCTCTCTTACAAAGTTCTGATGCCTACGGCGGGCTACGCCAACGGCAAGAAACGCCGCTCAACGCCAGTTGCTTTAAGTGGGGGAACCCCACCAACGGACTGGCTCGACTTTGCGCTATTTACGCGCCCGCTGTACTAGATAGAAATTGAGCATTGGTAGTTATTGATTAATACAAATATTAAAAACTTCGACTACCCACTTCTTCAGGAGCAGGAGTGATGGGAGCGCCATTCCTTAGGCTGAGAATCCCGGAAACAACAATTTTGTCCCCAGCTTTTAGTCCTTGGATAACTTGATAATTATTCCCCTCAATAACTCCCAATTTCACAGGCTTTTGTTGAGCTACTAAAGATGGCGCTCCAGCTTTAGGGTTTTGTGCCGATGCTTCCGCTTTAGGCTTTTGTGCTGGCGCTTGAGCCACAAACACAAAAGTCTCCCCACCCAAGCGAGATACTGCTGTAACTGGAATTAAAATTCCTGGACGTTCATCCCAGATTACTTTGGTTTGCACTGACTGAAGATTAAGTAGTCGATTTCTCGAATTGCCAAAGTTGGCTTTCACCAAAACTGTCTGCGAATCTAAACTGGCATTTGGGGAGATAAAACTCACCTTACCCCTTGCTGTGGGTTGGCCTTGGGCGTTCAGCATTTGCACTGGTAATCCTAAGCGCAGCTTTTTGGCATCGGTTAACGGAACGGAAATATTCAGTTCTAAAGAGTCATTTCTAGTCAGTGTAGTGAGTTGATCTGCTTTTTGCACATAATCTCCTACCTTTGTTGGAATATCACCAACAATACCAGTGAAAGGTGCAAGGACTTTTGTGTATTGCAGTTGGACTTGGGCAGCTTGGACTTGGGCAGCTGCTTGGGTTACTTGCGATTGCGCTTGGGCAATTTCTTCTGGGCGGGAACCATTTTCTAGTTGCCTTAAGTTTTGTTTCTGTTGTTCTAGGGCACCAGCTAGCTCATTGATATTAGAATTTCTGCTTTTGCGGACTTGCTCTAGGCGTTTTTGGGCTAGGACAAGGGCAGCTTCAGCACTTTGCTGTTCTTTGACATATCCGTCTAAGGTATCTTGGGAAACTGCACCCTCTTTTCTCAATTGTGCGTATCGCTTGGCTCGTGACTGTGCTAGTTCCACATCAGATTTAGCTGACTGAATTTGAGCCTCAGCCTGAGCAATTTCTTCTGGTTGCGATCCCGATTGGGCATCTCTAAAGCGAGCTTGAGCTTGAACTAACTGCGCTCTAGCTTGGGCAACTTCTTCTCGTCGCGTACCGGCTTTTAGTTCAGCAAGACGTGCTTGGGCTAGTTCTAGTCCGCCTTTTGCTTGTGATAATTGAGCTTGGGCATCATCACTTTGCAGGCTAATAATGACTTGCCCTTGTTGAACACGGTTGCCCTCTTGGACGAAAATCTCGGTAACTCGTCCTTCAACCTGTGGTTTGATGATTACCGAACGTGGAGCCTCTAAGGAGCCAATAAACTCCGAACTTTCCTGCACAGTTTCAGTTTGCACTGTTGCTAGCTTGACGGGAATTGCTGGTTGAGTAGCACCTGCTCCAGCACCATCGGGTGCATTCCTAGCATTACTTGTTTGCCACCAGCGCCAACCAAAACCAACACCTGCAATTAACAGGATAATTCCCAACAGCAAAGGCCAACGCCGCTTTCGAGGTGCCTTAGGCGATCGCTTTGGCAATGGTTGCGACTCTTGACTAGAATCAGTAACAGCAGGCTGTTCTATTTCAACAGGAAGGTGAGAGTCAGGGAACTCAGAATGGGACATCTTTATTTTCTCGTCTTGTGGATTTAAACTTGGGCAATCTACGTCTTCGTTAAAAAAGCATTATTTGAATAGTTTTTTAGCCTTTTTTCTCTATGTTGGTGACAAATGTATTGTTTGGGTATTTGGGCGATTGCTCACAATGTCTAGCACCTAAAATAAACAAATATCGTTTAGCACATTTTGACTAATTTGTACATTCCTTAACTCTGATCAATTTTTGAAAGTGTAATTTATAAAACTCTTTCTCGTGTTGTGGCTCCGGTTAAACCTGCTATTGTAAACACCTTAGTTGCTAACTTTATCAAGCGTGTACGAGTTTGTGCCGTCCTTGATGCTAAGTTTTCCATGAGTGTTTGCAAGCGCTTACTTGCACATGTAAGTGCTTGCTTGCATTATAACCACATAGGAGAAAAGATTAGTATAAGGTATAAATGAGTTTATCGCTCTTAAGTCGTAGTGAATACTGGTCTTAGGTAAAAAAGGGTATAAAGTGATGCCTTCTCTACGTTCGCGCAGCGTGTTGCAGACAGACGCTACGCGTAGCTTGCTTTTCCGTAAGAGTACGGCGGGCTACGCCTACGCTGATTAATTCAGCTCTATTAATCAAGGTTGCGAGTTTCATCAAGTTCTCTTCACCAAAAACGACGTGCGATCAATCAGTGTTCTCTAGAATCCTATTTTTGAGCAGTCTCAACTTCCTACACTTAGGTCACCCGATCGGTTGATTTTTAACTCACCCGAATGGGTGATTTAATTTATCCTAATCAGGGTTTTGTATGTGTAGTCGAGCCAGCAAGGGTTTTGTATATAATGCCCCACGTCCTTCAACCATCTACAACCGATTCTTTAGAATCCAATTTCGGCAAGATACCCACAGTTGATCTTCGGTTAGTAATAATATGAGAAAACAGCGACTCATACCGATCAAGTGCTTGCTCCAAGGAATAGTTTTTTTCGGCAAACTGTCTTCCTGTGTTACCTAGCCTCGCCCCTAGAGCAGGATTAGCATATAAATCATGCACCGCAGCAGCCATTGCATCCGGCGATTCTGGCTCAACAACTATCCCACCACCACTAAGTTCAATTGCTTTAGCAGCAGTACCAGTGGCAGGAACTGAACCCACAATCGGGCGACCGCTTGCCAATAGCAGTGGTATTTTTGAAGGCATATTGAACGAAATCACATTGCGCTTTTGCACAATCAGTCCTACATCAGATGCTGCTAACATTTCGGGTAGTTTTTCTCGCGGCTGCAACGGTAGCAGCAAAACATTATCTGCTCCATTTAATAGACAGTATTCCTGCAACTTTTGCAATGCTCTTGATTCGCCAACGATGACAAAGACAATATCTTTGATATGACGCAAACAAACTGCTGCTTCTATTACTGTCTCTAAACCTTGCGTTAGAGCAATGTTGCCTGAATAAAGTACTACAAATTTTCCATCCAGTTGATGGCTAGATATCCAGGAGTTGTTCTCTTTCGGTAAGGGGTGGATGAAATTTATATTCACCCAATTAGGAATACAAACGATTTTATTAACAGGTACTCCCTTATTCACTAAATTCTCACGAAACCCATCGGCGATGACACTAATAGTGTGTGCAGTTCGATATGCAAATTTCTCTAAGACTGCAAGAGTTCGGATCATCCACTTATTTTTCAATAGTCCAATACGCACGGCAGCTTCTGGTAGAATATCTTGCACATTCAAAACTACTGGGCAGTTGTATAACCAACCAAATATTGTTACTGGTAACGTACCGAATAGAGGCGGAACTGTTAAGATAATCACATCAGGGCGTCCGCCTTTAAAAGCTTGGGGTAAGCTCGTGAAAACAAAGCTTAACTCCAACAACAGCCGATCTACGAGGTTAGGTTTAGACTTAATTCGGAGGTAACTTCGCTGAATAGTGACACCATTTTTTTGTTCAGTAATATACCATTTACCCCGATAGCCATCGTAAATCTCACGCTGAGGATAGTTGGGCATTCCGGTAATCACCCGCACTTGATGAGATCGCTTTACTAGTCCTTCTGCCAATTCAGTCATTAAGGGAGCAATTCCAATCGGCTCTGGATGATAGTTGTAGGAATAGATCAGAATGTGCATGAGCTATTTGTAAATTTCGTGAAGACAGCCTAAGATGAGCAGATTTATTACTAATTTCAGTAGGCGCTGCTACTTTTATTATTTAATTTAGGTTATGAGCAGACTATGATTTTTTGAAATCATAATTGCACTCAATACTTTTTAATACTTTTCAAGGTTAATTTTAACAGTTATCAGTTATTAATTATTAGTTATCAGTTATCAATTACCAGTATTCACTGATAACTGTTGACTAATTTAGAGGTTGTTTGAAAAGTGGTTGGCTGTGATTTTAGGCACTTATTGAACCCTCATAGCCCACGCCAGTTGCTCCACTTAGGGAGACCCCTGTTCCCGCGCTGGCTAAGAGATAAATTGGGGAGAACCGGAATCAAAGTTCCCCAATTTATCTTTTAACCACTGTGTTGGGCGGCTCTGCCAACTTGTACCCTTACAGGGAAGCAAGCTACGCGCAGCGTCTCCCTTAGGAGAAGCACGTGACGTGGATTTAGGGTGATCTAAAACGTTTTGCTACCGACAAGAGGACTTTTCAAACATCCTCTGAAGTTGATCACCATATGCATGATAACTTTTCACTAATTTAAAAGGGAATTTAATGCTTAAATTTACACTTAAGGGATTGTAGCATTATATTTTCTCTCATACATGAAACCCACATTCCAGCTTGTAAAGTGGCACATGAAGTATTTTCAACAAGTCATCAGTATTGAATTCATTGGTGAGCATTCCACTTTTTTGAGTAGTTCAATGGCACTAACTTTTCAAGACTAGCGTCTTGCGTAGCTTCGTATTTGAAACTGTTACCGCAGAAAAAAACTGCTATGCATCACAACATTACCTTGCCAGTTAAACTTGATATCAATAGCTTTTACTGGGCTGTTGTCAGCAGCAGTGATGCCTGCGGCGGGCTACGCCTACGCAACAGGAAAAGTAGCACTGATTGCTATGGTGAGGGCGATTTTGGCAAAAATCTTTTTCATTGTAATCGCTCAAATACATATTGACACAAGTATTTGAGCGATCGCAAACCGATAAGGTTGAATGATCAATTCACCAGTTCACTGAATTATTGGGGCTAGAATAGAGATTCATTAAACTAAATTTGGCAACCTCTGACTAGGAAGCCCTACTTTCTAGCAAGAGGCTTGCTTTTTCTTCAGAGTTGAACCTACACCCAACATCCCAAATGCCAGTAAACCCAATAGAGAAGTCGGTTCAGGGACTTTAGATACCTGGATAAAACCAGAATTTTGATCTAATGTTCTAAATGATGACTTTTGATCGATATCCTGACGTAAGAACAAAGAGTCGCCAATCGTTCCCTGGAAGAAATATTCTCCGATTACACCCGTTCCTCCTGCTACATCAAAGGGACCAGACAATTTCTGAGTAGAAGTATCAAAGTTGAAAGCGAAGAAATCAGATTGTGACACCCCACCACTAACGGTGTTATAAGTTCCCAAAAGATTTTTAGATGGGTCTAAGAAAGAGACATTCAAGGATTGTAAAAAGTTGGTGGCTCCACTACCACTTTCTGAAATAATTTTCGGTGCTGTAGCCTCGTCGTAGCTGAATGAACCTATTGCTGAATAACCAGCATCACCTTGCCAGTTAAAGTTGAACTCAATAGCTTGAGCTGGGTTGTTAGCACCAGCAGCGATCGCAACACTAAGAGCAGCACTAGTTGCTGTGATAGTAGCCATTTTGATGAAAATATTTTTCATTGTTATAACTCTAAAGTTGATTGACATCATGCAGATATCAATTTATAAACAACACTAACTTTACGATAAAAATATGTATAAGTAAATACTGCATGAAACTACGGAAGTAAATGTAATAAATCAATGAAGAAAAACACTTTTTCTGTGAAGTTTTTCATAAAATGCCAAGTCTATTTAGCAAACCTAAGCTCGACTTTATCGATTTTAGGGATGTATGTGGCAAGGCTTACTAAGTGATTTTCCAGCTTGGTCAACTGTTTACGATTATTTCTGGAGGTGGAGCAAAGATGCTACATACATAGTTAAAGATTCACGAGAAACATCCAAGCTGTAGTTACCTAAAAATCACGAGCGATCGCTTGATAATAACTGATAAAGTTGAGCTACGCAAAGTTGAAAACAGTAACCTATGCCTGCGTTTCTATTAGAAGTTGGTACAGAAGAATTACCTGCAAGTTTTCTTAGTGATGCTTTAGTGCAATGGCAGGAGCGCATTCCTCAAACCCTGGAAGCAAACAGCCTCAAGGGCGAAAGTGTCCAGGTGTACGGTACTCCCCGGCGGCTGGCGGTAGTGATTAAAGGTCTACCATCTCAGCAACCAGACCGAGAAGAAGAAATTAAAGGGCCCCCCGCCCAAGCCGCCTTTAAAGATGGTCAGCCGACAGCAGCAGCAGCAGGCTTTGCCAAAAAGCAAGGTGTGGAACTGGATGCGCTGTTTATTCGCCCCACTGACAAAGGGGAATTTGTCTTTGTGCAAAAAAGATTTCCCGGTCGTCCTGTGGCGGAAATTTTGACAGAACTTGTTCCCCAGTGGATTTGGGGTTTAGAAGGTAAGCGGTTAATGCGTTGGGGGAATGGGGATGAAAGGTTTTCCCGACCAATTCGCTGGCTGGTAGCTTTGTTAGATCAAACGGTGCTACCTCTAGAATTAGTGAATGGTTCTAAAACGATTCAGAGCGATCGCATTTCTCAAGGTCATCGTGTCTTGCATCCTGATCCTGTGACAATTGCCCAAGCTACTGATTATGTTACCACCCTCAAATCTGCCTCTGTCACCGTTGACCCTGATGAACGGGCAAATCTGATTAAAGAGCAAGTAAATGCAGTAGCAGAGAATTTAGACGGGTATACAGTAATTTACCCCGATTTGTTAGAAGAAGTAACCAACCTTGTAGAACATCCTTCCACAGTTGTCGGTAAATTTGAACCCGAATTTTTGGAATTACCGACTGAGGTAATTACTGAAGTCATGGTTACTCATCAGCGTTATTTTCCTGTATTCAAACCAGGTAGTTTTGAGCAAGAATTATTGCCTAATTTCATCACCATTTCTAACGGTGATCCCCAGAAATCAGATATTGTTGCCGTAGGGAATGAAAGAGTAATTCGTGCCAGATTAGCTGATGGCAGATTTTTCTACGAAGCTGATTTAACTAAGCCTTTAGAAAACTTTTTACCCCAGTTAGAAAAAGTCACTTTTCAAGAAGAATTGGGTTCGGTGCGTGCCAAGGTAGATAGAGTAATTAAGATTGCCGAGCGAATTACTAGCCAGTTAGAATTAGGAGAAGACCAAAGCCAAAGAATCCAACGTGCTGCTTTATTATGTAAAGCAGATTTGGTTACACAAATGGTCTATGAATTCCCGGAATTACAAGGCATTATGGGAGAAAAATATGCCTTAGCCAGTGGTGAAGATACCGAAGTTGCAAAGGCAATTTTTCAACATTATTTGCCAACGGGAGCAGGTGATAGGTTACCGGAAACACTCACGGGTCAAATTGTCGGTTTGGCAGATAGATTAGATACTTTAGTGAGTATCTTTGGTTTAGGTTTAATTCCCTCCGGTTCCTCTGATCCCTTTGCTTTACGTCGGGCGGCTAATGCTGTAGTTAAAATTACTTGGTTTTATAATTTGCCGATAAATTTAGATAATTTATTGGCACAAATAGCCACAGACTTTACAGCAACATATCACAAAGATCAGGCATCATTAACCGCAGCATTACAAGAGTTTTTCTTACAACGCATCCGCACTTTACTACAAGAAGAAAAGCAGATTGATTACGACTTGGTAAATGCAGTTTTGGGAGAAAATGATCCAGAATACACAGAACGGACGTTAAAGGATTTATTGGATGTACGCGATCGCGCCTTATATCTACAACAAATCCGCAACGACAGTACCTTAGATAACATCTATGAAACTGTTAACCGTTCCACACGATTAGCCGCGCAAGGTGATTTGGATACAAAACAGCTAGAACCGACAGCCGTAATTCGTCAAGAATTATTCCAAAAGCCCTCTGAGGTTGCTTTGTATAATGCCCTAATCGAATCAGTACCCCAAACTCAAGCAGCACAGCAGACACGAAATTATCAACTGTTAGTAGCAGCACTAGCAAAAATTGCTCCGACAGTTAGTAACTTCTTTGATGGCCCAGATAGCGTTTTAGTTATGGACTCCGATCCAGAAGTGAAGCGGAATCGATTATATCTGCTGGGATTAGTTCGCAATCATGCCCGTGTTTTAGCTGATTTTGGTGCGATCGTCAAAAATCTGTAGCGTAGGTCAACAAAAAGTTGTGTAATTTTTGCCAATAGACGCTACTATAGGGAGTGCTTAACCAGGGATCTCTGCTGCAATCTATGCCTAGAGCTACTGTAATTGGATTGGGAAAGTCCGGTATTGCTGCGGCGAGATTGTTGAAACGGGAAGGGTGGGAGGTAGAGCTGAGTGATTGCAACACCTCCGAAACCCTCCTAAAACAACAACAAGAACTCGCTGCCGAGCAAATAACCGTTAAACTTGGCCAATCCCTAGAATTGAATGGTGCTAATTTACCCCAATTAATAGTCGTTAGTCCTGGCGTGCCTTGGGATATTCCCGTATTAGTTGAGGCACGCCAATTAGGTATTGAAACCATTGGGGAAATGGAATTCGCTTGGCGAAATTTGCGCTCGCTACCTTGGGTAGGAATTACTGGCACTAACGGCAAAACTACTACCACAGCTTTAATTGCTGCCATTTTCCAAGCAGCAGAATTAAATGCACCCGCCTGCGGTAATATTGGCTACGCCGCTTGTGAAGTCGCTCTATCTTGGAGGAGGGAAGCAGGGGGAGCATTTGATAATTCCTCACTCCTAACTCCTAACTCCTCACTTTTGACTCCTCACTCCTCACTCGACTGGGTGATTGCGGAAATTAGCAGCTATCAAGTAGAATCTTCAAGTACTCTTGCACCACGTATCGGTGTTTGGACGACTTTCACGCCGGATCATCTTAGTCGTCATCAGACTTTAGAGAACTATTACAACATCAAAGCCAAGTTATTACGTCAGTCGGAGTTGCAAGTGTTCAACGGCGATGATGCCTACTTGAGCAAGTTAGGTCTAAGTGCTTGGCCTGATGCCTATTGGACAAGTGTGAGAGGAAAAGATTTCCTGATTAGCGAAAAAGGCTTTTACATCGAAGACGGCTGGGTTGTGGAAAAGTTGAGTGCAACCTCTGCACCAGAACCGATTGTGAAAGTATCTACTTTGCGGATGGTGGGAGAACATAATCAGCAAAATCTCTTGATGGCAGTAGCAACTGCAAGATTAGCGGGAATTAATCGTGATGCGATCGCACTTGCAATTCGAGAATTTCCTGGCGTTGCTCATCGTTTGGAGCATATCTGCACTTGGGAAGGTATTGATTTCATTAACGACAGCAAAGCCACTAACTATGATGCTGCCGAAGTTGGTTTAGCATCCGTGAAAAGTCCAGCGATTTTAATTGCTGGTGGAGAAGCCAAAGCAGGTGATGATACTGCTTGGCTAGCAAAAATTCACTCCCAAGCTGCTGCTGTGTTATTGATTGGCTCTGCTGCACCCGCATTTGCCAAACGTCTCCAAGAGGTGGGGTATTATTCTTACCATATCGTGGAAACTATGGAAAGGGCAGTTCCCAAAGCGGCGGAATTAGCTAAGGAGTATGAAGCGCCTGTGGTGTTGCTATCTCCGGCTTGTGCGAGTTTTGACCAGTACCCAAATTTTGAGGTGCGGGGCGAGCGTTTCCGTCAGTTGTGCCTGGCTTGGGCGGGAGGAGATAAACTGCAACACCCGATTCTTTCATCCTCCCTGCATAGTGCTAATTGAGTGATTTTCTCTAATTATGTTTTGATGTAGTTTGCAACTTCAACCTCATGAGCAATGCTTGTAGGTTTAGGAATAGGTAAACCATCTTCTAGCATTCCTTCTAGATGAAATTCAATAGCTTCTGCAATCATTTGCTTGACTTCTTCTAAAGTTTCACCCACAGCGACACAACCTGGGAAATCAGGGATATAAGCAGAGTAATTACCTTCAGCCTTTTCAATCACCACTACGTACTGCATTACCGTTCTCCTTATAACTGTGCTTGCCTCCAAATACTACTTAGAGTACCAGGGGCTAAATCGTTAGACAATTTACCTGGAACTGTAACTAAACGTGAGTTCGACGGGTTGATTTAGGTACAAAAAAAGGCTGAGACTTGAATTAAAGGAAAAATACGCATGGTGTCTCAGCGATGGAATCTATTGTATCTCGGCTGGATGTAACGCAAATTTTTTGTGATGTCGATGATTTCTGCTCCTCATGGGAGAGGATGTGGCAACAAGTACCGCAGCTACCATCAATGACTGGA
>NZ_JBALGC010000099.1:0-16514 GCF_036916575.1 Nostoc sp.
TAGTTTAGGGGTAGCCCTACGCAAAAATAGCTCGATGCCAGGGATGATAATTCAATTCAAACCTCCTCATCATCTTTTGAGGAGGTTTTTGTTATGTTTAAGAGTCGTCAAGTTTCGACTGTACCGTACCATGTCCCGTCTTGAAATTGTTTGGGTAGACCAAGGCTATTCGGGAGCAAACTTTGCTCAAGCGGTAACTCCTGAGAAACCCTTTGCTGTAGCAGTAAAGGTTAAAGACACTAAAAACAGTAAAAATTTAGGTACTATAGGAATTCTTTAGACATGAAAAAACATCCTAGAGTCAATATCAACTCTAGAATCAAATTATATTGAAATCCCTGACCTGATCTGGTCTTGTGAGATAATCTCCTGAACGGGATAGTGGCAATACCACTTCACCAATGTAGTAACCATAAAAGCTCAGAACCACGCTCCTAAGCAGGCTTAAAAGCACTATTGTTAATTCGGTTTTAGCTGTCAGGGTACTTTTCATGATACAAGTTTCTCTACATTAGTAACGGGTGGCGATCGCCGCCAGTAGGGCGCTCCTAAGAAACACATTCCGTGGAGTCAGAAATAGGGATGAGTTCTAAGCCAAAAGCCTGGGCTTTTTTCTTCAAGTTTTTCAACGTGCGTTCTCGGTATTGTTGCTCATAGGCATCAAGACCAGGGTCAGTATAAACATTACCTGTTGTCCAAAGACGATAGAAAATACGGACTAACTTATGAGCGGTGGCAGTAATCGCTTTAGGTGCGCCTAAGCGAGCAGCTAGACGGCGATAAAAGCCGCCCAAAGCAGACTGAGAACGACAAAGGGATTGTGCGGCAGTGCGTAAAGCCGTGGCAACGCGGTTGACAACTCTCCGAGATTTAGAACTTTTAACTTTGCCACCAGTGATGCGGCAATTTATGGGCAGCAGCAGTAATAGCCTTGGGAGTGCCAAGACAAGATTGCATACGGCGCAAATAAGCACCCAAAGCTGAGTGGCTACTACGCTACGGCAAAGAGTTTGAGCAGCCATATGAAAAGCGTTAGCAGTAGGTCAAGGCTTTTTGCATTCGTTGTACATGAACAGCAACACTTTTGATTAAGTTATCACGTTGTCGAATGTAACTACGCAGAACACAGATTTGGTTATCTGGACGGAAGGTGAACGTAATCCACTCACACTAGCGGCACTCAAGGATGGGCGTATCAAAGCCTCTATTGAAGACATTGCCGCCGCTTTAACTGGCGACTATCGCCGGGAACTGATTTTCATGTACAGGAGTATTTTGCTCATGAACCGTGTCACTATAGAAGAAAATAGAGCTGCAAATTGAGCAATAGGAAAACTAAAGAACGCTGTGCAGATAACATTCTTAGGGACAAGTTCCGGGGTACCTACGCGCTCGCGCAATGTTTCCAGTGTCGCCCTGAGATTACCCCAAAGGGCAGAACTGTGGTTATTCGACTGTGGCGAAGGTACTCAGCATCAAATTATGCGAAGTGAACTGAAAATTAGTCAACTCTCTCGAATTTTTATCACCCATATGCACGGCGACCACATCTTTGGCTTGATGGGACTTCTTGCTACTTGCGGCTTGGCTGGCAATGTGGAACGAATTGATATATATGGGCCCCCTGGATTAAATGATTACATTCAAACCGCCTCACGTTACTCCTACACGCACTTTTCTTACCCTATTAAAGTCCATGCCATCCGTCCAGGGGTAATTTATGAAGACGATGAATTCACCGTTAGCTGCGGTAATTTGCATCACCGCATTACAGCTTTCGGCTACCGCGTAGCCGAAAAAGACCGGATAGGACGTTTTGATGCGGAAAAAGCCAAGGCGTTGCAAATTCCTCCTGGTCGGATTTACGGTCAACTCAAGCGCGGTGAAACAGTGACCCTTGCCGACGGACGGGTGATTGATGGCACTCAATTATGCGGCCCTACAGAAATTGGTCGAAAGATTGCCTATTGTACAGACACAATTTATTGTCATGGTGCAGTGGAATTAGCAAAGGATGCTGATGTATTAATTCACGAAGCAACCTTTGCCCATCAAGATGCAGACATGGCTTTTCAGCGATTGCATTCTACAACCACAATGGCAGCGCAAACAGCTTTAGCTGCTGGGGCACATCGGCTGATTATGAGTCATTTTAGTCCCCGCTATGCTCCGGGAAATACCTTGGAGTTGAAGGATCTTCTCAAGGAAGCCCGTGCTATTTTTCCCCATACTGATATGGCTTACGATTTCATGATTCATGAAGTACCGAGGCGACGGGAAGTAGAGTTAACCAAGGTAGGTGTTTAAATTTTGGATTTTAGATTTCCTATTGAACCCTTTTAATCTAAAATCTAAAATTAACCAGGCTCTATCTTAGATTTTAGTAGTCGAACTCATAACGTCTAGCAAATAAATAGCAGTTTGATTTGATAAGTAAGTCAACTAGTTAACCAATAATTTACGGTTAAATAAGTGTATCAATAATATACAAATATTATGGTTGAAATGTTTTTCTCAATGTGTTTTTTATATTACAAGTTATCTAAATAACTTTAATATATATAGGACTTACGCAACGCCCATATTGTCATTGCGACCGAAACGGAGTGTAGGGAAGCAATCCCAGCGTCAGAGGGGATTACTTCGCTATCGCTCGTAATGACGAAATTCGTTATTTTTGCGTAAGTCCTGATATAGTCATGTTGGGAATCAGAAAGTTTTTTACTTAAATACTTAGAAAAAATAATTAATTTTTCGTCAAGATTTTTATTTGTAAAATAAAATATTTATTAAAAATTTATTCTTCTAACACTGATTAAGAATTTATATGCATGAATTGATGAACATGAAAGCACCAGTTGGCATAATATTGTGCTAAATGAGCTTGCCATCCTTGGAAGAATAATTAAGTATGTTGTTGCAGCTATTAGGTGTAAAAGAAATCATCTCACATTTCTCAAAAATCTTCCAAATAAATATAGTGTTTCGATATTAGAGGAGTTTGATAGTGGCTAAGACTAGTCTGAATCAAAAGCAACAGATTACTACTTCAGCACAAGGTGCAGTTGACATCAGACAACTATCTACTATTTTGCTTCGCCAACGCTTTGTGATCTTGGGAGTTTCCTGTGTAGTTATATCAGCTGCTAGCCTCTTAGCTGTTATTGCCAAACCTACTTACCAGAGCAATTTGCAGATATTGGTAAGTTCCAATTTATTTCAAGGGGCACAGTCAAATAATATCCCAGTAGGGGCAGATACTCAGGTTACTAATTCTAATTCTCAAGTTGTTGATTATACTACTCAGATGAAACTCATGCTGAGTTCTAAGCTACTCCAGAAAGCTGTAGATTTACTTCATTCTGATTATCCTGATATTACCTTAGAAGAGATCAATGGTCAAAAAGAACAGAGCAAAAAAGCACCTCTGGAAGTTATTCCAGAAGAAGAAGGCATAGGAGCTAATAAAGTTTTTAATCAAGTATTTGAAGTTTCTTTCAATGATGATGATCCAGTCAAAGCACAAAGAGTACTTAAAGCTCTACAGAAAGTTTATCAAAACTACAACAAAGAGCAACAAAAAGAACGCCTGAATCGGGGACTGGCTTTTGTAAACACTCGCCTACCTGAAATAAAAAAAGAGGTGAGTAAAGCTGATAAAAATTTGGAACAGTTTCGTAAAAAACATAAATTACTCGATCCCGAAGTCCAAAGTAAAATCCTGCTAGAATCTCTAGCTGATATTCAACAAAAGCTACAAAGTACTCGTGCTAACCTTCAAGATGTAAATGCTCGCTACGATAACCTAGAACAACAAATAGCGTTTTCATCCCAGCAGAATACACTAATTTCTTCTCGTTTAAATCAGTCAAGCCGTTATCAAGCACTATTGAGTGAAATTCAAAAGACAGAATTAGCGTTGGCTAAAGAGCGGCTACGTTATACAGATGATTACCCATCAGTAGAAAAACTAAAGCAGCAACGCCAAAGTCAACTGTCGCTATTACGACAAGAAGTGAAAACTATTGCTACTAGCAGTAAAGGAGAACCGCTCTTCAAAGGGCAAATAATAGGGGGGGTTGACCCAAAGCTAGTAGACGAGTTAATTTTGGTGCAGACAACTGTCTTAGGACTAACTGCCAATGAAAAGAATCTAGCTGAGTCAGAACAGCGACTCCACTCTGAGCTAAACAAATACCCAAGCTTAATAGCAGAGTATAACCGTCTGCTACCAAAGGTAGAAACTAGTCACAAAACCCTTGAACAACTGCTCCAGGCACAACAGTCCTTGGGACTGAAAATTGCTCAGGAAGGATATAACTGGCAAGTTTTGACAGAACCTGCTCTGGGTACTTATATAGGGAGCAACAGATTATTACTTTTGGTTGGGGGAGCGGTAATTGGGCCGATTTTAGGTATCTTAGCAGCCTTAATTTTGGAAAAATTTAATAACGCTATTTATTGTGTGGAAGATTTAAAGAAACTGACGAATCTACGTGTACTGGGATCAGTACCAAAACTACCGTTGCGTGGTGTCAAAAAGCGGCGGCTGGGCCTGCCTTGGAATGGGCGGCGAAGCTCAGATTCCTCTGTAATAGAAGCCAGTACTAGATTGCCCGTCCATGAAACCCTGGACATGATCTACCAAAATATTCAAATATTAAAATATCCCTTACCTTTTAAGTCGCTGATGTTGACTTCAGCACTACCAGGGGAAGGGAAGACAACCTTAGTATTAGGACTTGTGACTAGTGCTACCCGGATGCATCGACGGGTATTAGTAATTGATGCTAATTTACATAATCCTAGCTTGCACAAAATCCTGGAACTATCCAATGACTGGGGACTATCTTTGTTATTAGTTGATGAGACAACTACTCATTTTCAAAATTACATCCAACCCATTCACCCTTCTATTGATATTTTGACTGCTGGGCCTGAACCAGAAGACACGGTGAAATTGCTCAGTTCTCAACGGATGAAAGAACTAATAGAATTGTTTGAGCAAACATATGACTTAGTACTGATAGATGTTCCGCCTATTTTAGGCACGGTTGATGCCAGGATTGTGGCATCTTTTTGTAATGGTATCGTAATGGTAGAGCGCATGGGTAAAGTCACCCGAACTGAACTGACTCAAGCTACAGAAATTTTGAGTAAGTTGAATTTAATTGGAATTATTGCTAATGAAGTGAGCAATTATCAAAAGGTATTGGCATCATAGACCAACGAAAATGCGGTGAAAGTAGGACGCAAAGAGTGGCAGACGCATCGGCGCTCTTGAAACTCTTCGTGTCCCCGTGTACCCGCTTGCCTGTGTCCTCTTTTGGACAGTTTTTAAATGCAACCGTGCTGATATCGCTCTTCCATCACTCTCAATACGGTTCGGTTTAGATCCCCCCGCCTGCGGCGACCCCTTTTTAAGGGGGTAAAAGAGGGTTATGAGCAAGCCTTTTTAAGGGGGGTTGGGGATATCTTCAAAATATTAAAACGTTAACCGAACCGTATTGCCATCACTCTGGTCAAAGAAAAATCTCAGCCAACTTTTAAATAAGAGACAGAAACTGGGTTTCGAGCTTTATTTTCTAACATTATGGCTGTAATCATCTCTTTGAGATGAAAGTCTTGTGTAGCAAGGATTATTGTTTTTTATCTAGGAGAGCGATATTTGTAAAATGAAGCATGAGTGAGAACTTCTGGTATACACGATCGCACATACCAGGGGTAGACACTTTTGCAAAAGCGAGTGTCAAGATTAACTGATTTCTACCTTATAGCTAAAGCAAAATGCATAATTAGTAGGAGGTGGCAACCTCCTGTGTTGGAGAAGTGTCTCATCTTAAAGTAGTAGACGTCATAATCTAGAGCGTCAATAAGATACTAGTGTGATTAGATGACCAGCATGAAATTCCAACTTTACTTAGGCTTTTTATTTTCTCAGATTAAAGTACGTTATTGGTGGGTAAGTGTCCTCTTGTGGATTGCTTTGGTTGCCCCAGCTCAAGCGTCTGTAATTCTGCGCGTGGCAATTGAGAGGGGGGTTAATCAGGTAAAAGTGGGCAGTTCCACCACTGGGATCGTCAAAGATAGTACCGGACGGACTCTCGGACAGTTACCAGCGATGAGTGCATATTATGCCCAAACCATTCCCGGCGGAGTAGCTTTAGATAAGTGGCAGTCTGGTTTATTTTGGATTGAGCCAACAGGTAAAGGATTCGTTTATATTGGCGAACGCTGGTATCGGGGCAGAACTCTGGTTGTCCCCACAGAAAAAGGCTTAACTGCTGTTAACTGGGTTGATGACCAAGAATATCTCTACAGCGTTCTCGGTGGCGAAATGGATGCTAGCTGGCCCCAAGAAGCTTTAAAAGCCCAAGCGATCGCAGCCCGCACCTATGCCCTCTACGAACGAGAAAGACAAAGGAATAATCCCATTTACGATTTAGGTAATACCCCAGATCATTGGCAAATTTACAAAGGCATCATCAGTGAATCTCCTGCTACTTACGCCGCAGTAGATTCCACATTAGGGCAGGTACTAACTTACAAAAACAGGATTATTCTCTCAGTTTTCCATGCTTGTTCTGGAGGACATACCGAAAATGTGGAAGACGTTTGGGGAAGCAACGAGCCTTACCTACGTGCTGTTCAAGACTACGATCAAAATATTCGCGAGTGTAATTGGGTGAAAACCTTTTCACCTACTGAAATTAGCGCTAAATTTCCTGAGGTGGGCAATGTCAAGGATATAATTCCAGAGACATACTCGCCTTTCCGCAGTGTTAAAGTCTTGAAAATTGTCGGCAACAAAGGTACGAAGGTGCTACAAGGCGAGGAAGTGCGGACAGCCCTCAAGCTAAAAAGTACCCGCTTTAGCGTCACTAAGGGAGTCGATGGTAGTTTTGTACTGCAAGGGCTTGGCTTTGGTCATGGTTTAGGCATGAGTCAGTGGGGGGCGTATAATCTGGCTCGGCAAGGAGTGAACCACCTGCAAATTTTGGGACATTATTATCAAGGTGTAGCCCTAACACCAATTCAGGCGAAGTAGTCCACTCCTGTACTTAATTTAAAAGTCCAAATTTATAAACCTGCCTTGAAAATAAGGAATGAGGAGTAGGGAATCGAGAAAAGAAATTTTTATTGCTTTTTATGAGCGCAGCTCATGGAGTCTTTTACATAATTGGTTTTCATTCGCACTCTCTCAAAAACTCAGTTGGGTGGGCAAGATGCCCGCCCATTTTTGTTACCTTCTTAATTATTGTAAATTTGGAATGAGCGAATTGCTTATAACTCGTCTAACCGCCGTTGCCATTGGGCGTCAATTTGTGCAGAACGCTCAACTTCTTGGTCGAGTGAGTCAGTTTCGCTAGAATACACTAAATCTTCGTTACCAATGACTTTTTCTGTGGCAAATTGTTGAGCATAGTCGATTTTTTGTTGCAAAGGTGCATCAGGACTTGCCAATAGCCTTGCTCTGGAAAGGCGATCGCGGTTGCAATCGGCAATTTTACGATTACGCCACCGAATCCAGAAATAACGCAATAACGGTACGCCTAAGAAACCTGCTCCATAAGCCAATAGCAGCCAATAAATTCCTTGCACAAAAGCTACCAGTCCACCTAATTGGACGGCAACAGTGCCATCTCTCAACAAACTTCCCAGTACTAAAGCACCAACAAAATTTAGTACACCCAACCCAGCACTCAGCATAATTTGCCCTGAACTTGCGGTACTAAAGCGCCAGGGAAATTCCTCCAAGTGATCTGATATTGAATGACGGCGCTTTTTAGCTGCACTCACCTGCAACTCTGGGAAGTAATAAACAATTTGCCCTTCTGGACTTACCGTCGGTTGCCCATTAAATCGCGTCAGAACAGGCAGCATATAATCTTCGTACTCTCTTGTATATCCCTCGCCAATGTCATCCAAATATGGAGCAATTTGTTCCGCTACCACTGCGCCACGATTAATCCGAATCACCGTAGCAATTTCTTGCCAGCGACGGTCTTCTAAGTTGGTGTTAGGATTACCATCGCCAAACAAAAACGAAAACACAGCTTCAAAGAAATTCAGATTGCTTTCTTCCCGGCTTCCACGTCGCCGTTCCTGGTAGTGGTTGTCATAATTTGGGCTAAGATACCAAAATAAATTTGGAAAATAGAAGAACCCCCCACCGCCGGAATTACTGCCCCGATTGTTGCCGTCACGGTCTGAGTTGGCAGCAGTAATGATAATGTAGATGGTAATAATTATCAGGACGATGGAAACAATTAAGAAAATTCCAAAAGAAATGCGAATCAGGTAAAACAGAACACTCCAGACTTTTTTCCACCATTCCTGCAATCGTAACCGGAAGTGTTTATTACGCAAAATTGCTCGAAAATTTTGTGGGAAAAGGTAAACTATATAACCTGAATCCGCTACCTGCAAATGTCCCCCAGCATCAGATGCCAGGGCTAACAAGCTTTGATTAGCTTCAGCGACGTTCAATCCTGCCTGAGTTGCCACATCACCAACGGTGACACGGTAACCCAGTTGTTCCACAGCTTGCATAATGGTGGGACTAGGAGCCATTGCTCTCCCCTCCTGTTGAAACTTATTCCCCTTTTCTCAAGTATAAAGTTTTATTTTGAGCGACTTGGCAGGGGTAGGAATAAAGCATGAAATCATTAAATATATAAATCACATGAATTTGGCAACCCAACACTAAAGTGAATAAGCCAACAAATAACCTTACACGTAACATGTTATAATTGTCTCCCTCAGCTTGGTTAATCAGCAAATTTTCTGCTCAAATATGGTTCAGTACACTCTCGCTCAAAGCCCAGAAATTATCCTTACTGTTTCTGGAAAAGATTCAGCCAAAGCCCGTGATAAAGCAATGGATCAGCTGATGGAACTGATGGATGCAGGTAAGCTACCCACGGAACTAGAAGAAGGATTTGGCCCTCAGCAATTAATTGAGGTTAAGGAGTCAATTATTGATCCTGCTAGCGGTGAGGATACCATTACACAAGCTGTCCAGGTTCTGAGTAACCTGGCTACGCTCAAGCTGAAAGTTCAGGAGTCACGAGTTGAAGCGTTGGAAATTCGTAAAGCGGTTGATGTTCTGTTCACTGACGAGTCGGTGACAGAAGAGGAAATTACTCGGCTTAAGGAAGGTTTTAAAGTTCTCAAAAATTTTGCCCAAGCTAATGTGCGTTACCAGGAAGCCCGATCTAAAGCAGAACAGGCTCGGCAGACTTTGGATCAAGCTCTCAAATCGCCTGACAAGTAACATTTACATAATTAGATGCATTGAGACGCATCTTAAAAATGTAACTAAATTGCAAAAGACAGGCTGTTATGCCTGTCTTTTGATTGACTGGGGCGCTAGGATTCGAACCTAGGGATGGCGGGACCAAAACCCGCTGCCTTACCACTTGGCTACGCCCCAACAACTTTACTCTAGTTAATATAGCAGTTAGTCCTGGGTTAATGTCAAGTACTTTAATAGTTGATTTCAGATAATCGGTTTTAACAGCACGACATTAATTGGTCAGAATCCATGCACTTAGCCTCTTTCATCACTTTGGGGTGAACCCTTGAATCAACGTTTGGTTGTATCGTCAAATTCAGATTAATTTATCTGATAGTGATCAAAGAGGGTTAAGGGACAAAATTCTGCGATCGCAATTCCTTTGTATATAATCTGCTTCACTTGATGAGAAATGACTTAAAATCTGTTCCTCTTGACCAGTGACACACTATTTCTTCTTATTGATGACTTGTTGATAAATTGCTATCAACTGCTGATAATTAGCTTCAGGAGCATACTTAGTTTCATAAACCTGGCGAGCATTTTTGCCCATAGTTCTCATAGTTTCAGGATGAGTAGTTGCCCATTCTATTTTGGCCGCCATATCTGTATAGTTGCCTGCTTCAAAATGTAAACCAGTTACTCCATCTTCTACAATTTCTACCATGCTACCTAATTTGGACACCAGTACAGGTAGACCACAGGCAAAAGCTTCAGCAATAGTTAAGGGAAAACCTTCGTACCAAATGGAAGGAAATACTAAAAACTGTGCATTCTGCATTAGTGCCAATACTGTTGGCTTATCCTGAAACCCTAAAAATTCGATGAAATTTTCGGATTTGGTATTTTTAATCTGTTGCTGCAACTTTTGACGACAAGGGCCATCACCCACAATTTTTAGTGGTGTGCATAAGTTCTTTTGTACATAGGCATCAATTAAAACAGAAACTCCCTTTTCTTCAGACAATCTACCAACAAAAAGTAAGTAGTCACTATGTTCACCATTTTGGTTTCGAGAGTCTGGAGCAAAAACAAAATTCGGTTTGATGTAGAACTTTTCTGCTGGCAGCCCAGCCTGTAACATTTTGTCTTTTTGAAATTGGGTAAAGACAATATAAGCATCTACCTGTTCGTGCCAAGTACCTCGTAACCGATGCCAGCTGTTCATTGCTGCTATAACCGAGCTCTGTATACGTGAGTTGCGGTAGCAGCCATGTACAACACTAGACCACGGCACCCTTTGTCCAAAGCAATCCACACAAACCTTTGCATCTCGAAAAGGTATTGCTTTAGGACAAGCAAGCCGATAGTTATGAAGAGTTTGGACAATACTTAAACCATGCTCTCGACAAGCATCATATATGGAAGGAGAGAGTAGGGGAAAAAAGTTATGTACATGGACGATATCAGGGCGGAGTTGGGAAATTTTGATGCGAACTTGTTGTTTTGCTGAATATGAGTAAATTGCACTAATAGCAGTTGTAACTTTATCCCAGGTATTTTTAATGTCATGATTACTAACTTCTAATAAAGATACCTGATGACCATTTACTTTCAGTAAGGATTGTTCAGCTTTTACTACTCCATCCTCACCGCCTGCAAGTTGATAACGGTTATGTATTAACAGCACTTTCATGCAGTTAACTCTCTGAATAGTAAAAGGAAAGAACCAACTAGTAGATCATGCAAAGCAATTACATCCTGATTTACAGTAGTTTTACTGTTCTATAGCCAGTTTTTCGACAATTCGTGACACTACAGTCAATTTTTGATGAAATTTAATTAGTTTTTTCCGAATTTACCACTTATAAGAGAAGCTCCTACTAGTATCGCTAAAGGAGCTATTGAGAAGATATATACTAAGTAAGTCCGCGTTAAAAAATCGACCTACGTAACGAAATATCAAGCTAACGAATACTTAAAAAATAGGTCATTCTACAGTTATCACAAAACTAAACACACCTCGGTTTTATCGTGCCGACTTACTTATTACGTTATCACTAATCATCGCTAGAGCCATAACTCAATTTCAAGCAGGATTTATTCTGGGTTGAAATTTCTTCGTAGAGTTGAATTAACTGCTTGCCCTTACTTTCCCAATTGAAAGTCTCTCTTACCCTATTTTGCCCGGCTTTACCCATCAATAATCTTAGCTCTGGGTTACTAGCCAAATATGTCATAGCTTTAGCAATATCACTTACTGCTTGCTTAGGTGTATTTGCTTTAATTTTAAAACCAGTTTCCTCTGTAACCTGAACAGCTGGCCCTCCTAAATCCAGGCAAATCACTGGTCGCGCTGCTGCCATTGCCTCCAAACACACGAATCCTCCAGATTCATGCAAGCTGGGATGAACTAACACATGGCAGTCCTGTATTTTACTCCATGTATGTTCGCGAGATAGATTACCTAAAAACTTGACTTGTTTACTAATATTCAGATATTGAGTTAATATTTCTAACTGTTTGCGTTCAGTTCCTTCTCCGACAATCCAATACTCAGCATCAGGTAAGTTTGCTTGGGCAAATGCTGCTAATCCCAAATGAAACCCTTTCCAGTGCAAAAGTCTACCTATGCTAATAAATCGGATTGCAGAATTATCGAGAATTACAGAGTCTGAAAGGTTTGCTATTTCATCTTTAGATAAACCTAATGGAGAATAAACTTGAACATTTTTTGTGCCCACTTGGCGCAAGCGTTTAGCTGTATCTTCTGTGGTAGCGCGGGCTAAGACACTTTGTTGGGCAGTGAGGTGGACTAAGGGATCACACTCCCCTATCCAGCGAGCCAAATTTCGCAAAACCTCGTATATCTTGCCACGGAAACTAAAATCTTTCCAAAAACTTTTGGGAGATGATTCCCCGCCACCGACTGGGCCCCAGATGAAAGGAACTGGCAGCAGTGAAATTAAACTAGGGCTTGAATACCTCACATAAGTTACATGATGTAGGATATCAAAGCCAATCTGCTTGTGGAGTGAGCGACTGATAAAATATGCCCAAATTTGCCAAAGGTAATAATGAACATAAACTCCCGATTGTTTTCCCATCCTCTCATGATTCCAGTCTATGATCCAGCCTAGAGGATCTAAGTAAACAACGTGCAGGTTGGGCAAGGGGTTACGTGCTAGTTCAGTTTCAAGACCTTGACGGTGACAGTTCGATATGAGTACCCAGATTTGGTGATACTTGCTTACTTCCTTAACAACATTCCAGCCTACTCCTGGTTCAGAACCCTTTCCGGGTTCACAAGCATATGCACAGATGAGAATTTTTAACTGTTTCATGCCCGACATTTCCTTAATGCTGAATACAGGCGATGTCTATGACGAGCTACGCCTACGCACAAAATAATCTAAACTGCTGGTCTATGAAAGTATGCGTTGCTGAATTAAGGGATGAAATTTATGTATGTGAAATTTAAAACTCCTTATCCTTTCTGGGTTTCTGCGGCTCTGCGTCAGACAAATCATGCCGCAAATATACAATGCCTTTTTTCCCTTTTCCTTAATCCCCAGTCTCGTGAAGGAAGACCGCTGCAATCCGACTTGATGATAGTAGTTGCTTCGTAGCCAGCCATATAAATAGTGGAATGGTCTTAGAATAGCGACCGCAAAGTCGGCGCGGTTCTTGAATCCATCGATACAGCCATTCAAGTCCTAAGTCTCGAACTATGCGGGGTGCCCGCTTGTGAATTCCTGCATAAACTGGGAAAACTCCACCCAGTCCAATCATTACAGCTTGTATCTTACCTTTATGTTGAGCTATCCAATTTTCTTGCTTGGGACATCCTAAAGATACTAAAACGGCACTAGCACCACTAGAATTAATCTTTTGAACCAAAGCTTCGTCTTCAGTTTCAGTCAAGGGACGAAAGGGTAAAGGTTCCATCGCCGCAATCTTCATCTGAGGAAATTCCTGCTCTAACCTTTTTCGCATCCTAGAAAGAATTTCTGTTTGGGAACCTACAAAGAAAATACTAAGATTTTGTGTTTGAGTTAGCTGACACAATGCTAGGAAAATATCCATCCCTGCTACACGGTCTTGGTAAACCGCTCCCATTTTTCGCATCATCCATACAAGAGGCATACCATCAGGAGTAACTATATCTGCATTTCGTAATACGGTGGCAAACTCTGGATTCCAATGAGCTTCAATGAGCATGTGTACATTGGCTACATATACAGTTTTACTCTCACGCCTACTCGCCCACTTAAATATTGTTTCTACCTGGTCGTCAAAGCGTAAGGCAGTAATAGGAAAATCAAGCACTTTTTTAGTAGGTAGAAGCACTCTCGCTACCATCAATAACTCCTGTGTCCAAGAAAAAAATCCATAGATTACCTAGACCGTTCCGAATATTGAATAATTCAGATTGGATGACTCCTGACTTTTTGTAGGCTTGTATCATCGTTGGAAGTTAACACATGGAGGTGCAATTGCCTTCTTAGTATACTTTTGGCTTAATCGGTAATACTAGAATTAGAATTATTTGCTGCTGTGTCCTAGCTTACTGTTTTAAGCTAGGGATTTTAGACGCTGTTTGACAAAATTCATACTTCCTTCATAATTAATTTTTGATTTGTTCATGCAAGCATTACAATTCAAATGAGTTCCTATGGATATGTATTTTACTACGTAAGATTTGCTACACAGATAAATTAAATAGTGAACTAAAATACTAGACACCTAGTCTACTGATTTTAATACGTAAGTATGCGCTCAAAAGCTTCAATTAAAATTACTTTTTATGACGTTCCAAATTTAATTTAGTCTATGTATTGAAAAATCCCTAAAATTTATTTTTTTATAAAATAAAAGCCCAAAAAATAAGGGGAAGATAAACTTATCTTCCCCTGCTGTATTGTTTTTGTTATTGTCTGGTTTGTTACCTTCCTTGAGCCTTTGCCGTAACATTTGCCTTTGCTTTTTGAGTTGCCGCTTCCTCGCAGAACCGCCTCTACCTTTTTCATTCCTACCTTGTTTACGGGGTGATTCCCATCTTTTCAGGCGCATAACTTATTGACCTCTCTAATACTTGTTTGCTAATGGGCAGGAGGAGAATCGAACTCCTATGACCGCAAGGCCGCCACATTTTGAGTGTGGTGCGTCTACCAGTTTCGCCACCCGCCCGTTATATCCAATCTTAATTATTATACTCTAATTGAGGGATTTTGTAACAAGTCTGAAAATTAATTCTCAAAGTTTTGCTAGAATAAGCTTAATTACCCTTCCTGTTATAATCCTTGTAGCACTGAAAGAACTACAATGGCTAGAGAAAAAATTCTGAGAGTCCGTCTATCTCAAGAAGAGTGGGAAAAGATAGAATTATATGCTCAATCCAAGAAGCATACAATCTCAGAAGTAATTCGTGACTATATTAAGAAACTTACTACGCATCCTAAAGGATGCGATTAGCTTTCATCCAGTGGCTCAAGCACAAGGTTTTCAGCATATTTCTTATAATTTTAAGGCTTAAAGGCGTGGCAGCGTCAATAAACTAAGGTCAATATCCTCTAATTTTTTACAGCCGCTAAGTGCCATTCCCACATCTAACTCATCTTGTAGCAGTGAGATGACATGAGATATACCGACTTGTCCTGCTACTGCTAGTCCCCACAAAATAGGTCGTCCGATCAGTACCGCTTTTGCTCCTAATGCCAAAGCTTTGAGAATGTCTGTGCCCCTACGAATGCCTCCATCCAACAGCACTTCTACTTTACCATCCACTGCTGCTACTATTTCAGCTAGGGCATCTAAAGAAGCGATCGCACCATCGAGTTGTCTGCCACCATGATTGGAAACAACAATTGCTTTAGCTCCATATTCTACAGCCCGAACAGCATCATCTCCCCGTAAAATTCCTTTGATGACTAAAGGTAGTGGAGATAAAGACTGCAACCATTCCAAATCGTGCCAAGTTACTGCTGGGTTTAACTGTTGGGCAAAATAGGTAAATAACCCAGATTCGCCTTTTTCATGGGAAATATCTTGTCCTGAGATGGTGGCGAGATTAGCCAGATGTAAGTCTGGGGGTAAGGCAAACTCGTTACGTCTATCTCTCTCCCGCTGTCCGAGAACAGGTGCATCTACAGTCAGACAAAGTGCTTTATAGCCTGCTTTATAGGCTTTTTCTACCAAAGCACGAGTTAATCCCCGATCTTTATGGCTGTAAAGCTGGAACCATCGCAGAGAATCTGGAAATTTATCACATGCAGTCGCTACTTCTTCAATGCTCTTTGTTGCTAATGTACTTAACACCATGCCCACACCAGCGGATGCCGCAGCTCGAGCCGTGGCAACTTCTCCGTCTGGATGGGCTAGACATTGAAAAGCCATTGGCGCAATTAACAAAGGTAGTTGTAGGGGTTGTCCTAAAATAGAGGTAGTTAGATTGCGATCGCTAACATCGACTAATATCCGAGGTCGTAGCTTGACTCGCTCAAAGGCAGCACGATTATCCCGTAATGTGATTTCGTCCCAAGCACCACTGCTATAGTAATCAAGCGTCATTTGAGACAGATGCTCTTTTGCTAGCTTTTCGTACTCAAAGAGATTTATGGGTTGAAAGCGATCATCGTTAGTTACAACTGTCATGGTAGCGGCTGTGGGTTAAGCAATGGGATATTTTTAATACGATTGTCCGATTGAACAAGCTTAAGTAATCATCGATTTCTTAGTAAAGGTAGAGAACCCAGTATCTCAAACTGAGTTCTTCTAATGGAACCTATTTAATAATTCTTCCCTGGATAGTTGCAGTAATAAAGGAGTAAATTCCTGTGGAGATAATGCCAATAAAGCTTCAGTAATTACTCTTATATCTGCATCTAAAAAACCAAAGCGAACTCGCAATAAATTCTCTATAACATTACGACGTTCTGCTTGAATTCCTTCTCGAATCCCTTCTTGAATTCCTTGTTGTTTGACTTCTGCTAATTTTTGCTCGTAAATAGGTGATAAGCGCATAATTAAATCTCTATCCTCCTCGTCTATATTTTGATTGAATTCTAAGGTAATCTCTAAATTCAATAATAAATCAATTGCTTTGGAACGTAAGGGATTATTTTGGGGAAGTGCTTCAAGTTGAACTATCGCTTGTTGCTGGACTCTTCCCTTACCTAAAATTCTGACTTTTCCCGTTAAGTCTCTTTTGCAAGCTGCCAACCCTCACAGAGATCGTGTAATTTTAACCAACCTCGCCACAGTACTTGAATGCCAA
>NZ_JBALGC010000100.1:0-9565 GCF_036916575.1 Nostoc sp.
ACCCATGCAGGGTAAGGGAAATACACCAAATGCTCAAAAATAGCCCAAACCCAGATATATCAACAAACTAAGCAAAACGATGTTAAAGTCCTTCTGTATATAGATTTGATGCTCTTTTTTCGGTGTTTTTGTCTAAGTCCCACTAAGAATCGGGAGAGCGATCGCCACCGGAAAGGGCGGGTACGCCATCGCGTTTTTTCTGTGGATTTGGTTGGTTTGGTATACCAAATTTTTACCTATAGTTTAGTGTATTCTCTGCTACATGACCATGCACTGAAGTCATAGAAAAGAAACAGAAACGTTATAAGATTTTTGGTATGCGTTGTAAGCCGCTAGTTTTTGGTGCTGCCTCTACTGTTTTGATTGTTACGCTTGCTAGTTCTGCTGTTGCACAAACTCAACCAGGTTTTGAACAAGCGCTCTATAAGAGTCTTTATCCTACTGGGTCAAATGACAGTTTCATTTGTTACGCCGAAACAGATACTCCCAACACTTTTGATTTAACTCGTCTGTGTGGTTCTGTTTCTACACCTTCCTCTGTTTCTGCATCACCCTCTGTTTCTATACCTTCTTCTGTTTTTACATTCCCCTCTGTTTCTATACCTTCTTCTGTTTCTACATTCCCCTCAAGTAATAACAGCTATGGTGGTGCTAGCTACAACAAATTTTCTGGTGATTCTGGTGGAGGCACTTCAACTGGAAGATGCAATACACCCAACGATACCGCTATTGAGGGCAGTCGTTGTGGTAGTCGAGCAGCTAGCGAAAGACGAGGAGGAAAGTAAATTTCATTCTGTGGCAGCAAAGGAGCGATGCCTGCGGCAGGCTATTCGGCGTCGCGCTTGGGTTTTCCTCGCTTGATTGGGTGGGGCGATCGCTCTGCTACCAATTAAAGTACTTTTGCTGCCACTTTACCTAGTGCTGTCTCCAAACGGTTGGTAAATTCTGAGGGGCGATCGCGAATTGGTAGGGCGATGAGCAGGAGCGAAAGCAAGATGTATTGATTTGGTCAGTTTTAAAACAACTGCCTTTGCCCTGTTTAGATCACTTAGGCGCACGGAAACCAGCTTTTTGTGCTGTATTCACATCTTTAAAACAAATATCCGGCTTCACTTTTTCATAATCTAAGGTTTTGGGTACGTGATAAATGTTGCCTCTCTTATTCGTAATCTTGCCTTTTACCTGTGCATCACTTGGGCAAGTTGTTTGGTTTTGTGGTTTCACCCCTAGATTTTGTGCTGCTGCTAAAACTGCTGTTTTATTCTCCGCCGATGCTGGCTTCTTAGAGCTAGAAGTTGTATTTCCAGGGATAGGACTAGCTGCTGTACTAGAGGCAGGATTAGTTGGAGCAACAGCAGTTGGTGAAGAAGGCGTAGTACTAGTAGATTCTTCAGGTTTTTTACCACAGCTACCTAGCATCAGCACTGTAAATAACGTCACTACCATGCTCAGTTGACGAGGTTTAAGTTGATTGTTCATGCGGTTAATTCTCTAATATTTAATTCCCAATATTTTAGCCGATACTGACTTCATCACTCTGCACATCACTAGCGCCACTCACCCCTCTGGCAGTCTCCACCAATTGTGCCAATATCTCTTGTGTTGCTACTTCTCCCTTTAAAACTACGCTACTTCCCAACTGAGCAACATAGACAGAATCAATCTCATCAAATTGCGAGTCTTCGTCAAAAGCTAAGGCCACTCTTTTTGCTAAACCACTTTGGTCATATTCTCCATTTAGTCCGACTCGTTCTAAAGGAATAGTTTCCCCCGATTCGGAATCATCAGCAATTAGAGTCGGATCTGGATTAACTTGAGCATCTTCTGGTTTTTCCTGTCCAAACAGTCTTTGTAACCAACCCATAACTGTAATTTCTCTTATCGTACAGATTTAAATACAGTTAATTATTGCACTGAATCTGCGCTATGAACGCTTGTAAAAGTTGAAGTGACGATGCGATGTTCAAAGGTTTTGGCAATTTGGCATCACAAGTCTTTGAATTGCCGTTTAAATGAGATATCAACAGAACAGCCACAAATCGCCTAAGTTGACCCAACGCTGTAGAAGAACTCAGCAGCCCACAGCGCTCGGTCATCGCAACTCTTGGAGACGCTCTTGCTAGCTTGCTTCCCCGCAGGGGTACGCCGCAACTGGCTAGTAATGTACTAGAAAATAGGCGTTGCAGAATAGAAATATGAATTAGGGGTAGGCGTAGCCCATCGTAGACATCGCTATGAAATGTCCAGTACTCAGATGAAATAAAGCAAGAATGTTTAAGGTCATACGTCGATGGTATGGGATTTCGAGCAATTGAGCGTGAAAAAGGAGTTCACCATACAACCGTAATATATTGGTTAAAACAAATTGGTGAAAAACTCCCCGATGCACCGCCAAGGGATGAGATACCAGAAGTTGGAGAATTATATGCTTAAACATTCAATTCGATTACTACTTCATTATTTAAAGTACCGTGAAATACCCGTGTTTCTCTGATTCATCCCGCATTTATGCAACGCCGATTAATCGACTGGAGTTACGGCGCGGTAGACGGGTCTTTTTCCCCCTGGCAAAGGTGGCGGTGAAGATGTTGGGTATGGTGATAAAGGTAAAGGGATTTTGATACACACGCTTACTGACGGTAATGGGATGCCATTAGCAAACCGCACCACACCAGCGAATGGAAGTGAACGCGAACAGGTTATACCTCTTCTTGAGAGTATCAAAGTCACAACCAATAAACCGGGTAGACCACACAAACGAGTCAAAGTGCTGGCTGCTGACAAAGGCTATAATTCCAAGGAAAAACGTGCAGTTTTGCGCCAACGTGGTATCAGACCACAGTTTCCCAAGCGAGTTTGGAAGACCAAGAAAAATCGGGGTAGACCAATCAAGGTCTCTGTACCACGTTTTCAACAAGAGCGTTGTTTGGCATGGTTTCAACGAAAATACTGTAGGCTCGTTGTGAGATGGGAAACAATTGCAGCCTGTTTCAATGCTTTTCTATCCCTAGCCAATTTAATCCTTTGGTTAAATCTTGTTGAATGTTATAACTGTATGCCTAACGACTCAGTTCAGCAGTTGGGGTTGAGCAACTTGTGACCGAAACGGTACTTCATTGTGTTAACAATGACTATTTGCCTGTTATTCAACAGCATGGATGAATTTGCGGTTGGTCACCAGACTGGACGCAACAATCTCCACGATCGCTACTGCACAGGCCAGTCCGCGGTCGCCTTTCGAGTTCCGGTCTGTGCCGACGACAGCACATCGTCAACGAGCCGCGCCAAGCGGACTGCATGAGTAAAGTCGGGAGCAGTCGAGGTTCCCAGAGCGATATCATCGCGCAGGGCGGCGTAGATTCCTGCGACGTTGGCAGCCGTGTCCGGCATCGCTCCCGTCTCCCCGTCGTCCACATGCTGAGGCTCGCCGTTGAGCGCTAGGCGCAGGCGACCCGTTGGGAAGCCTCTCGGCGCACCGCCGTCCAACGCGAGGTTGCCCTTGTCTCCAACCACCTCCAGGCGAAACTGCGTTGCCTCAGGCGGGCGACCCCCAGCCACCTCGATTGACAGCGCGCCGCCGCCAGTGAGACGCGCCTGCACGAGAAGGTGGTCGGGGATCAATCGCGCCTGCCGCGCCGCCTCGTCGCCGACCTGGATTTCGGGGTACTGAGTCGTGGCTAGCGCAATCACGTCTTCGAGCCGATCAAGCACCGCGATGGCAAGATCGAGCGCATGTCCGCCGTGGATAGACACGAGGGTGGCACCGTTCTCGGCGTTCTCCAGGTAGGAATCTGCCGCCGCTATTTTCGGACTGAAGGCGGCGGTGCCGGAGTAGAGCCGTGCGCTGAGCAAACGCCCGATCGCGCCAGACGCAACGAGATCGCGGGCGCGATGCGCGACGGGGTTCATCCGCGTCTGAAGACCGATCGCTGCGTGGACTCCTGCGGTGTGCGCGGCTGCCGCCATTTCCTCAGTCTCGGTGATGTTGCGGCCTAGTGGCCACTCGCAGTAAACGTGCTTGCCCGCTGCGATCGCGCCCAAGACCAACTCACGGTGATTGGGAACCCTGATGCAAACCGACACGAGGTCAACGTCCGGATCTCGAATCAGATCAGCTGCGTTGCCATAAGCTGCCTTCGCGCCAAAAGCTTTAGCAGCAGCATCAGCCGTTGACTGTCTGCTCGTTGCCACAGCCGCCAACTCCAATCTCGCCAGCTTCTGGACTGCGGGGACATGCGACTCTTTCGCCCACCCGCTATCAACGCTGGCACCGATGATTCCAACCTGCAATGATTTGGTCATAGTGTTCCCTCCGTTGTTTCGTTGAAGAACTTCATCAGCGCTTCGATGACCCGATCCGGTCGCTCCTCAGCTTGGTAGTGACCGCAGCTGTTGATCGTGACCGGATAAGCTGCGTTTTCATCCACGGCGATCGCACGCAGTGGTTGAGTATGCCCTGCACTCAATACTTCTAGATAGGTCTATTTCAAACCTGCATTCTCAGCATTGACTTGAGCAAAACTTGCCCAATCCTGTTCAGCCTGTCCATGAGCAATCGCAGCTAGCATGTGTTCATAAACTAAATTCACAAGCGGCATTGGCACGGCTACATCGTCTGCAACTTCTCGCACCAGTCGAATGTCTTTGAGACCGAGTTTGAGCGTAAACAAAGCTGGATCGAATCGTTTGTGAATGATTTGAGTGCCGTAATTCTCGTAGAGCGGGGACTCAAACACCTGATTCACGATTTGCAGAAAGTCTTGTGGCTCAATTCCCGATTTCTGCATCAAGGCAAATACTTCACCGAGTGTTTCCATCATGGCAGTGATTGTAAAATTGCCAGTAATCTTCACCAAGTTCGCCAGCGATGGGTCTGTGCCAATGATTGAGATCCCCCGACTCATCGCTTCGAGAATTGATCGACAGTGTTCAATCTGCGTGTTGTCGCCACCTGCCACAATCCAGAGATTCCCTTTTGCTGCAACATCAGGTCGTCCGAACACAGGAGCTGCGAAGTAACCTTGTCCTGCTTGGGTGTGACTTTGGGCTAACTGCTTTGAAAGGTTTGGACTGATACTACTCATCGAAATGTGAATGGCATCTCTGGCGAGTCCTGTACTCAATCCATCATTGCCTAAAGTAACGGCTTCGACCGCTTCATCGTTTGCCAGCATGGTAATCACGACTTCACACTGCCGCGCCACCTCTGCGGGCGAACTGGCGACCTGTGCGCCTGCTTTTTCCAGTTCATCAGCCGCACTTCGGGTGCGATTGTAGACGATGAGATCGTAGTTTTGCTGGAGCAAGACAGTTGCCATTGCTTTACCCATGCTGCCTAAACCAATGAATCCAATTTTCATTTTGGCTTCCTCTACAGACTTGAATGAATCGCGATCGCGCATCAGCTAAGATTGAACAAGATACGGTGTAGACCACTTCGTATAAATTTAATCTTCACTTTATTGATTTCTCTTCTGCCGTTTGATTGAATTGCACTTTTGAGCGCCGTCATGGACTGGTCGAATGAATGCTTTGCCCAGTTCGAGTATGTTACCTCTAACTTGACACAACTAGTAGTACACTACACCCATTCAGGAACTCGCTTATGACTCAGCGATCGCATTTAATAGTAAATTTGTAGCTGAGTTTGCTAGCTGGTTACTCTCAATTGACATCTCAGACATCCAAGTACTCAAAACCTAACTCAACCTGATCAGGAAGATTAAGTTTCGCTATCCCCATAACTAAGTACAGTTTTGCATAAAAGCGTAGCGTTTTTTATTGTCACCTAACGCATTACGACGCATTAGCATTGTCAGCCGACGCATTGGCATTGTCAGATGACGCATTGGCATTGTCAGATGACGTATTGGCATTGTCAGCCGACGCATTGGCATTGCAGGGTATTGCTAAATTTGATTCGCTACGAATTAATGAAATGCTGTACTAAGCACTTCTCAAAGCCACAATCGGATCGAGTTTAGCAGCGCGACGTGCAGGAACAACACCAAAGAATAAACCAATACCACCAGAGACACCAACTGCCATAGCAATCGCTATTGGAGAAAGTGCCGCTTCTAAGGGAGTCAAGGCTCCCACTAATAAGATGCCACTGACGCCAATCGCAGTCCCAACTAAACCGCCAGCGGCTGAAACTATTACTGCTTCAATGATGAACTGTAACAAAATATCTTGTTCAGTTGCGCCGATCGCTTTTCTCAATCCGATTTCTTGGGTGCGTTCGGTGACAGAGACAAGCATAATATTCATGATGCCAATGCCGCCGACAAACAGCGATATACTTGCGATCGCTGCTAGCATAATTGTCAATGCACCTGTGATTTGACCAACAGTTTGCAAAGCATCCTTTTGAGAGCGAAGAGTAAAATCATCTTCACCATTAATTTTGTGTCGTAGACGCAACAAATTAGTAATTTGAAACTCTGCTGCATCCACGCTCTCTGAATCACGAGCGGCAGCAACGAGATAATCTAAGGCGATACCATAGGGAGAATTCTTTCCCACAAGTCGGTTTGCTGAGGTTGTGATTGGTATTAGGGCAGCATCATCATAATCTGCTCCCACGCTGGAACCTTTAGCTGTTAATGTCCCAATCACTTGAAAGCTGGTATTTCCAACTCGCAATTGCTGACCGATAGCGTTACTATTACCAAATAGTTTTTCTGCCAAGTCTCCACCTAACACAACGACTTGGTTATTTCGCTTGATGTCTACTTCGCTAAAAAACCTGCCTTTAGCAGTTTCAAAATCCCGCACTGATAGAAAACTGGGAGTTGTGCCAATAATGTTGACATCGGTGTTTCTGTTGCGATATGTAATTACCTGTCTTGTGTTTAACTCAGGCGCAACTCCTACTACAGTTGGTACCTGAGAGGCGATCGCTTCAGCATCTTGCAACACCAGAGTTTTTGGCACTTCAAAGGAGATACGCTGAGTTTCTCGATTACCTGGCAGGATAAACAGTACATTTGGCCCTAATGACTCCAGCTGTTTATTCACGTACTTTTGCCCACCTTCGCCAATGCCAATCATGCCAATCACTGAGGCGTTGCCAATAACTATACCCAACATGGTGAGGGCGCTACGCAGCTTATTTGACAGCAGGGTTTTACCTGCCATATTAAGGCTCTCTAAGAGGTTCATACTAATTCGTAATTCGTAATTCGTAATTAAAATTTCAAAAATATTGTGATCAGAGGTTTTCCTATCCGTTAACCTGCTGTTGAAACAATATATTCTTAACAAGGGAATTATTTATTATTTTCTTCCTTGGCCTTTTCGATTTTGTAGTCTTTGGGTGGGTTGACAAAAATGCGATCGCCTTCTTTAACTCCCCCTAAAATCTGAGTTTGGTCTTGGATTTGCGCTCCAACTGTAATTTCGCGGAACTGGGGTTTATTGCTTGCATCTGGTACAAGTACGCCAGTTTTACCCTTTTGAGTAACGATTGACACCGTTGGTAACACCAAAGCATCATTGAGGCGATCGCCCAAAAAAGTCAGATCCACATTTAAGCCAGAACGCAGTTTACTTGTGCCAGTATCAAGAGCAACCCGCACCTGGAAGGATGTTACACCTTGTTCTATCACTGCTTCTGGAGCAATCAGGCGCACATGACCTTTAAAAACTTGATCGGGATAAGCATCAGCGACAATTTCTACCTGCTGTCCCTGTTTAATTCTGCCAAGATCGGCTTCGGGAACTTGAGCTAATATTTCTAAACCGCGTGCTACAGCGACAATTGAACTGGAAGTTGCCGACGCACTAGTAGAAGCAGAAGTTGTGGGTGTGACAAACGCGCCTGGATCGGCATACTTTTGCGTCACAATTCCCGAAAGAGGAGCGCGAATAATTGTATCTTCCAACTGCACTTGCATACCCTTCAATTGAG
The DNA here is from genome assembly GCF_036916575.1 of Nostoc sp. Taxonomy (GTDB): domain Bacteria; phylum Cyanobacteriota; class Cyanobacteriia; order Cyanobacteriales; family Nostocaceae; genus Nostoc. Next base: position 7,913 of record NZ_JBALGC010000100.1, read on the forward strand.
CCTCAGCAGCTGCAACAGCTGCTTGACGCTGGACAATTTCTTCAGGACGGGTGCCATCTTCCAAAAGTACCAATGCTGCCCGTGCTTCAGTAACAGCCGCTTGGCGTTGGTCGATTTCCTCAGTTCGAGTGCCAGTTTGGACTAACGAAAATCGTTTTTTAGCTTCTTCTAAACTGGCTTTAGCACTTTTGTCTTCACTGATAGCTTGATCGAGTAATTGTTTATTCTCTGCTCCCTGTTCGTATAGGTATTGATAACGCTTTACTTGTCCACTGGTGTAATTCGCTTTTGCTTGAGCCGCATCCACTTGGGATTGAGATTGAGCAATTTCTTGGGGACGATTACCAGCCCGAGCTGCGGCTAACTCGGCTTGGGCTTGTGCTAATCGCGCCTTTGCTTGAGCGATTTCTTGAGGACGACTACCAGCAACGGCTTCGGCTAGTTGTGCTTGACTTTGTGCTAAGTTAGCACGATACTGGCTACTTTGGGCCTCAATGCTGGCACTATCCATGCGAGCGAGAATTTGCCCTTGTTGAATGCGATCGCCTTGTTCGACATATAATTGCGAAAGCACTCCAGGGTTCTTCGGACTAATATTTACGCTCTGAACTGGCACGACTTTGCCACTAGCTATAATCCGCAAGGTGACGTTTTTCGCTGCCACTGGCACAGTTAATTGAGCAATGTCTTCTTTTGTCCCTTGATTTAACAGGGTGTAGGTTGTAATACCAACAACCAAAACACCCCCTGCTATCAGCCCCATCAGCCAGCGTAATGGATACTTAACTTTGCCAATAACAGGAATTTCTATCTGCGTAGCCATATCTAGAAGCCTATAAATCTTGCTTTATGGAAGTAGCCTGTAATTAAAGGGCAAGTGCAGGAATGCGGATTTGTTAAAATTTTTGGATTAAATCTTTAATTAGTTAACAAAAAATTAAATGCATAATTAGCTTCATAGTTGCTTAATCTTCCTTCATAATAGGTATTACATGTCTGTATGTCTTCACCTGAAAGGGTGACCTTAGCCACATTGTTAGGTAAAACTTCGCCAGCAGACCTACTAGAAGTGAGGTTGCACTTTATTTCTCCCCAGGCTTCAGCCTGGGGCTACCCGTAGCTTGCTTTTAATTGCCACATTTTTGGCGATCGCCACTATCGCTCTTGTATTACTCTGGTCAAATAAAAATAATTGTAGGTTGGGTTGAACGTTCGTGTTACTCAACAAGAACAAAGTTTTGGGTGTTGGGTTACCCTCCGGGAAGCCACCCTCCGGGCGTTTACGTGACTCAAACGCCACTTGCAATTCCTGCAAGGAGACGCGCAAAGGACAAGTCGGGAAACCGCTTGGGCGCTGTGGCTCCCCAACCTACACCTAGATTCATAAAAATCATTAAAAATAAGGGTTTGAGATTTTTATCTAGCGATAGTGAATAAAAGAGGGCTATTGCACTAAAAAAGTCACAATACTTAAAATGCTGGGCTTACAGTATTGAAGCATTATGCTTGACCCCACATTCTGCACTTCATTTTGTAATACCAATTCTCTAGAAGCTTGCACTAAATAGTTACCTCTATCTTCCTTGGCGTTCTTGGCGTTCTTGGCGGTTCGTTTTTCAAGATTAAGTGCATCTTCATGGAGAATTGGTATAA
>NZ_JBALGC010000101.1:0-10600 GCF_036916575.1 Nostoc sp.
TTTTCCTGAGCAGTGGCCTAACTTCACTCCTCAAATGAATGTCTTTCAAATCACCCTTTCTACTGCCTGATTTTTAATTCCCTACCCTTGAAAGGGGCCCCCTCTGGGGATTGGGGGAAATAAGAATAGAAGCGGGGTTCCAAGAATAAGTTGCACATCGCGTTAAGTAATAAAACACCTTGGCACTAAACCTGCCAAGGTGTTTTATTTAAACGAGATAAAAATTAAAATATAGCAACCGCCACAGAGTAAGTAAGTCGGCTAGAAAAATTCAATGTATATAAAGAAATATAAGCGCCGACTTACTTAATCCCAAAATATCTGAAAATATTGCCTAAATGGCAACATTGCTTTCCTGAATTTAGGTATTGTCAGTCTTGAGTTGATCCATTGTGGATTCTACACTAGACTTATCTGCTCACCTACATAAGTTTGTATAAAGGATTTCAATTAATCTTTCACTAGTACTGAATCTCAAATTTGCACTGTCATCAGCTCAACTTTATATATACAGGAGGAACGAATTTGGTATACTGAATCATTTGTCTATACCAAAATCTACGTTAAAAACAGAACAGATCATACGTCTAAGCAATAGACACTATAACGATGCAAAGCTACGTTATAACCTCTAATAGCAGTGAATTTGGCTACACGTCGCCAATAAAAACGCAATATGTAGCTTTTCTGTAGTTGACTATTGCTAGATTTAAGTTACTCTTAAAGCGAATCGCTTCCTGTAAGAATCTACCCTGACAAAAATGTATAAAGATATAGTTAAATTTAGCAATTCTGTCCGAGATTTTTAATTTGTAAACTGAATAGTTTGATACGGCCCTTAAAACCTTGATCCACTACCCTAAACAAGGTAGTCAATTAACGACTCAATATCATCTGTCTGGTAATTGTATTGAATAGTTTACAATACCAGTGGATGAGAAAATCTAAAGAAAATATAAAAGAGACTCAAATGACTGTGGTGTCTGGAGGACAAAAGTGTTTCTGAGACTAGCACATCAACATCGACAATTCGTCCAAGACTTGGTAATGAACCTGCAAGCCTTGGCGGTTGTATTAGAACGACGTGGGTATCCTGCGTCCTGCTACACCTGTGGCGACCAAATGAATAGTGCATCGTTTATGGTTAGCTTGGATGATAACCATCTGATTCGGTTTTTAGTGTCCGATTACGGGATTACTTGGACGGAAATGCGGGATGACCGCGAATTAATGAAGTTAGAGGGTGCGGAGGCAATAAGCCAATTAGACGAACTGGCTAATCTTGTCAAGCAATCTATGCAAACTGATACAGGCTCTAAAACTCTTGCCAAGAAGTATTAAGGTTCCAAAGGTCGATCGCTTTCTTAGAAATTGATTATCGATAATTGGTAATGGTGGCTTAGTTGGCGATCGCTCTTACCTATTTGCTTCCCTTAAGTGATTGGCTCATGGCTGGTCTATCGCATATTTTTTTGTATTTGCCAAAACCTCAGGAACCGGATTTTCAGCCTTTTGCTGGAAGGTGTTAAAACTTACCAAAGGCAGAGGTTGGGTAGTTAGACGCTGCTCTTTGCCCAAAATTTCATCAAAACGCAATAACTTCTCTTCTCTACCTTGGACTGCGCTAACGAGACACTACGCATAGCTTGCTTCTCCGTAGGAGTACGTTAAGCTTCGCTAACACAGTTTTCCTTAGGGCTATGTAAAAGGATTCAGTAATGAAATATGGCAGCTACGGAAATCGCCGATGTTAGGCGTTACTAAGGTCAGATAGGGAATCTGGGTAGTAGTAACTATCATTATATCTGCTTGACTGTGTGTTTTCCCTAATTTATGAATTTTTACTCCTATTGTCCATTACCAATCAAAATAAAAGGTGCCCAATAGTACGGGTGACTAAAATTGCTAACTGCTGCTACGAGTACATTATGACTTATTGCCTTCCAATCTCCAGTAATTAATGAGATTTGAGCTTGTCGTAAAGCTTCAGTTTTAGTTAATTTATCCGTGGAGAGGATACCATAAAAAGCACTCATGAGTACCTGTGTACCACCATCATCCACAGACCACAACGAGGCGATGGCGGCTCTAGCGCCGGTTTGTTGCATCTGATAGCCAAAGCCCAAAATTTCCTCACCGTTACCCAACTTACCTCCCAAGCCGGTTTCACAGGCGCTCAATACTACCAAATCTACATGGGGGAGTGACCAAGTGGCGACATTTCTGAAGTTAACGCGATCGCCATTTCCGAATAAAATAAACGAATCTTCTGGTTTACCCACCACAAAAGCTGCATGAGTCGCTAAATGGACAATTGTATAATCATCCATTTGGGGTACAGCGACTCTAGGGCTAAAGGCATCGTCTAAAAGTGTCGTAGTTTCAGGAACCGTAGCTGCTAAACTTTCCACTTCCTGCGTTGCTAAGGGCAATCCAGCGAAAGCAACCTGGCGATTACCAACTTTGATTTGATAATTACCTTTAGTAAAAGCACCAGCTAAAACCCGCAAAGTAGATTGTTTTGGGGTGTTTAAGTTAGTCAGGCTGGCAGATGTAATGTGATTCACATTGAAGCGCTGCACTAACCATTGTTTGCCATCATATAAAGCAGTTAAAGGAATGTAACGTAACTGGTAATCTGGAGCGTAAATCAGAGTTTGTGTACCTGATAACTTCAGGTCTTTCTCTATCGGTTTAATTAGCCAGTCATACAATTGGCGTGCAGGTGCTTTGATGTTTCGACTGGGATTGATTAAAGCTTGGCGGAAAGCAGCAATTGTCTGATGGAGGGTTTCGCGTTTTACAGCAACGGTGCGATGAATTGGTGGAGATTCAGGAGTTACTAGTACCAATTCCAAACTATCTTTTAAAATCAGCGGGTAGAGTAGTGCCGATTTTTGCGGCAATCGCGCCAAATTATCTCGAAGTTCGTTGAGATTCTCCAAATCCAAATTTTGCCGCCTAGCTGTGCGGCTAATTTGCTCTACCTGTGCTTTCACTGAAGGACTATTGATAAATTCGTTAAATTTATCCAGGAGTTGCTGTTGATTTAGGACTAATTGCTCGATGCGTTGTTTCTGTTCGAGCGATCGCTCTTTAGGGGAAATTTTCCGTAGTGTTGTCAGTTGTTTACCCAGCACAACAGCATTATCCAGAGTTTGCTCCAACTTTTGTTTAATTGGTTTTTCTCTTGCCGCTATATTAATACCTTTGACAGTACGTTGATTACCTGGCACATTCTGGAGATATTCTTCTAGTTCTTCAACTTTGAGTAAATCCATTGTCCTTTGTGCTTCAGCAACACGTTCTTGTTTGAGCAATCGTTCACCCAAAATGCGATATGTCTGACTAACAGTTATGCTATAAGCATCTGGTTGTGGCGCACTCAGTGCTGATGGATTCAAGCGAGCTTTCTCACGATTAATCAAGCAATGCTTATAGAAAAAAATTGCTAACTCTGGTTGGTTTTGGATATCAAATAAGTAACCTATGTTACTGTAGGTTTTGCCAAGTCGAACGAGATCCCCAAGTTCTTTGTTAATTAATAGGGCTTGCTGATAAGATTGAAGTGCTTCAGGATACTTTTTTTGACTTTGGTAGATTCTGCCGATGTTATTGAATGTTACCGCTTCCCAAGAGCGCTCTCCAAGTTCTCTGCTGATGGCTAATGCTTTTTGTAATCTCTGCAACGCTTCTTTCGATTGACCTAGCCGAGATTCTTTGATAGCTTCTTCGTTGAGCCTTTCAATTTCTGAGAGCTGATTATTCTTGAGTAAAGCTTGAGCTTTTTCTCCGGAATCGTACCTTAACCTTGCATTTGTACTTACCTGGTTCTTGTTTGGGTACGCCATCCCCAAACCTAGTAAACTAAGTATAGTCAAAGTAACAACACTAACATACTGGAGATTAGGCTGCATAACAAAACACTCCCTATACTCGGAAGTGTAAATATTAAATCAAGAAGTCCGGCAACGCAATTAATTTTTATGCTATTCAATGATTTGGAAAATTTATAGGTGCTTAGAAACTTGAAAATGTCAGAAGAAAAACCCAGTCAACCAAGACTACCACCAATCAGCGCCCTTGACAATCCATCAAGTCATCAATTTGGGAATTGGTTTGAATATCCTGTGAGAGTGCAACCCCACCACACTGACTATAGCGGTATTGTCTGGCACGGTTCCTATATAGCTTGGATGGAAGAAGCACGGATTGAATGCTTACGATCTATAGGGATTGAATTTGCTGATTTAGTCGCTATAGGCTGCGATTTAGCAGTTGTAGAACTGTTGGTGCGCTATCACCGTTCAATTCAATTGGGTATGGCAGTGGTGGTAAAAACGCGCATGGCTGAAGTGACTGGTGTCCGCATCAATTGGGATTATGCTATTGTCTCAACTGATGGACAACAATTATACGTCACTGCCAAGGTGACTTTAGTAGCTTTAGATAGCGAAAGAGGCAAGATTATGCGTCAGTTGCCGGCGAGTGTTAAAGATGCGTTGGCCAAGATTTCAGCATTAAATAATGATTGATCAAGAAAGGTTATAAAAACCACAAAAAATTTGACGCTAGTTGTGTCAAAGTTAAAAATTGTGTCATTTCATCTTTTATACTTCACCTTTCATTAGCAAAAGTGAAGTATATATTTTTACTTGCCACTTTGGATCTGCGACAGATTTTGAGCAAACTGCGTTACGTAATGCCAAATATCTTGTGGAGTAATACCAAAACCAATATTTAATAAAACAACGATTGCCGCAATAGTCAATGCATTGCTTACGGTTGCTTTCAGCAACTTCCACAATATTATGAAGACTATCCAAGCGATAATTAGCGTAGCAATCATATATATTAATTCCTTAATAATTGCCCTTGTCTAAGAGTGGGTTTATTCAGAAAGGGTAAGTTTTTGTTTGGGTAATAAATGCTGGTATAAAAGATGTTGAACCCAATTTTTAATATCCACTATAATGCTTTTTTTGTAATAACTAGCCTGGGGATATTTTATCTAAAAAGGAGAATACTTATTGATGTGAGATACCGATTTTTTTGCAAAGTTTTTGTAAAGATGTTTGTTTAATTTTTGTTTATAGATAAATTATAGATATACATAAAACTGATAGCTGATCCGGAAGCCAGTGACTATCTTCAATAAAGTTTAATTTCTTAACTTTTTCTAGTTTGGCAAGTCCGTCTTTGTCATAAGGTTAAATGATTTCCACATTAATTGGATTAGAGGCTGGGGATTAAAAATTGGGGATTAAGCATCAATTTCTAATCCCCAGTCTAATCTGAACTGAAAGTTTTTATCGCAAAGAAATTATCCGCGAGTGAGTTTCTAACTTTTCAGTCGCTGTTAAAACTTCTTGTCTTGCCCATTTATCTGCTGCCAAAATGTCATCTAAAGAGGGATTAGCACGGTTATCATTTTGATGGCGATCGCACACCCATTCGAGACACCGAGGAATATCTACAAACCGAATTTTTTCATCTAAAAATAAAGCTACAGCTTGCTCATTGGCGGCATTCAACACCGCTGGCATTGAACCACCAGCTTTACCCACAGCATAAGCCAACTGCATACAAGGATACTTCTGGTGATCTGGTTCGCGGAAGGTGAAATTTCCAGCTTTGACTAAATCTAGTCGTTCCCAGTTGGTGTAGATGCGATCGGGCCAAGATAGGGCATACAGTAAAGGTAAGCGCATATCTGGCCAACCGAGTTGAGCTAAAACTGAAGTATCTTGCAGTTCAATCAGCGAGTGAATAATGCTCTGGGGATGAATGACAATTTCGATATCGTCATAATCCAAGCCAAACAAAAAGTGAGCCTCAATTACTTCCAGTCCTTTATTCATCAAAGTAGCAGAGTCTACTGTGATTTTCCGCCCCATCGACCAATTAGGATGCTTGAGAGCGTCAGCAACGGTTACATCTGCTAACTTTTCTACATCCCATTCCCGGAAAGCCCCACCAGATGCAGTGAGCAAAATTTTCCGCAAACCTCCCTTTGGCACACCTTGGAGGCATTGAAAGATTGCGGAATGTTCGGAATCGGCTGGGAGTAATTTTACACCGTGTTTTTCAACTAGGGGTAGAACCACAGGGGCCCCAGCAATCAGCGTTTCTTTGTTCGCTAAGGCAATATCTTTACCAGCTTCAATAGCTGCGATTGTGGGTAGCAAACCAGCACAACCAACGATACCAGTGACAACGGTTTGGGCATCGCCATAGCGAGCGACTTCTATCACTCCGGCATCACCTGCCAGTAGAATCGGTTGGGGATCGAGGTCAATGAGAGCTTCTTTTAGCGCTGGTAATTTCTCTTCTGAGCAAATTGCTGCTATTTTCGGTCGAAACTGCCGAATTTGAGCAGCCAACATCTCTACATTGTTCCCAGCTGCCAATCCCACAATCCGAAACTGATCTGGGTACTGAGTGACAATATCTAAAGTCTGAGTACCAATAGAACCAGTGGAACCAACAAGAGTAATCGCTTTCACAATTGCTTAAGGATTTACAGACAACTCCCACTATAAATTGCCGGGGACTCTTTAATAACAGCAATCACTATAATCGATACAACTCAACCCCGATCTCATATCACCAAATCACGTTGCTACCCGTTAATATCCTTGTTGTTTGAGAATTTGGTTGACATCGTAATGTTGGTCGGTGCAGGAACCCTGCTTTTTGTAGATACAAGTACTTTTCCAGCACTTCTGTAATGTGTAGTCTTCGTGTTGCTGTGGGACAGGAACATTGGCAACAAGGTAGTTGAAACCTGCTTTTAATTGGTCAAAATCCTTTTCCTCTCCAAGGAGGAAAATGGGGACATGGTGATGCAGGTAGGTATAGCCTCCAGATAAAGCCCAAGAAATACCCCAAAGACCAACGCCGCAAATGGTTTTTTCCTGACTCAATTTTTGCAACGCTATCAAGTTGCTAGATCCCGAATACCAGTGTGTCGTTTCTGGATTAGTAATCCACAGCGTAGAAAAACTAAACTCTTTATAGACATCAAATCGGCTGGACAGAACAGCAGATGAGTAAGTCCAAAGTACAAGACTGAGTAATCCTGGTATGATCATTCTCCGTGCTTGCAACCAGTTGACAACTAGCTCTGCTGTCCCCAGTCCTGCTAATATCATCACCATTGGTAGGGCTGCATAGATGAAGCGATATTCTTTGTGAGCGAGAATACTGTGAGTTAACACAATAATGATGGCTAGCCATGCCAGAATCGGGCTATGGCGGGAACCAATAATAGCTAGAAGCGTAATCGGAATTAGTATGAAAGACCAACTTTTGAGCAGGTACAACAGATATTCATACCAGGGAGACACTCCATAAATTAGGCTTCTGCCTTCCACAACGTTAAACCAGATGTTGAGCCAAAAGGATTGGAAAGGGTAAGACCAGGTGAAGGCATCCACCATGCCAAAGATGAGTATAGGCCCCAAGATACCTGCTATCATGGGCATCCCTTTTTTTCTCCACTGTTGGCAACAAATGTAAATTACTGCAAAAATTACGGCCGGCAGTAGTTGAATTCGTAAGGCTAGGGCTAGTCCACACAAACAACCCGCCAAGAATAGGCGAGTCCGAGGCTGGAAATTCTTACCATGAACGCCCAAGTAAACTCCAGGTAAAAGAAGATGAGCTGACACCACTTCAGTAAAAGCTTTGGGCGCAAAGTAAACTAGTTCAAACCAAACACTGCAAACACCCGCAGTTATGACGGCAGTAACCAGCCCCCCAGTTTCATATCCCCATAAAAAGGCTACCAGAATTGTAGTTAGGGAAAGCAGACACAAAAAAATACTTACACCAGCCAAGTAACCACTGGAACCATCTCCCATCCAAGCGGTTAGGCGCATAACAACCGCTAGAATTCCTGGAAATACCCACGAGCGTGTACCATCTCTAAATTCCCACGTCACCATTCCATTCCCAAAGGCGAGTCGGTGTGCTGGTTCTTGAGTCTGGAATATCTCATCTGGCCAAAATATATTAGGAAAAGACAAGGCGGCGCTAACACGGACTAGCAGAGCTAGGAGAATTAGGGTGCTTAATAAAAGGGTGTTTAAATTAACCTTGCTATTCATCGTTGAAAACTGGGAATAGAGAGTAGGGAGTGGGTAAAAGTCATTATTTTAAAAAGTAAGGATTCAGGTCAAGGAGGTACTATGAGTGAGAGGTTAAGGCTACGTAGCTCTTGTCAATAAGTAATAGTACTTAAAATTATGCGGAAAATCGGGTTAGTCAACAACTGACCCCAGTTACAGTTATTTATGGCTTTTGTGGTGTTGGTTTGCTGTTAGCCTCTGGAGGCACTATCTCCTTGAGCCGTCTCGCCTATGGTATTGTGCCTTTGAATATAGGCATTGGTGTGCTGCTATCTCGCCATCCTCGTCAGGGATATTTAATATTAGGCGCTTTTGTGACATTACTAGCCAAAATAGCTGTAGGATTTGCCCAAGAACGCTGGGTTGGTTAGAGAATTTGATCCATATATTTGTTCTTTATTGGTAAGAAGTTGAATTGAAATTTCCTAATGAATGTATCGAATCAAACATTAATTTTTGGTAATCAGCGTAAATCCGTTAGCTGCTCCGATAATTTTACTACCAGTTAAATTGATTTGCTGTAAAGCCACATTGTCCAACAGCAAATAAGATTTATTAGATAACATTTGTTGTAAAAGTGGCATAGTTGCAGCAGTTACCTTGCAATCGCTGTAAAAGTCCAAACTAGGACGCCCATAAGCAAAAGAGGTATAAATTTGTGTTCCTGGTGAAACATTTGCCCGAATTAAGTCTGCTACTGGCTTGACTGGAAAAGCTTCCTTTAATTCCCAAATCCAAGATTGCGAACTCATCAATAGTGCTAAAACTAAATACATCCCTGTAAATAACACTGGAATAAAGTTGCGATCGCGCTGTTTAATTAACCAAGCTGCCGTGGCCATACTTATTGCCAAAACAATGCTCATGACTATTAAAATAGGCTCTTTATTTGCAAGAATAAAGTAAACACAACCTCCTAAACCAGCAAGAGCAATAACAGCCATAAATATTGTCCAACTTCGCACCCTAAAATGACCGTACTGCCAAATTTCGCTAAGTTTAGCACCTATTGCCAAAGCTAAAAATGGATATACAGGCATAATATACCACGGGAGTTTAGTTCTCATTAAAGAGATGGTTCCTAAATAAACAATTGTGCCAATAATAATTAGGCGACCCCAGGTAGTATGACGTTTTTTCCAAGCTAGATAAAAACCTCCCGGTAAAAATAATAACCAAGGAAAACTATACTTAATTAACTCAATTAAATAGTACCAGGGAGGCCCACTATGACCTTCAACAGATTGTCCAAGGCGATCAAAGGTTTGTGCTTGAAAATTCACTTGGAAGAAATTGTCGCCATAATGTTGCCATTGAGCAGCAAACCAAGCGATCGCTGGTGCATTTCCTAAAAACATTCCCACTAATAAATAGGGGTTTGTTAACAAAGCAAGCTGCCGATCTGCAATCAGGAATAAAAAAGCGATCGCCCCTAGCAGCAAAACTATCATCCCTTTAGTTAGAGTGATTAACCCTAGACAAAATCCCACACCTAAAGCATATCGACGATTCTGACGTGCTTTTAGCAAACAAAATAACAACAGCAGAAAAAAGGTAATAGTTGTACCATCTAGCATTGCTAGCCGTCCGTGACGCAGCACAGGCAACATCGTTAGGTAAACTAAAGCGGCAAACAGAGCTGGTAAACTTTGGTTAAAAAGCAAACATCCCACCAAGTAAAGCAAAGGCACTCCCAAGGCAGTTAAGACTGCACCCGGTAGACGTGTTGTCCACTCATTCACGCCTGCGATGGAGTAAGTCCAAGCAATTAGTAAGTGCATTAGGGGTGGCTTATTGTAATAAGGTTCACCTCCCAAGGTGGGGTAAAGCCAACGCATTGAACCAAGTGGGGCACGCCAAATTTCACGGGCAACCTGTGCCACAGTACCTTCATCCCAATCTCGTAAAGGGGAGTTTCCCAAAAATATCAGCCATAGAACTAAAGATATTACCAGTAAGCTAAATAACCATTCTTTTTTTCGGAATAGACGCATATTTAAAATCGGGATAATCATCTCAAAGACTGTAAGGCGGTATTGTACCCCAGATTCTGCAATGGGAGTTTGGTTACTGTTGTTTGAAAAGCGGCGTTCATATGGTGCGATCGCTCTTTGTGCTGGTGTGGCCTGCCCCAATACACTTGGATTAAGGATAATCGTAGGTTGGGTTGTAGCTTGCTTCCCCGTAGGGGTACGAAGTGAAACCCAACATTAAGCGTTAATTGTTGCGTTACCCTGCGGGAAGCCCCTTTGGGTCTACGTTCCTCAACCCAACCTACGCAACTTAAGGTTTTTAGGGCTAACTGAACCGTATTGCTATATACAGCAGATTGCAGGTATAGGACTTACGCAATAACTCTCTGAAACCTTATTCCTGGAGTTTAGACTAAAGCAAGCAAAAATAGCTCGACAGTGGATTCCATTGAGTGGATGTCGAAAAATCAGAGAACTAAGTCAGAAAAAAAGTGT
>NZ_JBALGC010000102.1:0-2774 GCF_036916575.1 Nostoc sp.
ACTGGTGGCAGCTTGAAAAATTAACAACCGGATAGCCCAGGGGTTTCAGTCCTGTCATTGGCATACTACAAACCTCAGTTTTAGGTAAATTTGTAATATCTTGCCCCTCATGACACGCTCGCTAGATTTACCCCTACTTAATTTTTTTATTATCGTGTAATACACGGGGAGGTGTGATTCTCCTTTTCATGTAATACACGGTAAAGCCGCCGTTTTTTTGTTAAGCAATATTTCGCCAACGGTATCCGGTGATGCCAGCATCTCCCAAAACTTAAGGGCAGCCCGTTTGCTCCAGGGTCCGAAACACAACCTGCCCCCCGCATTGCACAACCTGAGTTAAGATGACTTGCGGTTTTTGTAGCTCACCCGTCCCGTCCCGAAATCGTAGAATTTCGTCAGATGCTCCTTTTGCCGAAAATCCTGGTGCAGCCAGTCGTTCCCGCAAGATTATGCGATCAATCTGCTGTCTTGGATGCTGCTGAATTGCCGTAATTAACATTTGTGCCGCATTGTAAGTTGTATAAGTGTGCCAGGAAGGTTGTCGATAAGGTGGGGGGGCTGAACTAGACTGCCAGAATTTCACCAACTTAGAATTCTTTGCCTGGTTGGGGTCCCAGGGTGAAGCGATGATGGTGTGATTGACCACACGATCATTGAGTAACTGGGCTTCTCCCGCCATCGTATCGCCCATAATCACCCAGGTTTTGCCAGCCGATTGCACAATGTCGATCGCATCGCTAAAGGCATTCGACTGACTTTCTGCCGCATCGGGCACCACTACAAAAGCTTCTGCTCCCTGGCGCTTGGCATAGTGAGTGGCTTCAGTCAATTTAAATTCTGGACGTTGGCAGGAGGCACCGGTACAGGATAAATAAAACTGTCCAGTTTCATCATTGACGATGCTGCCTTGCAAGGCTTGAAACGTTTCCTTAAAGGCACCCGCTAGCGATCGACTATAGGATTTATCGGGATTGTAAAACACTGCAACTTTTCGCGCCTTGGTGCGATTGAGTAGAAAAGAAGCCATGAACGTGGCGGTGGCGCGATCGCTAGAAACCGTGCGAAAGAAAATATTGTGCTTTTCTAGCGTATAGGTTGCTAACTCCTCAGAGGTGCTAGTGGGTGAAATCAGCACCATGCCAGCGCTATCATAAACTTCCAACGCCGACCGCGTGGCATCGCTAACATGATGACCAATCACCGCAAGAATCTCTTTGCGGCGCACCAACTCTTTCGCCAGTTGATGAGCCGTTCGAGGATCATTTTGATCATCGACTAAAACCACCTGCAATCCGAGTCCAGCCTGAATCGCCTCGTCTTGTGCTTGGGCAATGCCCCGCAAAATATTAAAGCCTCGGGCAGCGGCAGTACTACCGCCCCCTAAAGGAGCGACGACGGCGATCGCGACTTTCCGCTGCTGAAGTTTTGGTTCCGTCTGAATTTTCAAATTATTCAAATAAATCAGCGTTTCTGGGTCTTTAGTTTGTTCCCAAACGAGTTGCAAAGATTGTCTTGCTTGTTGCCATTCATGCTTGCCAATATGTTGAATTCCTTCCTTTTTAACTTCTGACGCTTTTTCAGCAACACGCTTGCCTACAAAGCTTTCCAGGTCAGACTCTTGAAGTAAAGATTCCTCACCGCAACTGATGTGATCATGCAAGGTTTGATCGCAGGTAGCTTTGGGAAATAGGCGATCAACTTCCATTTCCCAATTGATCTGGCGCATCAGTGGAATCATCGCCATGCCCCCGCACAGCACGCCAATGCCAAACCCTAGCCCAATTTGTTGCCACCGTTGACGAACTTGTTCCTCTTCAATTCTTCGCAATCGTCGCCGAATAATTTGCACGTTGGCTGGGCGATCGTGAATCTCCTCAGCAGCCATGTCGCCTAATAGTTTGTGCAAATCTGACGAGATCAGATGTTTAGAGACAAAAGGTTCGCTGGAGTTAGATCCCCTCAGCAGATGCATAAAAGTTCTTCCCAGGGCGTAGAAATCGGATTGCAGCACTGCTTTACCTTCACGCTGTTCGGGTGGGGTGTAACCCTCGGAACCAACGCTTGTGCTTGGTTCTGCTGACTCGATCTGCTTGATGCCACCAAATTCGTCTACCATCGGATTGAGCGGAGGGTTGTCCGGGGAAAGAGTAATTCTGCCTGGTTCCGTTGGCTTGATCTGTCTTATGGCACCAAAATCGATCAACACCACTTTTCCATCTGGCAATTTCTCATCTGGCTTTCGCATGATATTAGAGGGCTTAATATCCCGATGAACAATGCCCTGCCGATGAAGATAATCCAGCGTATTCAGTAATTGCTTGAGCCAATCGAGCGCCTGCTCTTGTGTGATGGCACCTTCACTTTTAATCCATTGATCGAGGTTTTCTCCTGGGATTAAATCCATCACTAGGCAGGGAATCTTTTTGCCATTAGCTAGTGAAATAGAAAATGTATCATGCCCACGGGGAATGCCTTCATGGGTAAATTTCATTAACAGTTGTTGTTCTCGTTGGAAAAGCTTTTGTGTTTTGTCATCTTTGCTAATTAACGTTTTAAGCACAAACGGCAGTTCAGTGTTTAGGCGGCGAATAAAGAAGATTTCTGTGGGATTTGTTTCTCGTTCGCGAAGGGGATAAATGATGCGGTAGCGATCATAAATTAGTAAAGGTGTTTTGCAATTTCGACACACTTCTGATGTGTGTAAATTCTCTCGGTCTTCGCAATCAGGATTGGGACAATACGACATTACAGTTAGAGATGATTTGACATTTACT
>NZ_JBALGC010000103.1:0-21850 GCF_036916575.1 Nostoc sp.
CCTGCTATACATAATAAAGCTGTTGTGTCTGGTGGCAATTGAGTAAATTTAAGCTTGGCATAGATATCTTTTGTTAGAAGTAAGGCAAAAATTTAAGGGGAATTCCATTTTTACGAAGCGGGCATGGAATTCTCTTTTGCTTTTTCATAATTTTTGCAATATGATAGACATTTTTAACAAACTATAATTATTTAAATATTGGCTAGAAAAATCTACACGATAAATGCTAGTTGAACAAGACGAAATTGCTATTCGTCTAATGGAAGACGAAATATATGATTATGAGTTTATGGCAAAATGGTTAACTGATGCACAAGTTTTGGCATTTTATGAAGGAAGAGATAATCCTTTTGATAATCCTCGCGCTATCCGTTGCTATGAAAAATGTGGTTTTGTCAAAGTAAAGCTATTACCTGCCCATGAACTACATGAAGGGGAATACTCAGATTGTTGGCTTACGGCAATAGACCAAAAGAATCTATTTCAATCCTAATTTATGCATCACGACTGGTAAGTTGGTATAAGAGTTACAAAATTAACTTACGTGTTCTCTAGTCACTGAGTAACTCATACTACTGTAAAGTTTTCTTGCATTGGCGGAATGGTACTTTAGGAGTACCAATACTAATGCCAGGAAAAGACTGTCTTTTGTCTTGCTAGGTCTATTTTGTTGTGTCGTTGTCAACTGTTGGGTTTTCATTGGTAAATAAATTTCTGATTAAAATCTCAGCACCAATTTTTAAAGGCCAACTTCCACTTTAGGTAGCTTATTTCATACAAATATTCACAATCTGCTCGCTACTAAACCGCGTCCACGTTGAAAACTGTAGTTTTGTATAAACAGAAAAACCCTCATCCCCCAGCCCCTTCTCCCTACTTGGGAGAAGGGGAGCCGGAAAGAAGTCCCTCTCCCAAGTAGGGAGAGGGATTTAGGGTAAGGGCAAAAACTACGGTTCTCAACATAGATGAGGTTTAACTGGGGATTCCAATCAATTCCTTAAAAGTTTTGATCACACTTGTTTGGTCATTACTGCTAAATTCATCACAGATTCGGAAAATTGGCGCTTTAATGCAGGAAACACGGGACAAGGCGCTTGTTCTTGTAAATTATCCGGTTTACTCCAAGTAAAGGGGGCTTTCTGTGCTGCTGACATCCACACTAGACGCTTTGCTCGTGTCATCGCAACGTAGAGTAAACGGTACTCCTTGATTATTTAACTTTTGTTAATGGCGCTGACTTTGGGATCTAAAACAATTTGCGAACCAGATTTATTCACATGGTAAGTCCAAAATTGCCCTTTAACCTTGACAATCACTTCCCAGCCCTCAACGGGGTCGTACTGCTGGGTACAGATTTCACCAAAGTTAAATTGGCAGGGATTTCCAAAGGTTTTTGGTGTAGCTTGAGTAATTTTTAAATCAGCAATTGCTACCCCAGAATGGTTTGAAGCATCGCTTAAAATTGCATATGCAATCGCCTTCGGCAATATCTGTAAAGCGCTCACCTTGGGATCTAAAACGATTTGCGAACCAGATTTATTCACATGATAAGTCCACGAATCTTGCCGGACTCTGACAACTACTTCCCAGCCCTCAATGGGGTTGTATTCCCTGGTGCAAATTTCTCCAAAATTGAATATACAGGGATTGGCAAAGGTTTTCAATGTGACTTGAGTAATCTGTAATTCCCGTCTAGGTACGCCGGAACGCTTGGACGCATCCCGTAGAATTCTATTGGCGATCGCTCTCGGCAAATTGTTTGATTGCGCCTGGAGTCTTTGGGACAATTGAGTGGTGTTTGTGTTCACAACAGCCGCAGCAGAATTGCTCTGGGTAAGTCCCAATTCACAAGATAGCAAGCTCGTCAACGCCAGCGTCAATACAACTCCTCTGGGCAACTGGAGGGTGCTTTTAATTACAGCAGATACTTTGATCATAGATTTCATAGATACCTTGAAAATTTAACGGATAATATCACAACTACAGGCGATACTTCATTTGACGCTACACTTTTAATTCAGTTTCCATTTAATTGTTCAAGTATTTTCATCAAGCTTATTTGGTCATTACCGCTAAATTCACCACACATTCCCGAAATTGGCGCTTTAATGCAGGAAAAACCGGACAAGGCGTTTGTTCTTGTAAATTGTCCGGCTTACTCCAAGTAAAGGGGGCTTTCTGCGCCGCAGACATCCATAACAGAACCTTTGCTCGTGTCATCGCAACGTAAAGTAAACGGTACTCCTCAGATATTTTCAAATGCTTTGCTTGTTCCCATGCTTGTGTGACATCTGGTATGGTAGATTCTCCGTGGAGAGCAGCACGAATTTGGGCGCGGGCTACTTCTGATAAGGTAAAATCCCCTAAGAACTGGCTTTGGGGAGGAACCCAAAATCTCCCAGGAATCAAGTTTTCGTGGAGAAAGGGAAGAAACACATAGTCCCAATCCAGCCCTTTGGCTTTGTGCATGGTAATAATGGTCAGTTGACCGCAACGAGTGTAACGTTCTTCCGAATCCTCGGTTTCCACTGGTTCAAACCGCTCGGAACTGACGATTTCACTTAAAGCTGACAGCATTCCCCCCATCGAACTATTGTCGGCTATCTGCTGGTTTACCCGTTCTGCGAGTTTGTCAGCAGTTGCCAATTCTGCCTGGTCGTAATTTAAGGTCAAGGCGAGAAAGGAAATTAGCTGGTACAGGGGCAATTCCAAACGGGCGCGAAGTAAGCTGCGACACAAGCGAGCGGCTTTTTGGACTGTTTCTGGCTGGGGTGCTGCTAGAGGGCCAGGATACAAAAATTCTTCTGGTAGACTAGCAAGGGCGTTGAGGTCTTGGGTAGGAATTAATTGGCGCTGTACTAATGCTTCTAGTGCGGCTTTGAGGTAATCGGGGGAGTGGGGGCGATCGCAAAATTGCAGTAATGCTAAAATCTCTTGAGGAACATGGGAACGGCGATCGCGTTCTCCCACATCGTAAAGTGTAATATTATGCTCTTTGCATACAGGTGTCAGAGCCTCTGCTAACCATCGTCCTTGGCGATTTTCTCGCACTAAAACTGCTGCACTATTTTTTGTTGGATCTTCGCCAAATAACTTGATCACTCTTTGAGATAACAATTCAACCGTGTGATGAATGTCACGCGGTGTATAAAGTTCCAGTCCTCGTCCTATTGGTGCTGGGTTGGCGTTAGTTTGTGGATCACTAGCTTCAACAGGGCGAATTGTTTGTAAGCGAAATGGTACTTGTTGGTTGTCAGCAGTCTGTTGTTTGTTATTCGTTGTTGCTGACCATTGATTATTAATCCATTTGAGGGCAAAGTTAGCAGCTTCAATGATAATTCTAGTACTGCGACCAGCTTGATCCATCGTTGCCAATCGTTTGATGCGATCGCACTCTTCGCAAAATTGCCGAAAATAAATCGGATCGGCTGGGGTAAATGTAGAGTTAATCGCTTGGTTGGGGTCGCCAACTCGTACTAAATTGAGTGAGGAGTTAGGAGTAGAGACGCGATTAATCGCGTCTGTACAGGAGTTATCACCCTTGTGCCCATCACTGGCCAAAATTTCTAACAGCTGCGTTTGTAATGGGCTAGAATCTTGGGCTTCGTCTTCAAAGACTGCGAATACTTGATTTTGCTCGATGCGACGGGCACTGTCATTTTCTAAAACCCGCAATGCGGCTAAAATCATATCGTCATAGTCAATGAAATCACGCGATCGCATTAAGTTTTGATATTGCTCATACAATCCCGCCGCTACGCTCAAAATTGTATATTCATCTGTGGTTTGTTTACTCCACTCCCGCAACTTTTCTGGGGATATTCCGGAACTTTTTGCTTCATGAATTACCGTATTAGCCAATTCCGGCAATACTTCTGTTCGCAGCACCGATTGGCGACGCAACCTTTCTGTCTCTTCTCCGTCAAATTGATGACCTTGTAATAAGCGTAAATATATTCCGGAATTATTCGCAATCCATTGCTCTACAACTGTTCGGATAAAGCGGTGACTTTGGGTTGGTGTAATTAATGTGACATTTTCTAACTGCAAACCCGATAAATCAGAATGGCGGCTGGCAATGTTTAACGCTAGACCATGTAGAGTATAGACAAAAAAGCCCGTCTGAGGTAAGGATAATTTCTTTAAGTCTTTACGGATCTTCGCTTTAATATTGGCAGCAGCGGAGCGAGTAAAGGTAACAATTACTAAGTGACGACGGGAGGATGAACGCTCATATTGACGTGCGATCGCGATCGCCGCCGCCGCCGCCATACCAGTAGATTTGCCTGCACCAGGAACGGCAGAAATAGCCAAAGGCCCAGATTGCCAGTCAGCCATTTGTTGCTGTCCAGGGCGTAAACTGTTGCGGATTGCTAGAATCTTCTCCCGCAGGTTAGGAACAGGCGATCGCTCAGACAATTCTGAGTGGAGCGATTCTTGAGCCACAGAAGCAGTAAATTTAGAGTCGGACATATACAAATTTTATATTTAAAATAGATGTTGAATGTAATTCCCAAACCGCAGATATGAATAATCTTGGATGATTTTCTGTGATATATCTGTAGTTATAAATTTTTCATCCCAAATTACTAGATTGCTGATAATAGTCTATCAAGTTTGATTTGATAGGTTCGTAGTTTAGGCTGTCTTCGCTAAGAGACTATTTCTAACCTATATTCCGCACCTTCAATTGTTACATAAGGAATAATTCTGATTTTTTAACAGTTCAGAAGCCCAATTATCTTATTTAAGATGAGATGACTAGTATTTTTGATAATTTCTGAAAGAGTGCAGGAATTTGATGAATAATCAATTTAAGCCATCAACAAATGACAAAGATGACTTAGAAAACTGATAATTTATAATCTCTTTTAAGTTGTGATATTTTAAATGTTCAGATAATTTCGCTGCTGCTTTCATTCCATCTCTTCGACAAGCAAACTGTTCATCACATAACTTCTTGAGTTTGGTTTGAGAATTATTTTCAGATTTTTCAATTCGTTTTTCTATTTGACAACTTGTTTAGGCGTGGGGTTAAGCTTGCAAACCAGCGTCAGTACTTGTTCTAAGCTGCCCTTGCTTTAATTTGTACAACTAGGGCGGGCTTTTCGGCCCACCCCACAAGAGATTTATTTTTTGGAGGATGCAAATTAAAAGATTTTTAGCATAACATTCATCGGCGCTAAAAATTCGCTGATCTGATCACATCGAACCAGATAATTCGACAAAAATGTTCTATTATTTACCTTCTGTACTTACTTCAATTTTGGTTTAATACTATCACAATATATGTGCCAGTTGAGGGTGCGGAATGTGGGTTAAATAATAATTGCTAACTTGAAATTCTAGCAAACAGATTTATCCCTGGAACCTAAAATGCGTGAATTTTAAATTGTTTATTCATTGTTTCTTAAATATTCAATCGCTGCGTCTAATTTTGAGGAGTAACTTTCAGCAAACCTTTCAAACCAAAGTCCTTCGGACGAAAGTGGATCTACTTTGGCTAACCATTCTTTTGCTTGCACTTTCAAAGCCTCTAGTTTTTTAGCTTTGAGTTGTTCTTGTCGAATTCGTTCCTGTTCTAGTTCTTGCTGTCTTTTTAACTCAATAGCAGCATCCTTTTGTGCAAAATCAGCCTGAACTTCTGCCAAAAGACTATCTATTAAAGATACCGACTTTGGCAATGGTGAGGTAAAGGATTTGGCTGTGGCTGATTTTGACTGCTGTTCTGGTTGTACTTCTTTGTATTCAGTTTGGAGTTGAGCTAACAGCTGATCAATGGAATCCATTTTTGCAATTCCTAATAGATGGTATAGCTAGTCATTAATGGCATTAAGTAACACTTCCGATAGACTCATATCCTCCATATCTTCCATAGTAATTGTATCACAGATATCAAACTTAGCACCAGCACTTTGGAGTTCATCGTCTAAGACTTTGAGAAAGCGGGTAGCTTGTTGATCTGTACCGACTTGAATAAAGGAAATGGCTAGTTCTTCATCTCGATCTATGCGACGAGAAGCTTCAATAATCACCCTCATTACTGCTTTGCGATCGTCTGGTTCACCATCAGTAACCACTAAAATTGTTTCACCATTTGGCTTTGTTTGACCGGCTGCTTTGCGTTGTAAGTAATCATCAGTTGCGTGTTTTAACACACTTGCCAAGTCAGTTGTACCAGAGGGATCATTTTCTCGGAAAATTTGTGATACCTTGCTGGATGTGACATTTTCGTATCGCTTAAATTTACCAGAAAATACATAAATAGTGATGCCATCTGGGTCAAATTGCTCACACTTACTAGCTAAAGCTAAAGTAGATTCCTGGGCTGCAACCCATCTTGTTCTACCACCCTTTTGATCTTGGGTTGCCATGCTGCCGCTTTTGTCGATAATCAAGGTATAGTCACGATTTTCTAGCATTATTTAATTCTCCAGTTAAGAGTTAAGATTTACTGGACTATGGGTGATCAACACATTAGTCAGTTATTGCGTTCGTCAATACATCTACAAGGCTCATTTCTTCTAAGTCGTCTAAAGTAACCGTGTCGCAAATATCAAATTTAGCGCCGACACTTTGCAACTGGTCATCCAAAGCCTTGAGGAACTTAGTTGCTTGGGCATCTGAACCTACTTGAATGATCGAAATTCCTAATTCTTCATCACGTTCCATCTGGCGAGTAGCATGAATAATTACTTCAAACACAGCTTTGCGATCGTCTGGTTCACCATCGGTGATCACTAAAATTGTCTCTCCGTTTGGCTTCGCTTTCCCAGCAGCTTTGCGTTGAAAGTAGTTATTGAGTGCATCCTGGAGTACACCTGCTAAATTTGTCGTCCCAGCAGGGTCATTTTCGAGAAATATTTGGGTGACTTTGGCTGAGGTGACATCATTGTAGCGTTTAAATCTACCGGCAAACACGTAAACTGTAATACCATCTGGGTCAAACTGTTCGGCCTTTCTTGCCAAAGCCAGAGTAGACTCTTGGGCTATCTCCCATCTACTTTTACCACCCACCTGGTCAGGTGTGGACATACTACCGCTTTTGTCAATGATTAATGTATAGTCGCGATCGCTCATCATAATATTCCGATGATTGTTACCCTGTGGTTCTAGTCTAACTCCGTTTTTTTTCGAGTAAGCAAGGCTTTTAAGTATTTGTATCAATCATGCTAATCAAAAATGCCGCGCCACAGTTGATGAATGCGCTCGCTAGTGCGTCTTTGTTCCCGCAGAGAACAAAATCTTCATAGTCCCCAGTCCCCTGGAAACACTAAAAGTTAGAGATTGGTTTGGTTGTTGCAACCGTATTTAGTTTGGGAATAATAAATACTACTTATACTTACACACACGGAGCTAAACAGCTTTTGTTTAGCTCGATTTTAGACATAAATTCGGGTATGAACCATTCCAGATTTTTAGATAACTCCGCGCAAAAACAAAATACGCAGCAGCAAAACTTCTCCCCAGCGTTTCTGCATCAGATGATTAACAGCATATCTGACCCAATTTTTGTCAAAGACCGTCAACATCGCTGGGTACTACTTAACGACGCCTACTGTGATTTCATAGGTCATAGCCGAGAAGAATTAATTGGCAAGTCAGACGATGATTTTTTTCCTCAAGCAGAAGCTGATGTGCTCCGGGAAAAAGATGAACTGATTTTCACTGCAAATATTACTAATGAGAGCCAGGATCTTTTTACCGATGCTCAAGGTATAACCCATCTCATCTCTACAAAAAAGTCTTGCTTTGAAGATGAGACTGGTAATAAATTTCTGGTAGGTAGTATTCGAGACATCATTTTACAGAATGAAGCCAGTAAAGTTCTGGGTGTGACTGGCAGAGTTACTGATCTTACTGAACTTTTGCAAAAGTGCCTCGCACTTCGGGAAACTCTGGAAGAACCAGACCGCCAAACATTCATGACCCAACTGGCAAATTTGCAGCAGGTGCAGGATTGGGAAGTCTACCTACAGCCACAAGGAGGTACAGCCTTTCCTACTCGGATCAGGATGGTTGCTATATATGATTCACAGGGTCAGTGGGTCGGTTGGCGTTGGTTGCTTTGCGACATTAGCGAACAGCAAGCCGCACCGCCTGAATGCCAGCAAGCAGAGTCAGACCTACATCGGATTAATGCTATACTCCAAGCTCAACAAGAAGCTTCCATCGACGGAATTCTGATTATTAATGAAAATCGTACAATTGCATCATTCAATCAGAAATTGTCCCAGTTGTGGCAAATTCCTGCGGCACTGCTCGAAACACGCGACGATCGCCAACTGCTGGGATGGGTACTAGACCAACTAATCAATCCAGAGGAATTTCTGGCTAAGGTGGAGTATCTTTACCAGCATCCACAGGAAAGCAGCCGTGATGAAATTTTCCTAAAGTCTGGAAAGATTTTTGACCGCTATTCTGCACCTGTACGTGGACACCAAGAAGCTTGTGGAGAGACATCACCTTTAGGAGACTATTACGGTAGGATTTGGTATTTTCGCGATATTACTGAATACAAGCAAGCAGAGGCAGAACTTAGGGCTTCACAGCAAAGACTGGCATTGCTGATTGAACAAACACCTTTAGCAATTATTGAATGGAATACTAACTTTCAGGTTCAGACATGGAATCGGTCAGCAGAAAGAATCTTTGGATACACCACAGAGGAAATCCTGGGGAATTGTTTTGAGATCATAGTACCTGAAAACGCCAAAAAGCACGTAAATGAGATTCTCACTGCCCTGTTAACACAACGAGGAGGGAGTTTTAGTGTCAACGAGAACGTCACTAAAGATGGTAGGACGATAGTCTGTGAGTGGTATAACAACCCGTTAGTGACTACTGATGGCCAGGTGATTGGCGTTGCCTCAATGGTGTTAGACATCACAGAACGCAAACGGGCTGAAGAGGAACAGCAAAAATTTGTCGCCTTGATTGAAAACAGCAGCGACTTTATTGGCATTGCTTCAATGGAAGGGCAAATTCTCTATCTGAATCCTGCCGGATTGAAGATGGTGGGACTTAGTAGTCTAGAAGCAGCCAAAACCAAATCCTTGGTTGATTTTTATTCACCAGAAGCTTTTGCAGAGTTTCAGCAAAAAATTACTCCTTTGATATTTCAACATGGTTTCTGGCAAGGCGAGTTTCGCCATAGACATTTTCAAACGGCTATAGAAATTCCCACTGATTGCAGCCTGTTTATGGTTAAACATCCTGAAACAGGAGAGCCTTTCTGTCGGGTAGCTGTTATTAGGGACATTACAGAACGTAGACAAGCCAAGGAAGCCCTGCTAAAGTCGGAAGCGCAACTACGACAACAAGCTCAAGACCTCAAGAAAGCATTCCGCCAACTTCAACACACCCAAACTCACTTAATTCAAAGTGAAAAGATGTCCAGCTTAGGTCAACTAGTTGCAGGAGTGGCACACGAAATCAATAACCCGGTCAATTTTATCTATGGCAACCTCAACCCAGCCAAGGAATACACCCAAGATTTACTTTCACTTTTGCAACTCTACCAAAGTCATTATCCCCAACCTGTGCCAGAAATTGAGGATTTTGCAGAACTAATCGAACTGGACTTTTTAAAATCAGATTTGCCACAAATAATCAGCTCGATGAAAGTTGGGGCAGACCGCATTCGAGAGATTGTGCTTTCCCTGCGAACTTTTTCGCGCTTAGATGAAGCCGAAATGAAAGCTGTTAATATCCATGAGGGAATCGACAGTACTCTGATGATTTTGCAAAACCGCCTCAAGGGTAATGACCAACGTCCGACAATTGAAATAATCAAAGAATACGGCAAACTACCGCTGGTTGAATGTTACGCAGGGCAGCTAAACCAAGTATTCATGAATATTTTGACAAATGCGATCGATGCCTTGGAAGAGTCATTCGTCATTTGTCCTATTTTTTGGGAAAACGCCCGCAGGGTAGAGCAAATGACTTCCCCGCAAATTTGCATTCGCACTCAACTACAAGAGCAAAATCAGGTAACAATTAGGATTGCCGACAATGGATTGGGAATACCAGAAGATGTTAAAAAACAACTATTCGACCCCTTCTTTACCACCAAGCCGATTGGCAAAGGCACGGGGATGGGACTTGCCATTAGCTACCAAATCATTACAGAAAGACATGGGGGTTCTTTAGAATGTATTTCGCAGCCAGGACAAGGCGCTGAGTTTATGATTAAGATTCCCCTGATTCAACATACGTCAACATAATTAGTAATTATTTCGTCAGCTAAATACCTCCACTTCTTCAGGAACCTTCATTTGGTCGAGAATTCCCCAAATTTCCTGTAACATCGGCTCTAAGCCGATGCGGGTAACCGCTGAAATCACAAAAACCGGGGCGTAGGAAAGATGATTAAGTTGGATAGCTAACGCCTCCAAATCGACAGTTTCCCGATCAACTGCATCAATTTTGTTCAGCGCCAAAATTTGTGGGCGTTCTGCTAAACCCCGTCCATAAGCTTGTAATTCTTGCTTGATTGTGTTATAATCGCGAATCACATCATCACTAGTTGCATCAATCAAATGAAGTAGCACTCGCGTGCGCTCGATATGGCGCAAGAAATCATGTCCCAGCCCTGCCCCGTGAGCTGCTCCCTCAATTAGTCCGGGAATGTCGGCGAAAACAGTACCATCGCCAGTAGGTTTTTGCACTACACCCAAATTTGGGATGAGTGTAGTGAAGGGGTAGTCTGCAATTTTTGGACGTGCCGCTGATAAAGATGAAATTAGAGTTGATTTACCAGCATTTGGTAAGCCAATAATCCCCACTTCTGCCAAAAGTTTTAACTCCAGGCGCAGCTGCTTTATTTCCCCTGGTAATCCTGGGAGGGCATATTCTGGGGCGCGGTTACGGTTACTTAAGAAATGCTGATTTCCTAGTCCGCCTTTTCCACCTTGGGCAATCCGCAAAGTCTGCTTAGGCTCAATTAAATCCCCTAGCAATTCGCCAGTTTCAGCATCATAAATGGTTGTACCACAGGGAACTTCGATGATCAAATCCTTTCCTGCTGCTCCAGTGCAGTTATTTGGCCCACCACGAGTACCTTTTTCTGCCTGAAAGCGATGGTTGTATCTGAAGTCCAGCAAGGTTTGCAGGTTTTCATCGGCAACGAAAAATACCGAACCGCCTCGTCCCCCATTACCACCAGAGGGGCCACCAGTCGGCACGTACTTCTCTCGCCGGAAGGCGACAATACCATCGCCGCCCTTACCGGCTTCAACTTCAATTTCTGCTTGGTCGATAAATTGCATAATTTAGTCATTAGTCATTGGTCATTGGTCATCTGGAATATTGCCAATTGATAAATCCGTAATTCTTGAAACCTCCTACTTGACATTATCCTTCTTAACTAATGACTAAAGACTAATGACTAATGACTAAATATATGGTGAAACATCTTCACCGCATTTATCTGCCAGATAGGAGAGAGCGCGGAAACGTAAGCCCACCAGTTGCTCATACAACGGGTTAATTTTACACATCGGTGGGATGTGGACAATCTTGCGTCCAAATAAAATGACATCCCGCTCAAAGGGACACTGGGAGGGAATCATTTTACACAAAAAGCGGGCGACTCTTGGGTCTTGGATATCTAGCCTATCGAGCCAGTCACGTAGGGGGTGTAGTGCCTTAATTTGACGCTTTGTAAGTCTAGGGCTGGGGATTGTTAAGTTAATTTGCTGTGAGTGTTCCAGGGTATGGCGAAGGGCTTCCAGGAAATTCTCTGGCTCTTCCAAGGCTTGGCAGAACTGTTGCAGAAGCTGATCTTCGCTGGGAGAATAAGTACCATCTGCGATCGCTACCATTATCGCTGTCCTTAAGAAATTTTCTGCTGCTGGCGTACCTTTACCCAACACTGTGGCTAATTCCTCTGGCGTAATTACCTCTAGTGAGTCCCATTGAATCTTAGGAGCTAATTCATCTTTGGTGATGCTGGCAATTAATTCCTGTTCTTGGGGATCAAAATTACCATCTGCCCAAGCAATGGTGAGCAGTCCACGCAACCAAGCGGCAATCTGTTCGCTGCTGTAGGGGGATTGAACAGTACTTGTCATAAACCACGTCTCAAGCTTTTCTCAGTCACTACTAAGCTACCCTACCCAGTGACTATGAAGATGATAGGGACAGCACAGAAAAATCAACAAAGTGCGTAGGCGTAGCCAGCCGTAGGCATCGCTGTATACAGACATCAACCAGAGAAGTTTTCAAATCGCAACAGTTGGTTTTAGGGTAAAATTCATCTGAGAGTGAGCTTGAGAATTTTTTTTACTTATACTGAATTTAATTGGGGTATCTTAAATATTCATAAGATTCTACACTGGAATTCGCGCTACAAAGTAATGGAAGTTTGTAAGTATGCGAACCTACCAGCTAAATATGTCAACGTTTTTCTCTAATTAATTGTTTATTAATGTTACTTCATCCTCAGTGGGATTCGTATCACTTGGCATTAGTTAGATTAGGTGAGATATAAGCAATTAAGGTATACAAAATGTTTTTATTTGGCATTGAGCATGAAGTTGCTTTCTTGAACAATGAAGGAAAGTTTGCTGATTTTTCCCACACAAAATTTGCTGATTTCAATCAAATTATTGAAAAGCTACCCACATACCCTAGCGACTATCCTCAACTGCGCGTCGGGGACGCTGGTATCAAACAGAAAAGATGGTACATTGAAGGATTTGAAAGATTTGCAGATTCTGACAAGCCGATTGACTGTTTACCCAAAGGCATCGAAATTAGAACAACTATACACTCTAATATTAAAACTGTTATTACCGAATTATCAGAAAGTTTTCGCGTGCTATGCGAGGTTGCAACTGACTTCGGTTTCTCACCGAGTTTAACCAGTTTTAATCCTTACAACACTGTTTTTGAGCCTCAACCTCCATTAAATGATTATGAAATAAAACGAAGACAAGCTTCCCCTGAAAAACAAACTGCTCATATTCCCATGCTTACTTATGGGCCAGACTTAAATATTTCAGTGGCACATTTGTCTTTTGAAGGTGTGATTGATATTGGCAGAAAGTTAACTTATTACAGTCCTTATATCGTCCCTTTTAGTTACAGTTCCCCTTTTTATAACGGAGGTTTATGGGATGGGCTATCGGTACGAACGTTTATCAGAACCGGAAAAAGACCAGCAGCTCTGGTTTTTGTTCAGAAACAGGAACAACTGATTAATAGCATACCTTCCTTAACAAAAATCGCCCGCATTCCAGCTGAAGTAGGACGCATTGAATTTAAGGCTTGTGATAGTTGTGATGATTTTTTCATCTATGCGGCTTTGCTGACATTATTAAAAGGTTTGGTGTTAGATGAAACTTTGCTGGGTAGAGCAACTATACCCGATGCACCATTACACCAACTTTCTGCAAAAGAAGGGTTTGATAACGAGGATATTTTTGGCAATGCGACAAAAGTCTTGCAAGCAGCCGAAGTTGCCTTGGGAGATGACCCAGATGTTCATTATTTAACGCCGTTAAAAGTGCTGCTCGCGAAGCGAAAAACAAGATCCCATGAACTAATAGAAATGTTCAATAGTGTAAGTTCAATAGAAGAGGTAATAAGGCAGACTTATCAAGTTTAGAGAAAATTAGGAATGGGAACTTTCAACAAACAAGGCAGGAGCCAGGAGGCTGTTCTTGAGCAGGGAAAGCAGAGGAGCAGGGGGCAGAGAGGGCAAAAGAGTAGGTTTTTATACTTATTTACGAGGCTCAAAGGCTCGTTAACGGAGTTCTAAGGTGGATTCACGAGTATCAAAGACTGATCATTGTATTTTAAAATATATCTCCTCTGTTTCTGTGCCTGCCTACCCCTCTGCCCTCAATAGACTTGGGATAAGCATTTTTCTCCCCCTGCTCCCCTTGCCTGCCTCAACGGATAAATTTCGTTAACCCAAGGGTATTGCCTCTGCCCCTGTTTACCCTACTCCCCTTCTCCCGTGCTTCTTCGGAATACCATATTTCCATCAAGCAGTTTTTCTATACTGCTGAAACTTGAGCTGTGTCTCTGGTCAGGGTAAGCGCGTTTCAAACGCTATTGCCAACAAAACAGGACGGGAGCAAACAATAGCCAAAAAGAAAGATTTTCAGGTAGGGGCAATTCATGAATTGCCCTTACAGCGTGTAGTTTTGCGTAAGTTCTAAGGATTAAGCTCGACTTTATCTATTTACCAAAACTGCGATTTCATCTGTTGAAACCCTTATCCCTCAGTACTTGAACTTTTTTAATATCACTCAAATTAGCCGTGGTATTAAAAGTATCCTGCTCAAGATTGAAAGCTTTGAGAAATAATCCGGGTTAACATCGTTTGATTTGATAAAGTAGAGCTAACTGAACATTAACAGTAGAGCCATGAACCTGCCAAAACTAGATTAAGTCGATATACCTAGAGACTGATTTTATTGCCAATACAGATACAAGAAACTTCATTCTAGAGATTGATGCAGGCTTTAGTGTTTTCAAAGTAAAAGTAAAAATAAGGAACCCGGACAGAAGAATGTCAATCCGAAATTTAATATTTTTGCTAATGAATTAAGGTGGAATTTACTTATCATCCCTAACTAATTCAATGCATAAATTCCAAGGCAATTTCTTCGTCAAGTTCGTTTTTGAATAACTTTAAAATTGAAGCGTAACTTACTAGTTTTAGTATTGCTCAAATTTGCTAAATAAGTTATGAACTTCGCTGTTTAAGTAAAAGTTCTGCGTTGTTAAGGCTGTTATCGAGGATTTCAAATGAAGATTATTGCTTCTGTTTTATCTATGTTACGTCCAGTACGTTTTCTAGTCGTGGCTTTTAGTTGTGCCTTACTATTGTTATCCAGTGCTTTTCCTGCTTTTGCAATCGATAGCTACCAAAGTGACCCGACCGAAGCTACTACACAACTGCTTGATATTCAGCGCAAAACTGACGAAGCCGCTAAAGAACCACCAGCTGGATTGGAAAAGGTTGAAAAGGAGTCCAACAAAGGCCTAAATGAGGTTCAGGGAGATGCTGATATTAATAAGCAGAAGCGTCCTGACAATTCACAGAGTGCAACATCACCAGAAGAAACAGTAAAGAATTTGTTGGAAAAAGTTACAGGTAAGTAACAAAAATAAGAGTTTGCTAATTTGTTGATAGTAATGGGTGATTGCATAAAAGCAGTGACCCATTACTAATTAGTTATGTAAAACTGGCAACTTAACAATTAAGTATACAACTATGTTCACCCTGAGCATTTTTGGGTAAACTGAGTTTAGATAGTTCTGATTACAGATGTCTTGCATTTATAATTATACTTAATGTCTTTCTGGTTGGAATTGAAAAAATCAATAAAGTTCGCTAATTACGAGATTATTGGCTT
Organism: Nostoc sp.; assembly: GCF_036916575.1. GTDB lineage: Bacteria > Cyanobacteriota > Cyanobacteriia > Cyanobacteriales > Nostocaceae > Nostoc. Next base: position 15,378 of record NZ_JBALGC010000103.1, read on the forward strand.
AATACTACCTATTAAGGCATAAGTAAAATTATGGATGTGATAATTAATTTCACTCACAATATTTCTTTTGGTCGATGTGGATTATCTCAGAAATTTGATAATTTAAGAAATAAGTTTGCTTAGGGATGGAAAACAATGCGTGCGATAAACATTGGTTTGACAGAAGAACAGCGTCAAGGTGTAATTAATCTGTTGAATCAAGATTTGGCAGATGCCTATCTACTGTTGGTGAAAACCAAAAAGTACCACTGGGATGTCGTCGGTCCTCAGTTCCGCTCTTTGCACCAGCTTTGGGAAGAACACTATCAAAAGCTAACTCTAAATATTGATGCAGTGGCAGAGCGGGTTCGTGCTTTGGGCGGTTATCCGGTTGGCTCATTGGAAGGATTTCTTAAGATTGCTACCCTCAAGGAACATGCTGGTAGTGTTCCCACAGCAACAGGGATGGTAGCTAATTTAGTGGAAGATCACGAGCAGGTTATTCGCAACTTAAGGGATCATGTGGATCAGTCTGGTGAAAAGTTTCACGATCAGGGAACTGCTGATTTTTTAACTGGACTGCTGGAACAGCATGAGGAGATAGCTTGGATGCTGCGTTCATTTATTGAAGGGGAAGCAATAGACGCAGATGGTAGACAGCCAGCACAAGGGGCTAAGACTCCTGTAGGTGTATAGCTTATAACGTCATAACATCTCAGTAGAGAAGAACTGAGTGTCAAACGAATTGAGGGAGGGTTGATTCCTCCCTCAACTCGTGTAAAAGGATTAATTTGCCTGCATCTACCTATTCACTATATTCATTGCAAAAACAAGATAATACAGGGAGTATTTAAGTGCCAGAAGTATACAAAGCAGAACGTACTATTTCTACTGTATTTAAAGAACAAAAGCAAATTGATGATGTGATTCGACGTTTACTAGACAGGGGTGTGCCTAGAGATCATATTTCGGTCATGGGCAGAAACTTCCAGTCGGAAACTAAAATCGCTGGCTTTATTACTAAAAAGGATGTGATTCTGGGAGGTTTGAGAACAGGGGCAGTTTTTGGTTCCTTGTTTGGTTCTTTCCTCAGCTTGCTCACGGGTGTAGGCGTACTGTTTATTCCTTTTGTCGGTTCAATCGTAGCAGCAGGGCCTATTGGTGCAGTGTTGTTGGGGGCTGCTAGTGGAGCGATCGCAGGTAGTGCAGGTGCCGGTCTAGTATCGGTTCTAACCACTTTGGGGATGCCAGAAGATAAAGCAGCTATCTACCAAACCCGTTTACAAGCTGGCGAGTTCTTATTGATGGCAGAAGTTCCGAGCGATCGCGCTGGTGAATTTCAATTGCTGCTTGAAAGTGCTGGTGGCGAAGAAATTCATACAATTGAAAAAACTTTTGCTCGCCCTTGTCCTGGACAGTGCAACAGCCCAGAAGACTTGTCTCCTGAGGTTCGCGCTCATCTTTCTGATGAAGCTCAGAGTACATTCATTGAGCGCTATAACGCTGTACTCAATGAGAAAAGTGACGAATTTACGGCTGAACAAGCTGCTTGGGAGACTGTTCACCAGCAATATGATGAAGATGAAAATGGTGTTTGGTCAAAAGCTAAGGTCAAAGCTTAAGGATTTCTAAGAAATAAATTATCCAATCTTATTCGGTGGCTATCTTGCTAGCCTTGAATTAATAACGGGCAAAATGCCCACTCTACAATCAGTTGTGTTAGTCCGCGTTTATCGCGGTTTTAAATCTTCACTATGGCAATTTATAGCTACCAACACGCAGATTTAACTGACCTTGGCGTGGGTTCTTGCTGAATACAAATGCGCCTTCTTCACTTTCACCATTAGATAAAAAGTCGATTTGTTGCTCTCCTGTTTCTGCAACTTTGCCGTTAATCAGTAACTCAGCCATAATCTGAACTGACTCAGCTGTATCTCCTCCGGTGTTCACGACTTCAAAGGGAACATAAAATTGTCCATTAATTTCCCGAATTGTTTGTTTTTTGGTGACAGAAAGGATGGGAGGTTGATTCTTTTCGTTCAGCCAAGTGTAGCCCACCAGACTCACAATGATTGCTAGGATAAGTGAGGCGACGCTGAATGTCACCCACTCAGCCATTGATAGCTTTGGTTTTTGTTCTGTTTTTGTCATATTGCTAACCTTCCGGCTGCACCGCCAATAGTTGCAGGTAACCCCAGCATCAATGTATGATCTAACCACATTGTCCAAGGGTCGCTAAAAGTTAATTTTTGAAAGAACCATAGCATAAAAGCGCCTGCTAGCAGTGACACTAAGTAAGACATAATGGTTTCGCTCGATGGTCGTTGAAAAATTCCCTTTTGCTGTTTACGCTTTTGCTGGTCAGAAAAGCCTGCCTGAAATACAATGCCATAAGAAATCAGCAAAGATGTGGCAATCATTGCCAACTGCCAAGGTGGTGAAGCTGCGGCTGCAAGCATAGGAATTTCATCTGTTGGAGCGATGTTAAAGGCAATTATGGTTGCACCAATTAGGGTTCCACCTACATCGGCGAAGGTGGCGTGTAACTCATTCCCTTTGTTCTTGCTTGTGCTGTTTACCTGATCGGTTGCTTGTCCTTCTGCATTGCCATTTCTGGTATCTCCCAAAAGCTGGTTTGCTAATGCTACACCGAGAGTGAAAGGTACACTTTCAAAAATGATTTTACCTAAAGATTCCTTTAAAGAAGTTTCTAGCGTCAATTCTCGCAATAGTACCAGCACAAAGGCAGAGCAAGCTAGTCCGATAGCGATCGCTTGTACGGTATGCATTGCGGGTTGATAAGCTAGCCAGCTATATCTGCGTTGACGAAAGCCTTCTGTCTGATTGAGCAAAAAAACCACAATAAACATCAATGCGATCGCCATCATCATCAGTTGTGGTTTTGCCAGTGATCCAACCCACCAAACCTCCATTGTGTACAGTAAAGGGATGCCAAATAAAAAACCTCCACAAGCACCCCGAATGATGTCATTAATCTCATTCCTCCATACATTTTTTTGACGTTTTGTTGCCACTCCTTTGCTTTCCTTTTATTGAAAATTTGCTTTGACTTATACCAATTTTCTATGAATATACATATAATTAGCCTGCGAAGCAGTACCCCAATGGGCAAGCAAGCTACACCCAGCATCCCGCTCAATCGGCTAGGCAGGCTTTCTTTCTGTAACCCCAAGCTTTGAGCCTGAGGGCGTTAATGTGCAGCCTCACATAGAATTGATATTAAAGCTCATTTATTTGAGAAAAAGTCATTTTTTAATATATATTAGGACTTACGCAAAAACCCTCTCAAACTCTCGTTTCTCCATGACCTCTGTGTTCTCTGTGGTTCGTTTTCCGTTAACTGTGCGTAAGTCCTATATATAATACATTTTATCCATACACATGTTCAGATTTTTTGACGTTGCGTACTTCTCTAGCACTCCGCATCTATCTTAGGTTAATATAACTTATCAGATTATTCTATCGGTTGATGGAAGTAAATAAGAATACACTATTGTTATTTTATATAATAGGTTAATAAACTACAAGCTGGAAATAAAAACCATGAGTACCGAAAAAAGAGTAGAAGCTACTGCAAAAAATATTGAAGGAAAAATCCAAGAGGTTGTGGGTGAAATAACCGGTAATCCACAAGATAAAGCTGAAGGAAAAGAAAAGCAAGCTGAAGCCCAAGTTACTCATACTGTAGAAAACATTAAAGATGAATTGAAGAAAGGTTTAGACTAATTTCGCTTGTACAGTGCAAATAGCGATTTTAGTGATGATTCATTCCTGAAATAACATTAATTACTCCACTTCCTAAAAGTTAGTGGAGTTTTTATATTGGCATAAAATCTGAAAGGTTTAATTACTAACAACTTGGCTTAGTACAACATAGCAGAAATAAAGATATTAGTCAAAATCGACACAAAGCTTACTCCATAGAAATTTTTAATTCCACGAAGTGGTACTAGTGCGGTCGCAATCACACTCTCTTTGGTGGTACAGGCAGCGTGCCATCACTAAGCGGCACGGATTGCAAGGTGCTTTTGTAAGCACCTTGCATTCGATTGTTCAATGCAACGCCGTGTTAACAGAGAGTAGATGTTGGGTTTGGTCCCTCAACTTTCGTCATGGGTACGGATGAGGAAGCAAGTGTTCTTGGGCTTTGTTGGATGATGTCTGCGTTCTCATTCTGGCAACTTGTAGCGATTCCTGCTTAGATACACCGTAAACCCCTACTTTTAAGCAAGCTACGCGTAGGTCTCGCACAGAAGGTATCGCTGCGATCGCTAAGGAAAATATGTATTTTTTATTGCTCTTTGAAGCATTTGTCTACTGCTTTCTGTATTGCTTATAACTAGAAAAATATGAAGAATACACAAAGATAAATAATTTTAGATATATTTATCGGCAAATAATGTGAAGAATATGCAAAGATGTTTATTTAAATTATAGACATTTAAGTAAATACGTTAGGATGTAATTAATTATTGTGGGGTTATTTGGATGCTCCCTATTTTCAAGCTAAACACCCACGGGCAATAGCCCATAAGGAGGGCATAAAAATATCTCTCTATCAAGAGTTAACTTTTCCCTATTTTCAAGACAGTAAGGCTTACGCATTGACAGAAAGTAAAATATTAAGTGTAAGTTTTTAGGCATTGAATCTTGATTTAACAACGCTTTTTCAGTCAACGCTGGGTAGGCGTAGCTACTGTTACTGATCAAGAATGATTAAAAAAAGCCTGAAACTATGTGTTTTCCTAAATGTATACGCTCATGAATTTGTACAGTGCCTAAGACTTAGATAGTTCAAGATAGTTAGATAAGTGCTATATAAAAGCCTTTTCATAGGGTGAATTTTCAAATAAAAATTGCTGTCCCTCAAGGGTGACATGAAAGTATGCCGAAAACGTCAAATTTCGGCAGTTTTTTGTGCCCTAAAATTGCATTAAACTCAAGGTTGAGAACTTAAGTTACTGGAAAAATTCATTTAGTCAGGTAAAAATTATGGCAAATATCATTGGAACCGACGGTGATGATACTCTACTGGGTAGTAACGGCGCTGACATCATTAATGGCAAGGATGGCTACGACTTGCTGCAGGGTGGTACAGGGAATGATACTCTCATTGGTGGTGAGGGGAATGATACCCTGATTGGTGGCGGTGGCAAGGATGAGTTTGTTTATAACTTGGGCGACGGTAGTGATACTATTACTGATTTCGGTGGTATAGGTAAAGGAACAAACCCAACAGCAGCAGTGATTGCCGAAGTCGATACCATCAAATTCCTTGGTGCTGGGTTGACTGCCCAAAATCTGCTGCTCTCACAGAATGACAGCAATCTGGAAATCGGCTTTCAAGGGGTTGAAGGGGCGGCTGGTACACAAGTCATCCTGCAAAACTTCAAATTAGAAAACTTAGAGAACCTGAAAGCTTCTGGTACAATACCGGCAATTGGTAATATCCTGTTTGATGGGCAAACTACCATCACGGACAATTTTAATGTCCTGGATGCCAACTCCACTGATACGAGCATCGGTATCAAGAACACGGTGACCTTTCTCAATGACCAATCTAACAACATTACGGGTTTAGACAACTCAAATGATGTCGTCAATGGTCAGGGCGGTAATGACAAAATCGATGGCTTGAGTGGCAACGATTTGCTGCGGGGTGGTGCTGGCAATGATACTCTCATTGGTGGTACGGGAAATGATACCCTAATTGCCGGTACGGGGAATGACTCCCTCGTTGGCGATAACCTGCTTGATGGGGGCGATGGCAATGATTCTCTTTCCGTCTCTGGCTACTACAGCTTCAGCTACCCAGACGACGACTACGACTCTCGCTCGTCTGGCAAGAACACCCTTAACGGTGGCGCTGGTAATGATAACTTGAGTGCTGACGGTTCAACAGGCAATAACCTACTGGATGGTGGCGTTGGCAATGATACTCTCTCCATCTCTGGCTACTACAAAGGAAATGACTACTTGTTCCAGGACTCTCGCCCGTCTGGGAAGAACACCCTCAACGGTGGTGCTGGTGACGATAACTTGAGTGCTGGCGGTTCAACAGGTGATAACCTACTCAATGGTGGCGATGGCAATGATTCTCTCTCCATCTCTGGCTACTACAGCTACACTCCCAACCAAGACCCGCACGAACCCCGCAATGTTTCCACGACATACGACTCTCGCTCGTCTGGCAAGAACACCCTCAACGGTGGTGCAGGTAACGATAGCTTGAGTGCTAGCGGTTCAAGAGGCGATAACCTACTCTCTGGTGGCGACGGCAATGATTATATCTTTGCCTCTAATGCGACTGGTAATAACACCCTTTATGGTGACGCGGGTAATGACACCATCTATGGTGGCAATGGCAATGACATCCTCACAGGTGGTTTTGGTAATGATAGCCTAATTGGAGGAGCTGGTAGTGATACTTTTGCTTTCAATAGTTACAATCAAGGTGTTGATACTATTTATGA